>NZ_JBITER010000001.1:53916-333147 GCF_044455345.1 Streptomyces sp. NPDC051286 | reverse complement strand
CCCAATTGCGGGATAGGGCGCCCCGCGGGTGGGTGGTCGGGTACAGGGGTCTTGTCTCCTTGGGTGTCGGGTTTACCCTGGGGTGGCCGTATTTGTTGGGGGGGCGGGGGGGGGGGGGTCCACCAGGGCGTCTCCTCGGACGCCGCAGACTCCCCGACACCGCGGGGGAACCGTGCACTTACTGCGTCGTCCTGCGGGGATCGCCCTGGTGCACCCCCGCCCCGGGGCGCCCGCAGGCCTGCGTGCGGGGCGGCCACGTCCTGTCAGCCGACGCTCCGGGAGGGGACGTATCGGGGCGATCCCCGCAGGGTGACGCAGTAAGAGGACGGTTCGCCACGGTGTCGGGGAGTCTGCTGCACCCGAGGAGACGCCCCGATGCGGCACCGACCCCGGTTCAGCCACCGGACTGGGACGACATGGTCGGCTGCCCCGGTCCGGGGAGGACCTCAGCTTCGCCAGACGTCGCTCGTCAGCGACACCTTGCCGGTCGACGGCACCGCCGCCGTGCGGTTGGCGCCGCTCTCCCAGGTGACGGCGCCGCTCGCGTCCTTGCGGATGTACTTGTACTCGAAAGACGTCCCGGCAGGCATGCCCACATCGAGCTTCCAGACCGGGTACGTCGCCGGGTCCAGCTTGAGCGCGCTGTCGGTGTTCCAGTTGCCGAGCGCGGACTGGTTGCCGACGACGTAGATGTTCTGGCCGAGCGACGCCTGGGCCGTCGCGGTGGGGGCCACGAGAGCGGCACCTGCTATCAGGGCGAGCGCTGCAGACAGGTGTCTGCGTGCCATGTCTTTCCTCCTGCTGTGGGGGAAATGCGGGTGACGGTGCAGCCTCACATGGCAACGCGCCCTGCCCTCAAGGCTCCTGAAGGTTCTTGCTGCAAGAATGCAAACCTTGCCGCGGGGAGACCGTACGAGTCCGTCAGGTTCTGGTCAACCCTTGGGACACCGCCCGCTCACATCGGCGAAATGCTGCAGCTTTCTTTCTGCAAGGTCTTACGCAAAACATTGCAGCCCTGTTACGTTTCTCCCGACTCCGGTCCGGCCGGTCGGTGGTTCCGGTAACCCGGGCCCCACGCGCCCGGCCGGCCGGGCCGGTCACGGACAAGAGAGGCACCCGGAGTCGCTCACTCCCCGCCGGCCCATTCAGGGCCGACTCCCGGTGCCTCTCCTGTACGTCGGCCTGTCCTCGTACCCAGAGACGACGAGGTCCTGGACCCCCCTCCGGATCCAGGACCTCTGCGCGTGCCGGACGCGCCGTCAGGCGGCGCGGACCGCCGCGGTGGACCCCCGTACCACCAGCTCCGGCTGGAATACGTACTCCGTACGCTGCACAGGACTGCCGCCGATTTCCTCCAGCAGCGCCCCGACCGCGGCCGCCGCCATGGCCTGCACCGGCTGCCGCACCGTCGTCAGCGGCGGGTCGGTGAACGCGATCAGCTGTGAGTCGTCGAAGCCCACCACCGACACGTCGCGCGGCACGTCGAGTCCGCGGCCCCGAGCCGCGCGCACCACGCCGAGCGCCATCTGGTCGCTGCCGCAGACGATGCCCGTGCACCCCTGGTCGAGCAACGCACCAGCCGCGACCTGGCCGCCCTCGACGCCGAACAGTGCGGAGCAGACCAGGAGTTCGGCCTCGGTCCGGCCCAGACCGAGGAGGTTCACAGCGGCGTCGAGGAAACTCTCGCGTTTACGGCGGGACGGCACGTAACGCTGCGGTCCGATGGCCAGGCCGACCCTGCGGTGGCCGAGTTCGGCGAGGTGGCCGACGGCCATCCGTACGGCGGCGGAGTCGTCGGGCGAGACGAACGGGGCGTTGATCCGTTCGTTGTAGCCGTTGATCAGGACGAAGGGCACACCGCGCTCGGTGAGTGCGGCGTACCGGACGGGGTCGGCCGACAGGTCGGCGTGCAGCCCGGACAGGAAGACGATCCCGCCGACACCCCGTTCGACGAGCTGCTCGACGAGTTCGTCCTCGGTGGCGCCGCCGGGTGTCTGGGTGCAGAGCACCGGGGTGTAGCCGTGCCCGGCCAGGGCCTGTTCAACGGCCTGCGCGAACGCCGGGAAGATCGGGTTGGTGAGTTCGGGCGTCACCAGCCCGATCAGCCCGGCGCTGCGCTGCCGCAGCCGTACCGGGCGCTCGTAGCCCAGGACGTCCAGCGCCGCGAGCACCCGCTGACGCGTGGTGTCCGCGACGCCCGGCTTCCCATTGAGCACCCGGCTGACGGTCGCCTCGCTGACCGCTGCCTGGCCGGCGATGTCCGAGAGCCTCGGCGCACCACCGGTCCTGGGCAGGGGAACCGTCACACCGTCCACCACACAGTGGTGTCCGCGGGCAGCTCGATCTCGGCGCCGTCGGTGACGACCGGGGTGCTGGACAGCAGGACGGTGCCACGTACGGGGATGCGCACCGGACGGCTCGTCGTGTTGACGGTACAGACGAAGCCGGGGCGGGCGAAGATCAGCAGCCCCTCGGGGGCCTGGAGCCACCCCACCGCGGTCCCGGCACCGAGCCCCGGGTGCACCCGGCGGGCGGCGATCGCGGCCCGGTACAGCTCCAGCGTGGAGTTCGCGTCGCCGGTCTGCGCCTCGACGCTCAGCGCGCCCCAGCTGTCGGGCTGCGGCAGCCAGCTGCCGCCGCTGCCGAAGCCGTACGAGGAGCCGGTCCGCGTCCACGGGATCGGCACCCGGCAGCCGTCGCGGAAGCCGTCCTGGCCCTCGGCGCGGAAGAACGACGGGTCCTGGCGGACCTCGTCGGGCAGGTCGGTGACGTCGGGCAGACCGAGCTCCTCGCCCTGGTAGACGTACGCGGAACCGGGCAGCGCCAGCATCAGCAGGGTGGCGGCGCGGGCCCGGCGCAGGCCGAGCTCGCGGTCGCCGGCGGTGCGGATCTGGGTGCCGAGGCCGGGCGGGTTGGCGAACCGGGTGGCGTGCCGCGTGACGTCGTGGTTGGAGAGCACCCAGGTGGCGGGGGCGCCGACCGGGCGCATCGCGTCCAGCGATGTGTCGATGACCTTGCGGAGCTCGGCGGCGTCCCAGGCGGTGGAGAGGTACTGGAAGTTGAACGCCTGGTGCATCTCGTCGTGGCGCACGTAGTTGGCGGTGCGCTCGACGGTGGGGGTCCATGCCTCGGCGACGAGGATCCGCCCGCCCGTCTCCCACCACCGCCCTTCTGACGAAGGCCCTTCGGGCCCCGTTTTTACGGAGTACTCGTCGAGGATGGTGCGCCAGGAGCGGTAGATCTCGTGCACCCCGTCCTGGTCGAAGAACGGCATGACGTCGTTGCCGAGCAGCTTGAGCTGGTCGTGGGTGCCGAGGTCGGGCAGGCCCTCGGCCTTGACGAGGCCGTGGGCGACGTCGACGCGGAAGCCGTCCACGCCCATGTCGAGCCAGAACCGCAGGATGGAGCGGAACTCGTCGGCGACGGCCGGGTGTTCCCAGTTGAAGTCGGGCTGCTCGGGCGCGAAAAGGTGGAGGTACCAGTCGCCCGGGGTGCCGTCCGGGTCGGTGGTCCGGGTCCAGGCGGGGCCGCCGAAGATGGACTCCCAGTCGTTGGGCGGGAGTTCACCGTCCGCGCCCTTGCCGGGGCGGAAGTGGTAGCGCTCGCGCAGTGCGGAACCGGGGCCCTCGGCAAGGGCGCGCTTGAACCACTCGTGCTGGTCGGAGGAGTGATTGGGCACCAGGTCGACGATGATCCGCAGGCCCAGTTCGTGGGCGTCCCGGATCAGCCCGTCGGCATCCAGCAGCGTGCCGAACATCGGGTCGATGGCACGGTAGTCGGAGACGTCGTATCCCGCATCCGCCTGCGGCGACGCGTAGAACGGGCTGAGCCAGACCGCATCGACGCCGAGGTTCTTGAGGTACGGGAGTCTGCCGCGTACGCCTGCGAGATCGCCCATGCCGTCGCCGTTGCCGTCGGCGAAGCTCCGTGGATAGACCTGGTAGATCACCGCGTCCTGCCACCAGCCGGTCTGGTGGGCCGGAGCGTCGCCGGACGTGCCGGTGGAGGGGGCAGCGAGGTGCTGGGTCATGTCGTCCCTGAGGTGTCGGGGTGGGGAGCGGCGCCGGGACCGGGTCGGGGATCCGGCGCCGCCGTGACTTGGTGCGTGCGGTCGTACGGTCGTGCTGCTGCGTACGTCAGCCCTTGACGGCTCCGGCGGACATGCCGGTCACCAGGTGGCGCTGGGCGAAGAGGAAGACCAGGGCCGCGGGTATCGCGATGAGCACGGACGCGGCGGTCATCGGCCCCCACTGGGCTCCGTACTGGTTGACGAACTTCTGCAGTCCGCCGGCGAGCGTGAGGTTCTCGTCGCCGACCATGAAGGCGGAGGCGTACGCCACCTCGCCCCAGGCGGTGATGAAGGAGTAGAACGCGGTGACGGCGAGGCCGGGCTTGGCGAGCGGCAGGATCAGCCGCCAGAACGTGCCGAACGGGGTGAGTCCGTCGACCTGCCCCGACTCGTCGATCTCGCGCGGGATGGTGTCGAAGAAGCCCTTCATCATCCAGGCACAGAACGGCACCGCGATGGTGAGGTACGTGATGACGAGGCCGACAGGCTGGTTGAGTAGTCCCAGGCCCGACATGATGTTGTAGATCGGCACGATGAGGACGGCGACCGGGAACATCTGGGTGATCAGCAGCGTCCACATCAGCCCGCGCTTGCCGGGGAACCGGAAGCGGCTGACGGCGTAGCCGGTGGTGGCGGAGACGAAGACGCCGAGGACGGTGGTGAGCCCGGCGATGAGCAGGGAGTTGCCGAACCAGGTCAGGAACTCGGTGTCCTTGATCAGGTTCGTGTAGTTCTCGAACGTGGTCTCTTTGAAGAAGTCCGTCGTCGTCGCGTACGAGGCGGGCTTCAGCGAGGTCAGCAGGACCCACAGCACGGGGAACACGGCGATGACGGACGCCACGATCAGCGTGAGGTGCACTCCGACGGAGGCGAGTGGCGAGCGTTCGCCGCGGAGCCGGACCTTGGCCTTGCGCGCCGAGTGGCGCGCGGTGGGTGCGGGGGCGGTGGTCACCAGTTATCTCCCTGCGTGCGGAGGACTCGCCGGTAGACCGCGGCGAAGAGCATCAGGAGGACGAGGATCAGTACGCCCCAGGTGGAGGACTGCGCGAAGTCGCGCGGGCTGATCTCGAAGGAGAACTTGTACGCCTGGGTGACGAGGATCTGGGTGGCCTCGCCGGGTCCGCCGCGGGTCAGCAGGAAGATCACCGGGAACATGTTGAAGGTCCAGATGGTCGACAGCAGGATCACCGTGGTGGACACCGGCCGCAGCCCGGGCAGCGTGATGTGGCGGAACCGCTGCCAGGCGGTGGCGCCGTCCATCTCGGCGGCCTCGTACTGCTCGCTGGGAATGGACTGCAGACCGCCGAGCAGGGCGACCATCATGAACGGCACGCCGAGCCAGACGTTGACGGCGATGACGGAGAACTTCGCCCAGGTCGGGTCGTTCAGCCACGGGATGCCGTCGATACCGGCACCGGAGAGGATCTTGTTGAGCAGCCCACGGTCCTCGTTGTAGAGGAAGCGCCAGGCGAAGACGGAGACGAATCCGGGAATGGCCCAGGGCAGGATCAGCGCCATCCGGTACGCGGAGCGGCCGGCGATCCTGCGGTTGAGGATGTTGGCGAGGGCCATGCCGAGGCAGAAGGTGATGGCCACGCAGGAGACCGTCCACACCAGGGTCCACCCGAGCGTGCCGAGGAACTGATCGCCCGTGAGCGCCTCGGTGTAGTTGTCCAGCCCTACGAACTTGTACGTGGCGGGCATGTGGTTGACGCCGATGGACCGTTCGACGTTGCGCTCATTGGCATCGGTCAGCGACAGGTAGATCCCCCGGACCAGGGGGTAGCCGATGATCACTCCGATGACGACGACGACCGGGGCGACCATGGTCCAGGCGTACCAGTGGGTCGACAGCGCCCGCCGGAGCCGGCTCGGCGGTGGAGGGTTACCAGTACCGCGGCTGCGGCCGCGGGCGACGTCGTCGCCCGCGGCCTTCGCCACCGACTGGCTGGTGTGGACAGCCATCAGTCGGCCTGCCTTCCTGAGTTACTTCCAGCCCTTGAGGAGCTTGCGGTAGGAGTCACCGGTGGACTTGGCGCCCTTCTCCGGAGTGGTCTGGCCGGTCAGGACCTTGGTGTACTCGGTGACGAGCGGGGCGAAGAGGCTGCCGGTCTCCGGGATCCAGGGACGCTCGACAGCGGTGTCGACGACCGGCTTGAAGAAGGTGACGATCTCGTTGTCGACGACCTCTTCCCTCGTGTAGGCGGAGGTACGGGTCGGCAGGAGGTTCAGCTCCTTGGTGACCTTGGCCTGGGTCTCCGCGGACGTCATGTAGTCGACGAAGGCGTAGGAGGCGTCGAGGTTCTTGGAACCCGCGTAGACGGCCAGGTTGTGACCACCCTGCGGGGCACCCTGCCCGACGGAGCCGGCCGGGACGGGGGCGACGCCCAGGTTGGCCTTGTCCTTGAACTCCTTGCCTGCGTAGGTGTCGGCGACGGCCCACGGACCGTTGATCATCATGGCGACCTTGCCGTCCTTGAAGGACGACTGCATGTTCTCCCAGCCGTCCGTCGCGTCGGTCTTGGCCGCACCGGAGTCGACGAGGTCCTTGACGACCTTCATCGCCTTGACGCCATTGGCGTTGTCGACGGTGACGGACTTGGTGGACGCGTCGACGAGGTCGCCGCCCTCGCCGTACAGGAAGGACAGGAACCAGTACGCGTCGTCGCCGCGCAGGTACATGCCGGTCTTGCCGGTCTTGTCCTTGATCTTCTTGGAGACGGTCTTCAGCTGGGCGATGGTCGTGGGGACCTCGACGCCGGCCTCCTTGAAGATCTTCTTGTTGTAGAAGATGCCCATGGAGTCGATGACCTGCGGCACCGCGTACGTCTTGCCCTGGTACTTGGTGGAGGCCGCGGCCTGCTTCAGGAAGTCGTCCGCCTTCTGCAGGGCGGGGGTGCCGTCCAGCGGGGCGAGGTAGCCGAGGTCCGCGAACTCAGGGGTCCAGGCGACCTCGGAGCGGATCACGTCGGGGGCGCCGGAGCCGGACTGGGCAGCGTTCTTGAACTTGTTCTGCGCCTCACCGAAGGGCACGTTGACGTACTTGACGTCCACCTTCGGGTGCTTCTTCTCGAAGTCCTCGGCGATCTTCTTGAAGACCTTGTCCTCGCTGCCCACGGTGGAGGTGTCCCACCATGTCACGGTCCCGGAGAGCTCGCCCGAGCCCTTGGTGGTGCTGTCGGACTTGTCGTCACTGCCGCAGGCGGTCGCCGCGAGCGCCAGGGCCGCGACCAGGGCGGTGGCCGTTATGCCACGTCGCATCTGTGAACTCCTTCAACTGCCGTACCGCTCCGTCGCGGCGCCGGGTCGACGTGAACGTAACAAGGATGCAAGAAGGCCGAAAGACCTTGCGGAATATTTCTGCAAGCTTCGGCGATCGTTACATTCGCGTGTCCTCAAGGTTGCCGTCAAGCCTCTTGACGCGACCGTCCCACCCCGACAGGAAAAGGCACGGGCGGCGGATTCCGCAGTGCGACGATCCGGCCGCGGGCAGCATGACGCCCACGCAAGTCCTTGCAAGATGTTGCGACAGCCGTGGCCGTGACGACGCTCCGGGACGAGGCCGCTCACCGGCGCGCGGTTGCCGCGCGCGACCGTGCGGGGCCGGTCGCCCGATTCCTGCGCATGGTGGGCAATCCGACATACGCCCGGTACAGTCCACTTCCATGACCGCACGGCTTGCCGATATCGCAAATCAGGCGGGGGTCAGCGAAGCTACGGTCAGCCGTGTACTGAACGGCAAGCCCGGTGTCGCTGCGGCCACCCGCGAATCCGTACTCGCCGCGCTCGACGTCCTCGGCTACGAACGGCCGGTACGGCTGCGCAGGCGCAGCGCGGGGCTGGTCGGGCTGATCACGCCCGAGCTGGAGAACCCCATCTTCCCGGCGCTCGCCCAGGTGATCGGCCAGGCGCTGACCCGGCAGGGCTACACCCCGGTGCTGGCCACACAGACGCCCGGCGGTTCCACCGAGGACGAGCTCACCGAGATGCTCGTCGACCGTGGCGTCTCCGGCATCATCTTCGTCTCGGGGCTGCACGCCGACACCTCGGCCGATATGCAGCGGTACGAGCAACTGCGCGCCCAGGGCGTCCCTTTCGTCCTGGTCAACGGATTCTCACCGAAAGTCCAGGCGCCCTTCATCTCGCCCGACGACCGGGCGGCGATGCGGCTCGCGGTGACGCATCTGGTGTCACTCGGCCATCAGCGGATCGGTCTTGCGGTCGGACCCAAGCGTTTCGTTCCCGTACTCCGGAAGATCGAGGGCTTCCACGCCACCGTGCAGGAGCAGTTGAACCTCACCTCGGACGAGGTGGAGGAACTGATTCAGCACTCTCTGTACACACTGGAGGGCGGCCAGGCGGCCGCCTCCGCACTGATCGAGCGCGGGTGCACGGCGGTGGTGTGCGCGAGCGACATGATGGCGCTCGGAGCGATCCGGGCCGCGCGCAGGCTGTCGATGGAGGTGCCGCGCGACCTGTCGGTGGTCGGCTACGACGATTCACCGCTCATAGCGTTCACCGATCCGCCGCTGACGACGATTCGGCAGCCGGTCACGGCGATGGGGCAGGCCGCGGTCCGCACCCTGCTCGAGGAGATCGGTGGCACACCGGCTCCGCACAGCGAGTTCGTCTTCATGCCGGAACTGGTCGTACGCGGTTCCACTGCCGCGGGCCCCGGCCCGGATCCGTCGTCCGCTTCCGGAATGGGCCCAGGGTCGCACGCCCACCCGTAGGGCGCATCATGTGCAGCCGGAACCCATCAGGAGGATGATCGGGTAGAGGAACGCATCTGGCAGGATCGATGCCTAATCGATGCCTATGGGTGAATTGAGTGTGAAGTCACAGGAAGGCCGAATGGCGGCCCCCCCGTCACCCATCGTGGACGAGGCGGCCCTTGAGGCGAAGCGGAACGACAGACCGGCGAGGCCGCGCTCGCTGCGGTCCCCCCGTAGGCCGCGCATCTGGTTCGAAGTCCTGCTGATCGCGGCCAGTTACTGGCTCTACTCGCTGGTGCGCAACGCAGTCCCGGAACAGAAGGCCGCGGCCCTGGCGAATGCCGACCGGCTCTGGTCGGTGGAGAGGTTCCTGGGCATCGCCGTCGAACAGACGGTCAACCACACGGTGAATTCCGTGACATGGCTGGTCATCACGATGAACTACTACTACGCGACACTGCACTTCATCGTCACCGTCGGCGTGCTGGTGTGGCTGTTCCGTTTCCATCCCGGCCGTTACGCGGCAGCGCGTCTGGCGCTGTTCGCAACGACGGGTGTCGCACTGCTCGGTTACTACCTGTATCCGCTCGCACCGCCCCGTCTGATGAACGGCGGGCACTTCATCGACACCGTGCTGGTGCACCACACCTGGGGTTCGATGGCCTCGGGCAACTTCAAGAACATGTCGAACCAGTACGCGGCGATGCCGTCCATGCACATCGGCTGGTCGCTGTGGTGCGGACTGACCGTCTTCGCGCTGGCGTCTGCGCCCTGGGCGCGGATCCTGAGCCTGCTCTACCCGGCGGTCACCCTGGTCGTGATCGTGTCGACGGCCAACCATTTCTGGCTCGACGCGATGGGCGGGACGGCCTGCCTGACGTTCGGATTCGCGATGTCGTACGCCTGGTACGGAGCGCTGCCGCACCACCTTGCGAAGCGGGTGCAGGTGCCGCGGGGGCGGGCACGCCTGGCAGGGCTGAGCGCGGGGATGCCGATCCGGGCGGGCCACCCCGCGGCGGACGTGGCGGCGCGCCGCTGAGGGTTTCGCCGCGGGCCATCCGTGACTCAGCGGCCGACGCCACGGTGACCGCCGCGCTGGGCACGGAGGACGCATCAAGCCGGTCCGGCGCTTGAGGACGCCGTTCGACCCGTCCGGCGCTTGAGAACGCCCGCCGGCCGGCGCTTGAGGACCGGGGTTCCGGGGCGGAGCCCCGAATGGCCCCGCGCCGCAGCGTAAACCCCCTCACGCCCCGTAGAACCGCTCCTCCACCACGGCGCGCGCCCGCCGCGTGATCCGCCGGTAGTCGTCCAGCATGTCCCCCACGTGCCCCGGCTCGTACCCCAGGTACCGCCCCACCGCCGTCAGCTCCCGCGGCCCCGAAGGGAACGTGTCCCCCGGGCGTCCGCGCACCAGCATCACCGCGTTGCGGACCCGGGTCGCCAGGACCCATGCCTCGTCCAGCGTCTGTGCGTCCTCGACGGAGATCAGTTCCGCCGCGCACGCCGCGGCCAGCGCCTCGCGGGTGCGGGTCGTGCGCAGCCCCGGTTCCACCCAGCCGTGCTGCATCTGCAGCAGCTGGACCGTCCACTCGACGTCGCTCAGCCCGCCCCTCCCCAGCTTCGTGTGGAGCGTCGGGTCGGCGCCGCGCGGCATCCGTTCGGACTCCATCCGGGCCTTGAGGCGGCGGATCTCGCGGACCGCGTCTTCCCCCAGCCCCTCCATCGGGTAGCGCAGGGGATCGATCAGCTCGATGAAGTCGCGGCCGAGCTCCGCGTCACCCGCCATGGGTTCGGCGCGCAGCAGGGCCTGGCTCTCCCAGATCAGCGACCAGCGCCGGTAGTACGCCTCGTACGACTTCAATGTGCGCACCAGCGGTCCGCTCTTGCCCTCCGGCCGCAGATCCGCGTCGATGAGCAGGGGCGGGTCGGCGGTGGGCAGCTGCAGCAGTCTGCGCATTTCGGCGACGACGGTGTTGGCGGCCCGGGTCGCCTCCTGCTCGTCGACGCCCTCCCTCGGTGTGTGCACGAACAGGACGTCGGCGTCGGAGCCGTAACCGAGTTCATGACCACCGAAGCGGCCCATGCCGATGACGGCGAACCGGGTGGGAAGGGTGTCGCCCCACTGTCCGCGCACGGCGGCGCGCAGCGCGCCCGCGATGGTGACCGCGTTCAGGTCCGTGACCGCGTTACCGACCCGGTCGACGAGTGCGCCGTGGTCGAGTTCCGCGGGGTTCTCCTCCGTGCCGTACGAGCCGATGAGGTCCGCCGCCGCCGTACGGAACAGTTCGCGCCGTCGCACACCGCGGACCACCGCGACCGCCGACTCGGCGTCCTCGGCCCGCCCCACCGCGGCCAGCACCTCCTGCTCCAGGTGATTCCGGCTGCGCGGCTTCAGCCCCTGCGGGTCGCCGAGGATCGCCACCGCCTCGGGCGCCCGCAGCAGCAGGTCGGGGGCGAGCCGGCCGGCCGACAGGACCCGGGCGAGGTTCTCCGCCGCCGCGCCCTCGTCGCGCAGCAGCCGCAGGTACCAAGGGGTCTTGCCGAGCGCGTCGGACACCTTGCGGAAGCCGAGGAGCCCGGCGTCCGGGTCGGCGGAGTCCGCGAACCAGCCGAGCAGCACCGGCAGCAGGGTCCGCTGGATCGCCGCCTTGCGGGACACCCCGGACGACAGCGCCTCCAGGTGCCGGAGCGCGGCGGCCGGATCGGCGTATCCGAGGGCTTCGAGCCGGACCCCGGCGGCCTTCGCGCTGAGCCGGGTCTCGCCGGGTGCCAGCTGGGCGACGGCGTCCAGCAGCGGCCGGTAGAACAGTTTCTCGTGCAGCCGCCGCACCACGGACGTGTGCCGCTTCCACGCCTGGTTGATCTCGGCGATGGGGTCCGTACGCATCCCGAGGGAGCGCCCGAGCCGCCGCAGGTCCGACTCGCCCTCGGGCACGAGGTGGGTGCGGCGCAGCCGGTAGAGCTGGATGCGGTGCTCCAAGGCGCGCAGGAAGCGGTACGCGTCGTCGAACTGCGCGGCGTCCACCCGGCCGACGTAACCGCCCCCGGCGAGCGCCCGCAGGGCGTCCAGGGTCGAGCCGCTGTGCAGGGACGCGTCGCTGCGGCCGTGCACGAGCTGCAGCAGCTGTACGGCGAACTCGACGTCCCGCAGTCCGCCGGGCCCGAGCTTGATCTCGCGGTCGACGCGGTCCGCGGGGATGTTGTCGACGACGCGGCGGCGCATCTTCTGTACGTCGCCGACGAAATTCTCCCGGTCAGCTGCCTGCCAGACCATCGGCGAGACGGCTTCGACGTACTCCGCACCCAGTTCGGGGTCTCCGGCCACCGGCCGGGCCTTGAGCAGTGCCTGGAACTCCCAGGTCTTGGCCCAGCGCTGGTAGTACGCGACATGTGAGGAGAGCGTCCGTACCAGCGGTCCGTTGCGGCCCTCGGGCCGGAGGTTGGCGTCGACCGGCCAGATGGTGCCCTCGACGGTCGTCTCGGAGCAGATCCGCATCATGTGCGCGGCCAGCCGGGTGGCGGCCTGGACGGCCTTGCCCTCCCCCGAGCTGTCGACCGGTTCCGCCACGAAGATGACGTCGACGTCGGAGACGTAGTTCAGTTCGTGCCCGCCGCACTTGCCCATCGCGATGACCGCCAGCCGGCACAGCGCGGCGTCGGCGGGTGCGGCCGTCCGGGCGATGGCGAGCGCGGCCCGCAGGGTCGCGGTCGCCAGGTCGGCGAGTTCGGCGGCGGTCTCGGCGACGTCCGTCGTACCGCACACATCCCGGGCCGCTATGGCCAGCAGGCACCGGCGGTAGGCGATGCGCAGCGTGTCCGGGTCGCGAGCGTCCCCGAGCTCGTGCTCGAATTCGGCGACCCCGGGGTGCAGGTCCGTCGCCTCGTACATGACGAGCGCCTGCCAGTGGCGGGGGTGCCGGGCCAGATGGTCGCCGAGCGCCTCGGACGCCCCGAGCACCCCGAGCAGCCGGTCCCGCAGCGGCTTGGCGGAGACGAGCGTGTCGAGCAGCATCTGCCGCTCGTCGGCGTCCTCCGCCTCCACCAGCCGGACAAGTCCGCGCAGCGCCAGATCGGGGTCGGCGGTCGCCCCGAGCGCGTCGAGCAGCACCGGATCGGTGCGTACGGACGCCAGGGCGGGCAGGTCGAGCAGCCGCTCGGCGGCGGCGGGGTCGGTGAAACCGTGCCGCAGCAGTCGGGTGAACGTACTGCTTCTGCGCCCCGGCACCGTCGTCATTCCGTGCTCTCCTGCTCGCCGCCCGTTCCCGTCCCAGCATTCCGAGCCTAGCCCGGTGCCGATGAATTCGTAGCGGCTGCGCCGTCTGTACTCTGCAGGCACGATCGCCTGCAGGACCTGTATCAGGAGGGCGCGCCCATGTCCGGACCCGAACCCGTCGCCGAGCTGCATCACGAGTACAGCGACAAGAGAGCCACCGCCCGCCCGTGGTCGGAAGCCGTGGGTGTGCTGACGCAGGCAGAGGTGTTCTGGCTGTCCACGGTCCGCCCGGACGGCCGCCCGCACGTCACTCCGCTGATCGGGCTATGGACGGACGGCACGCTGCACTTCTGCACGGGCCCGACGGAGCGCAAGGCGCGGAACCTGGCGGAGAACCCGGAGGTCGTGCTGACGACCGGCACCAACACCCTGTCCCAGGGCTTCGACGTGGTGGTCGAGGGCCGGGCGGTCCCGGTGACGGACGAGACCCGGCTGACCCGGCTGGCGGAGCTCTGGGAGGAGAAGTACGGCGCGGACTGGCACTTCGAGGTCCACGCGGGCGCGTTCGCGAACGGTGCGGGCGGACGCGCCGACGTGTTCGGCGTGACCCCGCGCAAGGCATTCGGCTTCGGCAAGGGAGAGCCGTACAGCCAGACGCGCTGGCTCTTCGGCTGAGCGCTGAGAGCTGAGCGCTGACCCCTGGCGCAGGCCCGCGCAGCGGAACCGCGCGGGCCGCCAGGGCGTTGGCGGGGCATGGTGATGATGTCGAGCCTGCTGTTCATGGCCGTACTGGTCATGGTGCCGTTCCTGTTGGCATCGGCCCGTCATGTGGTCGTACGCACCGGCCGCCCCGACTGGTTACGCCGCGTCCTCGCGGCCCGCACCCCTCGTCACGGGCTGGGCGTGGGGGCCTCGGTCGCCGACGAACTGCACGCGTTCCTGAATTCGGCCAAGCGGGTGCAGATCGAGCACCGGGTGGAGGAGCAGGTCCTCAAGGACGACGCCCTGGACGGCGCACCGCCCCGGATGGGGGTGGATCTGGACGCGGGGACGGCCGTGTTCCACGCCGGTCCCGTACCACCGCCGTCCCCGGACAAGCGCGCCGACGGATCACCCGGCGCCTGAGCGAGAGCGGCTCAGGCGCCCCGGGACCGGTTACCTGCCGTTCCCGGCAACGGGCTTCGTACCGATGACGACGGTCGCGTACAGCTCGTCGGAGGTGACCACCCGCGCGATCAGCCCGCTCCGGGCGACGGTCTCCTCGGCCCGCGCCGCCTGCCGTTCACTCGTCTCGACCAGCAGATGCCCGCCCGGCGCCAGCCACCGAGGCGCTTCGGCAGTCACTCTGCGCAGCACGTCGAGCCCGTCGCCCCCACCGTCGAGCGCCACCCTCGGTTCATGGACCCGGGCCTCCGCGGGCAGCAGTTCGACGTCCTCACTGGGTACGTACGGCACATTGGCGAGCAGAATCCCGACGCGACCGCGCAGCGAGGCGGGCAGCGGTTCGAAGAGGTCGCCCTCGTACACCTCCCCCACGCCGGCGACATTGCGGCGCGCGCATCGCACCGCGGCGGGTTCGACATCGCTGGAGTGCAGCTCGACCAGGTCCAGGGCGGCGGCGAGCGCGGCGCCCAGCGCACCGGAACCGCAGCACAGATCAACGACGACGGGTCCGTCCGAGGGACGGACGAGACCGACGGCCTGGTCGACAAGGAATTCGGTACGGCGCCGGGGGACGAAGACACCGGGGTCCACGCTGATCCGCAGACCGCGGAACTCGGCCCAGCCGAGGACGTGTTCGAGGGGGAGCCCGGCGGTCCGCCGGTCGACCATGGCCGCGAGTTCGGCCGGGTCCACGGCTGTGGAGAGGATCAACTCCGCCTCGTCCTCGGCGAATACACAGCCGGCGGCGCGAAGTCTGGTGACGATGACGGAGTAAGGAAGCGGTGTCGAGGAAAGCGACATGGAGCGGAGCCTTTCGGAATGCCGATGGGTGCTCCGCGGTCCGCCTATACCGGTCCGACCACGCAATCGTGAGAGATGAGCACCCAGCCTGATACAGCGGTAATGGGTCTCACCTCCTCGGTCTGTCCCCGTGCTGGGGTCGGCAACACTACCCGAATCGAGTCCCGGTGCCTGCCACGGGCCGGACCGGGCGGTACGCGTTGGACGGGCGGTCACGAGCAGCGGCCACCCCTGACTGTTGGTCGTGCCGGCGCGCATCCGCTCCGGGCCGCAGCGAGCCGCAACAGTGCAATGGCACGATCCGACCACTCTTGCGATCCTGGACAGGTGGCACACCGCACCTCTCCGGATGAACCGAACGCCCGTCAACCGCCCGATGCGGTCCGGACCGACTACACGGGCGCAATCTACGGTTCGCTCCTGGCCGCATCAGTGGTGGCCGGGGCCAGTGCGCTCGGCCACTATCCGCGCTTTGAGCTCGTGGTGCTTCTGCTGTGTACCGGTGGGGTGTTCTGGGCCGCGCACGTCTACGCCGATTTCGTCGGAGACCGGTTGAGGCACGAGGCCATGACGTGGCGGGAGATCCGCCACGTCTGCGCTCGCGAGTGGCCGATCGTACAGTCGGCCTTTCTGCCGGCCGCCGCTGTCGCGATCAGTCCGTTCCTGGGTCTGGGTCTCGAAGGGGCGGCTTGGCTCGCGCTGGGCGTCGCTGTGGCCCAGCAAGTCACCTGGGCCAGTGCCGCTGTCATCCAGGCCGGCGCCTCTCGCGGTGCGGTGGTGTCTGTCGCTGCCGTCAATCTGGTGCTTGGGCTGATCATCGTGGCCGCCAAGGTCGCGCTCCAGCACTGAGTTCTGGAAAACCGTCGCGACGCGAGTCCCCGTCGGTTCACATCGCATCCGCTCGCGCGTAGTGCAGCTCGTGGCATCCGTGAAGACGATCAGCGGCATCATGCCGCGCCAGTACAGGTCGACCGTCACATCGGCCACGCCCGTGCCCCTCCTGGCAGGCGCTGCCCCGTCGCACTGCCCAGGGCGGGTGAAACGGCTTCGGGCCGACGGTAAGGAACCGTCGGCCCGAAGCCGCGTACGTTCGCTCGGACAGCGCCGGCCTGCGGTTACAGCACCGGCAGCAGTGCCTTCAGCTCGAAGGCCGTGACCTCGGAGCGGTACTCCTCCCACTCCTGCTTCTTGTTGCGGAGGAAGAAGTCGAAGACGTGCTCGCCGAGCGTCTCGGCGACCAGTTCGCTCTTCTCCATCAGCGAGATCGCCTCGCCCAGGTTCTGCGGCAGCGGCTCGATGCCCATCGCGCGGCGCTCGGCGTCGGACAGCGCCCACACGTCGTCATCGGCGCCCGCCGGGAGTTCGTACCCCTCCTGGATGCCCTTGAGGCCCGCAGCGAGCAGCACCGCGTACGTCAGATAGGGGTTGGCGCCGGAGTCGATGGAGCGGACCTCGACGCGGGCCGAACCGGTCTTGCCGGGCTTGTACATCGGGACGCGGATCAGCGCGGAACGGTTGTTGTGGCCCCAGCAGATGTACGAGGGGGCTTCGCCGCCGGCGCCCGCGGCGCGCGAGGAGCCTCCCCAGATGCGCTTGTACGAGTTGACCCACTGGTTCGTCACGGCGGAGATCTCCGCGGCGTGCTTCAGCAGGCCCGCGATGAAGGAGCGGCCGACCTTGGAGAGCTGGTACTCGGCGCCCGACTCGTAGAACGCGTTGCGGTCGCCCTCGAAGAGGGAGAGGTGGGTGTGCATGCCGGAGCCGGGGTGCTCCGAGAACGGCTTCGGCATGAACGTCGCCTGCACGCCCTGCTCCAGCGCCACCTGCTTCATGACAAGACGGAAGGTCATGATGTTGTCGGCGGTCGAGAGCGCGTCCGCATACCGCAGGTCGATCTCCTGCTGGCCGGGGGCGCCCTCGTGGTGGCTGAACTCGACGGAGATGCCCATGGATTCGAGCATGGTGATCGCCTGGCGGCGGAAGTCCATGCCGACGTTCTGCGGGGTGTGGTCGAAGTAGCCGGAGCTGTCGGCGGGGGTCGGGCGGCTGCCGTCGACCGGCTTGTTCTTCAGTAGGAAGAACTCGATCTCCGGGTGGGTGTAGAAGGTGAAACCCAGGTCGGAGGTCTTGGCAAGGATGCGCTTGAGCACATAGCGCGGGTCGGCGAAGGACGGCGAACCGTCGGGCATCAGGATGTCGCAGAACATTCGCGCGGTGCCGGGGGCCTCCGCACGCCAGGGCAGGATCTGGAAGGTACCCGGATCCGGCTTGGCGATCATGTCGGACTCGTACACCCGGGCGAAGCCTTCGATGGCCGAGCCGTCGAAGCCGATTCCCTCGTCAAACGCCTGTTCCAGCTCGGCAGGGGCCACGGCAACGGACTTGAGATACCCGAGCACATCGGTGAACCACAGGCGCACAAAGCGGATGTCTCGCTCCTCAAGTGTCCTGAGGACGAATTCCTGCTGCTTGTCCATAGCCACATCCTTGCAGTTCAGACGGTCTGTGCACCACCGCCCGGGATAGGGGAGAAGCTCCAGTATCACGACCCGGGATTTCACCCAGATTACGCACTCGACGTGACATGGAGCACTCGGCCACCCACTACGATCGGCGGCCATGGTGTGCGGGGCCTCCGAAGGAGAGGCCCCGGGGGCGGAGCGGCGTCGCAGCTGCCCCGTGCGCGCCGGTTTCCCGATCCGTTCCTGTCCCTCCCCGCCCGTTCGCAGAAGGACCGAAGGACCAGACGACATGAGCTTCGACCGCAGGACCCGCATAGAGCAGATGCGCAACACGGACCGTGCACGCGACCGTCGCAACCGTGCCCTCGCCATAGGGCTGAGCGCCCTTGTCGTCGCTGGTCTGGTCACTTTCGGCACTTACGCGCTGCTGGACAGCTCCGAGGCTGCGGACAAGAGGGACGCCGTCGCGGCCGATGAAGCGACGCTGTCCGCGGCAGAGAAGAAGGTGCTGGCCGCCGAGCCGATCGAGGGGCTCAAGACGTGGGACGCGAAGAAGCTGACCCGCAACCACGTCACCAAGACGGTCACGTACCCGATGAAGCCTCCGGTCGGCGGTGACCACAGCCCCGTCTGGATGAATTGCGACGGCGAGGTATACAAGAAGGCGATCCCCGACATGAACGCCGTGCACTCGCTGGAGCACGGGTCGGTGTGGGTGACGTACACGGACAAGGCGTCGGCGGCCGACGTGGCCGAGCTCGCGGCCCTGGTCGGGAGGACGCCGTACTCGCTGATGAGCCCGTACCAGGACCAGGCCGGCACGATCATGCTGAGTGCCTGGGGCAAGCAGGTCACCGTGGACAGCGCCGATGACCCGCGGGTCGGCCGGTTCTTCGCCAAGTTCGTGCAGGGGGAACAGACCCCGGAGCCGGGTGCGGCGTGCACGGGCGGGCTGGGGTCCCCGTGACCGGTACGAAACAGTGGGTGGCCGGTTCCGCCGTCGCCCTCGCACTGCTCCTCGCGGGGGTGGCGACGATCGCCTCGGCGCGGGACGACACGGCGGACGGGAAGCAGCCCGGGGCAGCCGCTGCGGCCGTCCGGGTGCCCGGCCCGGACTCGGCCGACGCAGGGTTCGCCCGCGACATGGCGGTCCACCATCAGCAGGCCGTGGAGATGTCCTTCATCGTCCGTGACCGTACGCAGAACGAGGAGGTACGCCGTTTCGCGTACGACATCGCCAATACCCAGGCCAATCAGCGGGGCATGCTACTCGGCTGGCTGGATCTGTGGGAGCTGCCGAAGGTGGCCGCCGGGCAGGAGCCGATGGGGTGGATGACGACCCACGGTGGACACGGCATGCACGGTGATCACGGCATGGAAGGCATGGGGGACACGGGCAGGTCGGACGGCGCCTTCACCGCGCATGACGGCGCCCTCATGCCCGGCATGGCCACCCGGACCGAACTCGGCCGGCTCAGGAAGGCGAGCGGCAAGCAGGCCGAGATCCTGTTCCTGCAGCTGATGACCGACCACCACAAGGGCGGCGTCGCCATGGCGCGCGGCTGCGCCGGGCTCTGCACGGTGAAGGCGGAGAAGCGACTCGCCCAGGGCATGGTCGAGGCTCAGCAGTCCGAGCTGGACGCGATGGCCCAGATGCTGGCGGCGCGCGGGGCGAAGCCCAGGTCCTGAGGCATTCCGCCGGTCCCCAAGCGGCATGGATGCACCCGAATGGGTGATAGCGGTCGCGCACCCCGAACGGGCCCATGACGATGGGTTCGCTCGGGGTCGGACCGCAGTGCCCATCGGCACCAGGAGGAATTCCTCATGACCACCGCCAAGGACATCATGCACACCGGGGCCCACTGGATCCCCGCGCACGAGACGCTCGACCGCGCCGCCCAGATGATGCGCGAACACAACGTCGGCGCACTGCCGATCTCGGCCAACGGCGAGAAGGACCGGATGGTCGGCATCCTCACGGACCGCGACATCGTGGTCGGCTGTGTGGCGATGGGCCACGATCCGTCGAAGGTCACCGCGGGTGAACTCGCCCAGGGAACGCCGCGCTGGATCGATGCGAACGCAGAGGTGAACGAGGTCCTGGAGGAGATGCAGAGCCACCGGATCCGCCGGCTCCCGGTGGTCGAGAACAAGGTGCTGATCGGCATGATCAGCGAGGCCGACCTCGCCCAGCACCTTTCCGAGGACCAGATCGCCGGCTGGGCGGAGAAGGTCTACGCCCGCGGCTGACCGGCGTTCGGCAGCGCGCCACCGCGGGCCCGGCACCCACGGCAAGGGGGTGCCG
Organism: Streptomyces sp. NPDC051286; assembly: GCF_044455345.1. Classification (NCBI taxonomy): domain Bacteria; kingdom Bacillati; phylum Actinomycetota; class Actinomycetes; order Kitasatosporales; family Streptomycetaceae; genus Streptomyces; species Streptomyces sp. NPDC051286. Next base: position 313,418 of record NZ_JBITER010000001.1, on the reverse strand, counting down.
GGCCCGCGTGCGAGGTATACCCAGCGGGGGTAGGGTGCCTGGCATGGGCTCGAAACGGAGTGCGACGTACGGACAGCTGTTGCTGTTTGCCGCGCTGCTGTTCGGAATCTTCACCGTGCACACCGTCAGGCATCCGGCGGAACACAGCGGCCATGAGGCCGTGGTGACGACGGACCACGTGCGGAACCAGGGAGCTCAGGGGATACACCCGGCGAGCGCCATGACGGAGCCCTCGGTGGAGCACGCCTCCGTCCCGCCCGTGCCGGTGGGCGACGGAACGGACCCGATGGCGGTCTGTCTCGCCGTGCTGGGCGCCTGGGGTCTCGCCCTGCTCGCCGGCCGGCTGATGGCGCTCCGGACCGCGGAGCATCTCCTCGTGTCCGCCGGAGCGCTGTTGTCGCGTGCGCTGCGGTCCGGCCTCTCGCCCGCGATGACGGCTCCCGGCCGGTTGTCGGCGCTTCGGATATAGGAGCGGGTCACTCCGCATCCGTCCTTCAGCCCACGCCGACTGCATCAGAGGTGTTCCAGCCATGCCCACTCAACCCACTCGGCGCACCGTGCTCGGCGCCGGAATCGCCATGGCCGGCACGGGAGTTCTGGCCGCCTGCTCCAGTGGTACGGACCCGCAACGGCACGCCGCGAACCCTGGCCCCACGCATCACGACGCCATGAACCACAGCCCGTCGCCCGCGTCGGGGAGCCGCGGGGAGTACATCTCTCCCGGCGACGCGGAGGTCGCAGCGGTAGAGGCGAAGCGAGGCTCCGGCCCCGTACGGAAGATCAACCTCACCGCCACCCCGGGCCGCCTCGATCTGGGCGGCGGGCTCACCGTCAGCTCCTGGTCCTTCGGGGACCGGCTGCCCGGCAAGGAGGTCCGGATCACCGCGGGCGACACCTTGGCAGTGACCCTCGCGAACCACCTGCCGACGTCGACCACCGTGCACTGGCACGGCCTCCATGTGCGCAACGACATGGACGGTGTTCCCGAGCTGACCCAGTCGGCCGTCAAACGGGGCGCGGAGTTCACGTACCGCTTCGCGGTGCCGCAGTCGGGGACGTACTGGTTCCATCCGCACCAGGGCGTCCAGCAGGACCGTGGTCTGTACGCACCACTGATCATCGATGATCCGAAGGAGCCCCTGTCGTACGACAAGGAGTGGGTCGTCGTGCTCGACGACTGGGTCGACGGAGTGGAGGGTTCCACTCCGGAGGCGGTGCTCGCCGAGCTCAGCCACGGCATGGGTGGCATGGAACACGGGTCTTCCGGGGGCGATGACAAGCCCCGCTCCGGGTCCGGGCCCTCGCGGGTGCTGAGGGGAGCCCCGAGCGAACTGCTCGGCGGTGACGCGGGCAATGTCGACTACCCGTACTACCTGATCAACGGCCGCGTCCCGAAGGACCCGACCACGTTCACCGCGAAGCCCGGCGACCGGATCCGGCTGCGCATCATCAACGCGGGCGGCGACACCCCGTTCCGCGTCGCGCTCGGCGGCCACCGGATGACCATCATCCACGCGGACGGCTTCCCGGTCCGGCACACCACGACGGACGCACTGCTGCTGGGCATGGGCGAGCGGTACGACGTGCTGGTCACCGCCGGGGACGGGGTGTTCCCGCTGACGGCGGTCGCCGAGGGCAAGAGGGCGTCGGCGCTGGCCCTGCTCCGTACCGGCGGTGGCGCGGCGCCGGCCGCCTCCGTGCTGCCCGAGGAGCTGACCGGGCAGCTGGTATCGGCCTTCGAGCTGAATGCGGACGAGTCGGTGGCGCTGGCCGCCCGCAAGCCCGACCGGACGATCCGGATCAAGATGACCGGCAACATGAGGGCGTTCGACTGGGGCTTCGACCACAGGAAGTACGACCCCGCTCAGCGCCACGGGGTCAGCGCGGGCGAGCGGGTCCGGCTGGAGTTCTACAACATCACGGAGATGTGGCACCCCATCCATCTGCACGGGCACACGTTCGGCCTCGCGGGACGTGCGGGACGGCGCTCGGTGCTGGGCGGGGCTCCCGGAGCGCGCAAGGACACCGCGATCGTTCTGCCCAACAGGTCGGTGGCCGTGGAGCTCGACGCGGACAACCCGGGGCTGTGGATGCTCCACTGCCACAACGTCTACCACTCGAACATGAACATGATGACGGTCCTCGGCTACCGCCGCTGACCCGCTCCTGGCGGGCCGCGGCAGCGGAAGTGCGGCCCGCCAGGATATCGCGTCAGAAAGACGATTACACTGAGGCGCGTGCCTCAACTACGCCTCGCACTGAATCAGATCGACTCGACCGTCGGTGACCTCGCCGGCAACGCCGAGGCGATCGTCCACTGGACCCGGCACTCCGCCGAACAGGGCGCCCATCTGGTGGCGTTCCCCGAGATGGTGCTGACCGGTTACCCCGTCGAGGACCTGGCCCTGCGGTCGTCCTTCGTCGAGGCGTCACGGAACGCGCTGTTTGCGCTCGCCGCCCGCCTCGACGCGGAGGGCTTCGGGGAGCTGCCGGTCGTCGTCGGTTACCTCGACCGTTCCGAGAAGGCCCAGCCGCGCTACGGCCAGCCTGCCGGCTCTCCGCAGAACGCCGCTGCGGTGCTGCACCGCGGGCGGGTCGCGCTGTCCTTCGCCAAGCACCACCTGCCCAACTACGGGGTCTTCGACGAGTTCCGGTACTTCGTGCCGGGCGATTCGATGCCCGTCGTACGGGTCCACGGGGTCGATGTGGCGCTCGCGATCTGCGAGGACCTCTGGCAGGACGGCGGCCGGGTGCCGGCCGCGCGCGCCGCCGGGGCCGGGCTGCTGCTGTCGATCAATGCCTCGCCGTACGAGCGGGACAAGGACGACACCCGGCTGGAACTGGTCCGCAAGCGGGCGCAGGAGGCCGGCTGCACCACCGCCTATCTGGCGATGATCGGCGGGCAGGACGAGCTGGTCTTCGACGGGGACTCGATCGTCGTCGACAAGGACGGCGACGTGATCGCCCGTGCCCCGCAGTTCGCCGAGGGCTGTGTCGTCCTCGACCTGGAGCTGCCCGCCGCGGCGCCCGAGGCGCCGTCCGGGGTGGTGAACGACGGACTGCGGATCGACCACGTGACCCTCTCCGACGAGCCCCTCCCCGCCTACGAGGCGGAGCTGACCGGCGGCTACGCCGAGCGGCTCGACGACGACGAGGAGCTGTACTCGGCGCTGGTCGTGGGCCTGCGTGCGTACGCCGCCAAGAACGGCTTCAGCAGTGTGCTGATCGGGCTGTCCGGCGGGATCGACTCGGCGCTCGTCGCGGCCATCGCGTGCGATGCGCTGGGCGCGCAGAACGTGTACGGCATCTCGATGCCCTCGAAGTACTCCTCGGACCACTCCAAGGGCGACGCAGCGGAGCTGGCGCGCCGTACCGGGCTGAACTTCCGCACCGTATCGATCGAGCCGATGTTCGACGCGTACATGAAGTCGCTGGGGCTCACCGGTCTCGCCGAGGAGAACCTCCAGTCGCGACTGCGCGGCACGATGCTGATGGCCGTCTCCAACCAGGAGGGCCAGATCGTCCTCGCGCCGGGCAACAAGTCGGAGCTGGCGGTCGGTTACTCGACGCTGTACGGGGACTCCGTCGGCGCGTACGGGCCGATCAAGGACGTCTACAAGACGTCGATCTTCCGGCTGGCGAAGTGGCGCAACCGGGCCGCGGAGGAACGCGGCCAGACCCCGCCGATCCCGGAGGCGTCCATCACCAAGCCGCCCAGCGCCGAGCTGCGGCCCGACCAGGTCGACACGGACTCGCTGCCCGACTACGACGTGCTGGACCGGATCCTGGAGCTGTACGTCGACCAGGACCTGGGGCTGGAGTCGATCGTGGCGGCCGGGTTCGACGAAACGCTGGTGACGAGGACGCTGCGGATGGTGGACACGGCGGAGTACAAGCGGCGGCAGTACCCGCCGGGCACCAAGATCTCCCCGAAGGGCTTCGGCAAGGACCGGCGGCTGCCGATCACCAATCGGTGGCGCGAGTCGGGGTGAGCGGCGACATCCCTCGCATGTCTACCGGGGGTGAATCCATGGGACGTCGCGTTTACTCAGGAACCACTCCGCCGGAGACGTGGGCTCGTCGGTGCCGTGCTGATGGATGTAGGCGTCGCGGCGTATGTGGTCGGGATCGAAGCCGAGCGCCCCGAGCTGCTTCTCGACAGCGCGCACCATGCCCGAGGGTCCGCTGACGTAGACCTGGCGGCCAGGTCGGTTACGGGCGTACTCACCGACCTGTCGCAGCAGTTCGGCGTCGGCGTCCTCCGGTTCCCCGCCCTCCGGTGGCAGCGCCGCTGTGACGTCCAGCCAGTCGTACGTCTTGGCCAGCCGCTCCAGGCCGTCGAGGTCGTAGACCTCGCGCTCGGTGCGGGCGCCGAGGATGAGCCTCACTTCGCCCGGCCGGGGCAGGGCCGCGGCCGCCTCGATGATCGCCTTCACCGGCGCCCAGCCGGTACCCCCGGCCACGCACAGCAGACCGTGCCCGGAATCGGGCGGCAGGGTCATGCTGCCGGTCGCGGGGCCGAGACGGACGCTGCCTCCGGAGCGGACCCGGTCCACCAGTGCGGTGCTCAGTCGGCCGCGCTCGATACGGCGCACATGGAATTCCAGGGTGCCGTCGTTGCGCGGAGCGTTGGCGATCGAGTACGGGCGCCAGACCTGGGGCGCCTCGGGCACGGTCAGCGCGGCGTGCTGACCGGCCTCGAAGGGATAGGGAAGGTGCGGGCGCACCGTGAGAACCGCGATGTCATCGGTGCGCAGCTCGTGGTGGACAACCTCCGCGTCCCACCAGCGGGGCGTCGACGCGGGGACCTCTTCGGCCGCAGCGATCATCACTTGCGAGATGAGGCCGTAGGCCGCGACCCACGCCTCCTCGATCTCCTGCGTCCAGGCGTCGCCGGAAAACACCTTCAGCGCCGCGATGAGGCTGGCGCCCACGGCCGGGTAGTGCTCGGGACGGGTATCGAACTTGCGGTGATCGAAGCCGAGGGGGCGCAGGTACGCCACGAGGGCTTCGGGGTCGGCGGTGTTCATGGCTGCCGCAGTGAGGGCAGCGAAGAGCCGGTCCCGCTGCTCGTCCATCTGCTCCGGGAACATGTGGCGGACGCCAGGGTTGTGGTGAAACAGGTGAGCGTAGAAGTACTTGCTCAGCTGATCCGCACGCCGTTCGACGACAGAGAAGCTCCACTCGATGAGTGCAGTATTTATGGACACGAGGGGCAATAATATCCGCGGTCTCCACAACCCCTTTCACCGCACGCGCCCCCTACACAATCCCCCGACGGGGCAGATCTCAGAGTTCGACGCGGGCGGCGATCGGGAGGTGGTCGCTGTCCGTCGCCGGGAGCGTCCACGACGACATCGGCTCGACCCCCTTCACCATGATCTGGTCGATCCGGGCCATCGGGGACGACGCCGGCCAGCTGAAGCCGAAGCCGTCACCCGCCGCGCCCTGGGTGGACCTCATCTGCGAGGTGACCTCGTTGAGCGAGCGGTCGTTCATCGTGCCGTTGAGGTCACCGAGCAGGATCACCTTGCCGAGGCGTTCGTGGGCGATGGCCTCGCCCAGGGCGTCCGCGCTGTCGTCGCGCTGGTTGGCGGTGAATCCGGAGTGCAGCTTGACCCGTACGGACGGCATGTGGGCCACATAGACGGCGACCTCGCCCTTGGGCGTCGTCACCGTGGAACGCATCGCCCGGGTCCAGCCCATCTTGATGTCGACCGGCCGGGTGCTGCTCATCGGGTACTTGCTCCACAGGCCGACGGTCCCCTGCACCGAGTGGTACGGGAAGCGGTGGGCGAGCGCCGCCTCGTACGTCGGCACCTGGCCGCTCGGCAGCTCCTGCAGGGCGATGATGTCGGCGCCGGAGCCCGCGACCTTCCGGGCGGTGCCCGTGGGGTCGGGGTTGTCGGCGTTGACGTTGTGGGTGGCCACGGTGAGGTCGCCGCCGCTGCCCGACTTGTCGGTGAGCAGCCCGCCGAAGAGGTTGAGCCAGACCATGACCGGCAGCAGCAGGGCGATCAGCGCGGTCGCCGAGCGACGCACCAGGCCCAGGATCAGCAGCAGCGGGACGAACACGCCGAACCACGGCAGGAACGTCTCGCTGAGGCTGCCGAGGTTGCCGATGGTGTTCGGGATCTTCGCGTGGAACGCCATCACGAGGGTGAGGAGCACCGCGCAGGCGGCGAGGACGATGCCGCGCCGCCACATCCCCTTGCCACTGGTCCATCTGTCGCGCAGGTTCCGGAAGCGGGACCCGGTGCGCTGCGGTCCCGCGCTGCCGTTCCCGGTGTCCGCCCTGTACGCCTGCACCATTGCGCCGTCCTCACTGCTTCGCCGTACCCATCGCCGCGCTCCCCGACCCTAGGCGATGAGCAACGCCTTTCCTGCCGCCCACGACGGCCGTACTGTCACGAGGACGAAGGACGCGGTCCGGCGAGTTCCGGCCGGAAGGATCTTGTGGGGCGTTGTGACACAACGCTCACACTCGGGCAGAGCCGAGCGTGTCATACCTGGCCTGCGCTTTTGCCGGAGAGAAGGGCGGTGGGGGCGGTTGCCCGGGCGGAAACCGGGGTGGTGTCGGGAGCCGGGCGCGGCGCCAGGCCCTCGACCAGCGTCCGGATGATCCGGTCGGCGAGGTCCTCCGGGAGTGGCGCGTCGGGCCGGTGAACGGTCCGTACGAGCATGGGACCGATGAACAGGTCGTCCATCAGCTCCACGTCCAGGTCCGCCCGGAGTTCGCCCGCTTCGACCGCCCGCCGCACGGCCGCCACCATCGCGACCCGCCGCGGTGCTATCACCGTGCACTGGTACTCGGCCCACAGCTTGGGGTGGCTCTTCATCTGCGCGAAGACGTTGTGGAGGAGGGCCGAGGAGCGCTGGGCGAGTCCGCGCCTGCGCAGCGACTCCAGCATCGCGCGGAGGTCGCTGAGCCCGGCGGTGCCGGAGATCTTCGGTTCCGCGGGTTCGATGTCGCGCAGCACATCGACGAAGAGCTCTTCCTTGCCTCTCCAGCGCCGGTAGATGGTGGCCTTGCCGACGCCAGCGGTCCGGGCGATGCGCTCGATGGACAGCCCGGCGAGCGGTTCGCCGGCCTCCAGGAGTTCGACGACGGCGTCCAGGATCGCCCGCTCCGCCGCCGCACTGCGCGGTCGGCCGCGCCGCGGTTCCCGGTCCTCGTCCTGCACCTGCACCTGGCTCCACCTCTTCGCCGCGCCCGTCCGGTACCTGTCCTGATTCTCACTGACCGGGCGGTGTCCCGCTCCCCGCCCCGGTCGGCCCGGTGGGTCCGGGGTGACCGGGGCGGGGCTTCTCAGCCGTCCGGGCCCGTGGCCGTCATGGTGTCATCGGCGCGCGCCCGCGGGCACGGCCCGGTCGTCGGCGCCCTGTTCGGACCGCTGCCCGGCGGGCGGCTTGCCCGGCAGGAAGATTCCGACCACGAGCGCACCGATCAGGGCGACGCACGCGGAGCCGAGGGCGGTGACGTGCATGGCGCTGACGAACGCGTCGTTGGCCGCACCGACCAGCGGAGCGCCCGCCGGACCGAGCTTCTCCGCGATGCCGAGGGTCGCCTCGATCGACTCCCCCGCCGCGTCCCTGGCCGCGGCCGGGAGCGTACCGAGGTGGCCGTCGATCTCACCGCGGTAGACGGTGGACAGCACCGAGCCCAGGATGGCGATCCCGAGCGCCCCGCCGACCTGCCGGAACGTGTTGTTGATGGCCGATCCGGAACCGGCCTTCTCGCGCGGCAGCGCCTGCATCACGGCAACGGTGACGGGTGGCATGACATGCGCCATGCCGGTGCCCTGGACGAAGAAGACCAGACACATCACCCAGATGGGTGTGGTGGCGTCGAAGAGCGCGAACGCCGACAGTCCGACCGCGACCAGCAGCATGCCGACGGTGCACACCGCACGGGAGCCGAACCGCTCGACGACCAGCCGGGCGCGCGGCGCGAAGATCATCTGCGCGGCGGCCAGTGGCACGATCAGGAGTCCGGACTGCAGGGCGCTGTAGCCGCGCACGCTCTGCAGGTAGAAGGCGGAGAAGAAGGTCACGCCCATCAGCGCGAAGAAGACCAGCGCCACAGCGGCGACGGCGGCGGAGAACGCGCCGTTCTTGAAGTACGTGATGTCGATGGCCGGGTGGCTGCTGCGCTTCTCGTGCCAGACGAATCCGGCCAGGACGACGAGACCGCCGGTGATCGAGAGGAGGACGACGGCGTCGCCGAAGTCGGCGAGTTCGCCGCCGCGGATGATGCCGAACACCAGCAGGACCAGACCGACGATGGAGAGGAGGACCCCGAGCGGGTCGATCCGGCCCGGCTTCGGGTCCCGGGAGTCCGGCACCAGCACCGCCATCGCGATCAGCGCGATGACGACGACGGGCACGTTGACCAGGAAGATCGAGCCCCACCAGAAGTGTTCGAGCAGCAGTCCGCCGGTGATCGGGCCGATCGCGATGCCCAGGCCGACGCTGCCGGCCCAGATGCCGATCGCCTTGGGCTGCTCGTCGCGCTCGAAGACGTTCATCAGGATCGCGAGTGTGGCGGGCATCACGAACGCGGCGCCGAAGCCCATCACAGCGCGCCAGGTGATGAGTTCGCCGGGCGAACCGGACATCGCGGCGAGCGCCGAGCCGACACCGAACAGCAGGATGCCGAAGAGCAGGACCTTCTTGCGGCCGATGCGGTCGCCGAGCAGACCGGCGGTAAAGAGCAGTCCGGCGAAGACCAGCGTGTACGAGTTGATCGCCCACTCCAGCTCGCTCTGGGTGGCTCCGAGCCCGGTGGGCGACGGGCTCGCGATGGTCTTGACCGCGACGTTCAGGATCGAGTTGTCCAGCACCACGATGAGCAGGCTGAACATCAGTACGGCGAGGATCACCCAACGGCGACGGTGGATCGCCTCGGGAACACGGGGCACGGCGGCCGGAGGGCCGGAGGGTATCGACATGGCGGCGAGCGTATCCCATTTCGATACGAGACCGTCTCGTATTGGAAAGCCTTTGCCCAGTCGTGCCCACTTCCCGTGGGTGGCCCGGGATGCCACCATGGACGGGATCCGGGGACGCCGTCAGGGCGCCTCGAGATGACGAAGGAGCCGTTGACAATGACGCTTCAGGCTGCGCAGAACCAGCCCGCAACCCCCGCGGGGGCCCCCACCGACAGCAGCAAGGCGCTGTACGGAGGCAAGAGCACTCGCCGCATCACCGTCCACGACATCGCCGCCGCCACCGAGCGCGGCGAGAAGTGGCCCATGCTCACCGCCTACGACGCGATGACCGCGTCCGTCTTCGACGAGGCCGGCATCCCGGTCATGCTCGTCGGCGACTCCATGGGCAACTGTCACCTCGGCTACGAGACCACCGTGCCCGTCACGATGGACGAGATCGCCATCCTCTCCGCCGCCGTCGTACGGGGCACCAAGCGCGCCCTCATCGTCGGCGACCTGCCCTTCGGGGCGTACCAGGAAGGGCCTGTCCAGGCCCTGCGCAACGCCACCCGGCTGGTCAAGGAGTCCGGCGTCGGGGCGGTCAAGCTGGAGGGCGGCGAGCGGTCGCTCCCCCAGACCGAGCTGCTCGTCTCGGCCGGCATCCCGGTCATGTCGCACCTCGGTCTGACCCCGCAGTCCGTGAACACCATGGGCTACCGGGTGCAGGGCCGCAGCGACGAGGCCGCCCACCGGCTGATCAGGGACGCCAAGGCGGCGCAGGACGCGGGGGCGTTCGCCGTCGTCCTGGAGCTCGTACCGGCCGAGGTCGCCGCCGAGATCACCCGCAGTCTGCACATCCCGACCGTCGGCATCGGCGCCGGTCCCGACACCGACGCCCAGGTACTGGTCTACACCGACATGGTGGGGCTGACCGGCGGCAAGGTCCCGCGCTTCACCAAGCAGTACGCGAACATGCGCAAGGTGCTCGGTGACGCGGCGAAGGAGTTCGCGGACGAGGTCGTCGGCGGCACGTTCCCGCAGCCGGAGCACACCTTCCACTAGGGCGTGACCGGTCCCCTCCGGGGGATCACTGGCCACCGCCCGCACAACGACAGCCCGCCGACTTCCCCCATCGGCGGGCTGTCGGCGTGTGCCGGCCGCTGCAGGCGTTCTGTAGGCGGCCCTGTCGGCGGGTTGTCGGTGGGCTGTCGGTGGCGGCTGGTCCCATGGTGGACATGACGCGAATCGACAAGAACCCCAGGAGCGGCGGCAACGCCGTCGAGGTGCGGGGGCTGGTCAAGCACTACGGCTCGACCAAGGCTCTGGACGGCGTGGACCTCGATGTGCGCGAGGGCACCGTCCTCGGTGTGCTCGGCCCCAACGGCGCCGGCAAGACCACCCTCGTACGCTGCCTGTCCACGCTGATCGTTCCCGATGCCGGATACGCCACCGTGGCGGGCTACGACGTGGTGAAGCAGCCACGGCAGCTGCGCCGCGTCATCGGCCTGACCGGCCAGTACGCCTCGGTCGACGAGAAGCTCTCCGGCTGGGAGAACCTCTACATGATCGGGCGCCTCCTCGACCTGCCCCGCACGACCGCGCGGGCCCGCGCCGACGAGCTGCTGGAGCGGTTCTCGCTCACCGAAGCCGCCAAGCGGCCCGCGATGAACTACTCCGGCGGCATGCGGCGCCGGCTCGACCTGGCCGCCTCGATGATCGGCAGCCCGGCCGTGCTGTATCTGGACGAGCCGACGACGGGGCTCGACCCCCGGACCCGTAACGAGGTCTGGGACGAGGTGCGGCGGATGGTCGCGGAAGGGGCGACCGTGCTGCTCACCACCCAGTACATGGAAGAGGCCGAGCAGCTCGCCAACGAGCTCACCGTCATCGACAAGGGCAGGATCATCGCCAACGGCGGGGTCGACGAGCTCAAGGCGAAGGTCGGCGGCCGCACCCTGCAGATCCGGCCTACGGACCCGGGCCTGCTGCCCGTCATGGCCCGGGCGCTCGCCGAGGCCGGTCTCGACGGGGTGGCTGGTTCACAGGCCGTCCCGGACGAGGGCATGTTGTACGTGCCGATCCTCAGTGACAGCCAACTGAACGCCGTCATCGGCCTGTTCGCCGACCGCGGTCTCTCCATCGCGCACATCGCCACCGTGCTGCCCAGCCTGGACGAGGTATTCCTCGCCATCACCGGCGAGAAGACCGCGCCATCCGTGACCGACACGATTCCCGAGGAGGTCGCGGCATGAGCACGGCGACTCTGACACCCGACGCCCCGACCGGCTCCGCACCGGCGAAGGTCCTCCCCGACGAGGGCCGGATCGGACTGCGCAGCAATCTGCGGCACATCGGGGCGCTGGTGCGGCGCAATCTGCTCCAGATCAAGCAGGACCCGGAGTCGATGTTCGACGCGCTCCTGATGCCGGTCATCTTCACGCTGCTGTTCGTGTACGTCTTCGGCGGCTCGGTCGGCGGGAGCCTGGGCGGCGGCCGGCAGGAGTACATCAACTACCTGATCCCCGGTCTGATGGCGATGATGGGCATGAACATCGCCTCAGCGGTCGGCACCGGTGTCAATGACGACTTCCGCAAGGGCGTCATGGACCGGTTCCGGACCATGCCGATCGCCCGTTCCTCGGTGCTCGTCGCGAAGATCGTGGTCGAGCTCGGCCGGATGATGGTCGCCACGGTGATCCTGCTGGCCATGGGCTTCGCCCTCGGCTTGGAGATCAAGACCTCGGTGGTCGGCCTGCTGGAGGCGGTCGCGCTGTCGGCGGTGTTCGGCGCCGCCATCATGTGGATCTTCATCCTGCTTGGGCTGTCCCTCAAGACGTCCCAGTCGGTTCAGGCCATGGGGTTCCTCGTGCTGATGCCACTGCAGTTCGGTTCATCGATCTTCGCCCCGCCGGCCACAATGCCCGGCTGGCTCCAGGCCTTCACCGACTACAACCCGCTGTCCAATCTCGCCGACGCGGCGCGCGGGCTGATGCTCGGTGGTCCGGTGGCGCACTCGGTGTGGCTGACGCTCGGCTGGGCCGCGGCCATCACCCTGGTGACGGCGCCGCTCGCGGTCGCCAAGTTCCGCAAGAGGACCTGACGCGCCCCTCCGGTTCACTCCCGGTACGCGTCGACCAGGGCGACGGCCTCCTCCAGTGCGAGGCCGTCGCCCTCGGCGTATGCGGAGTCGTACGCGGCCTCGCCGAGGACCGCCGAGGCCAGGGCCTTCGCCCGCGCCAGGTTGTCCCGCTCCATCGACGTCGGCACATGTCCGTCCGGCAGCAGTCGCGAGCCCGCGCCCAGCAGCCGTGCGGCGAGCCCGGCCGCCCGTTCGTCGCCGAGTCCGGCCAGGGCCCTGGCCACGGTGACGAGATGGATGACGGTCATCTGCGGCGCGACCATCTGCGAGAGCGGGTCACCGGACCGGGCCAGCGCCGTACTGCCGCGGGCCAGCGCGTCTGCGTACAGCCCCTCCTGGTTGTCCAGCCAGGCCATGGCTCCCAGCACGAAGCCTTCGAAGATGGCCATGGTCTCCGAGCGGAAGTGGTCGCGCAGGGTGAGCAGCTGCGCGCGGGCCTCGGCCGTCCGGCCGGAGCGGCCCAGCCACATGGCGAGAAAGAGCCGGGCTGTGGGCATCGTCTCGTGGCCCGCCTGTGGTCCCTGGGAGAGCACGTCCCGCAGGATCAGTTCGCCCTCCGCGCCGCGGTCGAGCTCGGTGAGCACCGAGGCGTAGCGGGTACGGAGCACCGCCACCTGGGACTGCGCGCCGAGCTTCTCGGCATAGCCGATCGCGGCCAGGAAGTCCTCGGCGGCGCGGGCGTATTCGCCGCACCGCTCGTTCGCCTCGCCCCGCGAGGAGAGTGACTCGGCGGCGCCCCAGTCGTCGCCGAGCCGGCTGAAGATCTCCAGGCTCTCGTCGGCGTCGATGCGTGCCTCGCTCGACCAACTGGGGCGGTTGGCCAGCATATTGGCACGCATCTGGAGCGCGCCGGCCAGTTCCCAGTCGTAGCCCAGCTCGCGGCAGGAGCGGACCGTCTCGTCCAGCAGCTCGCGCAGCTCGCCCATGTCCCCGGTGAGCATGACCGCGAAGAACCAGAGTGATGCCGGAGTCCGGCAGGTCTGCGGCTGGCCCGGGTGATAGGTGTCGGCGATGACACGGAGCCGCGCCATGCTCGCCTCGTTGGTCCATTCGTCCATGGCGTGGTCCATGCTGACCAGTTGGACCAGCGCCACCTCGCGCCTGGCCTCCTGGAGCAGTTCCGGCGACATGGGCGGCGGCGCGTCGGTGCAGCGTTCGTGGATCGACGGTGCGGGGGTGGCGGGTGAGGTGAAGGGGTCGGGGCCCAGCGCGGCGGCGGCGTCCGCCCACTGCAGGGCGTCCGCCCGCAGGTCGCGCATCTGCCAGTACCAGGAGAGCGAGAGCACCATGCAGAGCGCCTCCTGCTCGTCGCGGGCGGCGACGGCGTGGCGCAGCGCGGTGCGCAGATTCTCGTACTCGCGCTGCAGGAGGTCGATGGCGGCCCGCTGTCCGGCACCCCGGAGTTCGGGGTCGGTGGTACGGGCCAGTTCCCGGAAGTGCACCAGGTGGTGCCGCTCGACGGTGGCCCGCTCCCCGGCCTCGTCGAGCCGCTCGGCGGCGTACTCGCCGACGGTCTCCAGCAACCGGTAGCGCATTTCGCCGTCGTCGGCGAGTGCGGCGACGACGAGGGACTTGTCGACGAGTGAGCCGAGCAGTCCGGCGACCTCGCGCGCGTCCTGCGGCCCGTCCGCGCAGACCGCTTCGGCCGCGGCGAGCGTGCAGCCGCCTGCGAAGACCGACAGCCTGCGCAGGACGGCGCGTTCGGACGGGTCGAGAAGATCCCAGGACCAGTCGACGACGGCACGCAGCGTCTGCTGGCGCGGCAGCACGGTACGGGCCCCGCTGGTCAGCAGGCGGAACCGGTCGTCGAGCCGGTCGGCGATCTGGCGCGGGCTGAGCATGCGCAGCCGGGCGGCGGCGAGTTCGAGGGCGAGCGGCAGTCCGTCGAGCCGGCGGCAGATCTCGGCGGCGGCCGCCGCGGTCTCTTCGTCGGCGTCGGTCCGGAACCCCGGCTTCGCGGCGGAGCCACGGTCGGCGAGCAGACGCAGCGCCATCGGGTCGGGCAGCGGGCCGACGGGGCGGACGAACTCACCGGGTACACCGAGGGGTTCGCGGCTGGTCGCCAGGACGGTGAGGTCCGGGCAATGGGCGAGCAGATGGTCGGCGAGCGCGGCGGCGGCCTCGACGACGTGCTCGCAGTTGTCGAGGAGGAGAAGCATGCGGCGCCGGGAGCAGTGCTCGGTGAGCCGGACGAGCGGGTCGCCCGCGCCGCGCTCGGCGGCCCGGAGCTCTTCGGCACCGGCGCCGCGCAGCACGGTCTCGCGGGCACCGAGCGCGGTCAGTACGGCTTCGGGCACGGTTTCCGGGTCGTCGACGGGGGCGAGCTCGGCCAGCCAGACACCGTCCGGCCAGGCGGGCGCGACGGATTCGGCCGCCTCCTGGGAGAGCCGGGTCTTACCCGCGCCGCCGGGCCCGAGAAGGGTGACGAGCCGGGCCTGCGCGAGGTCCTCACGGATGGCGTCGATGTCGTGCTCGCGCCCGACGAAGCTGGTGAGCCTGGCCCGCAGGTTGCCGTGGGTGTGGCGGGTACGGGTGCGGGCCGCTTCCGCAGGCGCCCGGCCCGGGGCAGGCGTCCGGCCCGGGGCAGGCGTCCGGTCCGTGGCGTGGGCCGGCTCCTGTCCCGGCGTCCGGTCCGGCGGTCTGCGCACCGGCTCCTGGTGGAGCAACTCCGCGTGCAGTGCACGCAGTTCGGGTCCCGGGGCGGCGCCGAGGCGGTCGGCGAGCATGGTGCGCACCTCCTCGTACGCCGCCAGCGCCTGCGCCGTACGTCCGGCGTCCCGAAGCGCCTGCAGCCGCAGCGCCTGAAGAGCTTCGTCCATCGGGTGGTCCGCGCAGAGCGCGACCAGCTCGGGCAGGACCTCATCGGCCCGGCCCAGCGCCAGCGCCGCGGTCAGCCTGGCGCGGCGGGCGTCCAGGCGGCGGGCCGTCCAGCGGGCGGCGGCGGCGCCCCGGTCCGGCAGATCGGCGAGAACCGGTCCGCGCCAGAGTGCGAGGGCGTCGTCGAGGACCGCCACGGCCTTCGCCGGATCGCCCTCCTCCAGTGCGCGCGCCCCGTCCCCGGCGAGCCGCCCGAAGCGGTGCAGGTCGACCGCGTCCGGGTCGGCGGCGAGCCGGTAGCCGCTCTCCGCCGAAGTGATCGCCTCATGGCCGAGGACGCGGCGGAGCCGGCCGACGAGCGCCTGCAGGGCACCGACCGCGTCGGCGGGCGGATCGCCGTCCCACACCTCGTCGACGAGCACGGTGGCCGGGACGGCACGGCCGGGGCGCAGCGCGAGAACGGTCAGCAGGGCGCGCAGCCGCGCCCCACCGATGACGACGGCCGTGCCGTCGTCATGGAGGGCCTGTGTGGTGCCGAGGATGCTGTAGCGCACGCGCCTATTCTCCTTGACTGCTTCTCGTCCGAGGAGAGATCCCGCTCCGCGGTGCGCGCGGTCCATGTGGGGCGCTTCCTGCTCGCGGTGTCCCCACCCCGTCCGGAACCACCGCGTCGGCGCGAGACGTTCCCTCCGTGCCACCGGTACGGTCGGGGCTCGCGCCTGCCCCGACGCACTCCCCGCACCCAGCCACCTGGAGTCCGCTGATGACCACTGCAGCAGCCCGGAGCGACCGGCGGATCAGCCCGGTCTTTCTCGGGATCGTCGCCGTCATGGCGGTATCGGGCTGGGCGGTGTGGACGGACTTCGGGTCTCCCCCGGGGCTCGCGGTCTTCCTCTTCATCACGGCGGCGTGGGTCGTCTCGCTCTGTCTGCACGAGTACGCGCACGCCCGCACCGCACTGCACAGCGGGGACATCTCGATCGGGGAGAAGGGCTATCTCACCCTCAACCCGCTCGCCTACACGCACGCGCTGCTGAGCATCGTGCTGCCGGTGCTGTTCGTGATCATGGGTGGGATCGGTCTGCCCGGTGGCGCGGTCTTCATCGAGCGGGGCCGGATCAGCGGCCGCTGGAAACACAGCCTGATTTCGGCGGCGGGCCCGCTGATGAACGTACTGTTCGCGCTCGTCTGCACGGCGCCGTTCTGGCTGCACGCCCTGGACGGGGTCCCGAGGGAGTTCCGGTACGCGCTGGCGTTCCTGGCACTGCTTCAGGTCACCGCGGCGATCCTGAACTTCCTGCCGGTCCCCGGCCTGGACGGGTACGGGGTGATCGAGCCCTGGTTGTCGTTCCGGATCCGCCGTCAGGTCGAACCGTTCGCACAGTTCGGACTGATCGCGGTCTTCGGCGTGCTGTGGATCCCGGGGATCAACCACGTGTTCTTCGACGCGATCCACAGCCTGCTGCAGTCACTGGGCGTGAGTGAGTTCAGGACGTACTGCGGACGCGATGCCTACCAGTTCTGGAGCACGGCGAATCCGGTCTGCGCCGTCGACAGGCCCTGACGGCCTTCCCGACGATGCGGGCCGTAAGGGCTGTCCCCGAGGACAGCCCTCAGCCCGCGGCCCCGGCGCGCTGCTTACGCAGGTAGTACCACGCCATGTTGGACGAGAGCCCGGCCAGCAGCACCCAGACGATCCCGAGCCAGCTGCCCTGGACGAAGGAGGCCACGGCCGCACCGACGGCGAGGACGCAGACAGCGAGGGCGTAGAGAGCAAGGCGGGGCATGGGGGCAGCTCCTGTCCGGGGGCGGTGCACGGTCCCGTCCAGTGTCCCTCATGCCCCGTTCCGCTCTCCGCAGGGTGCGGCCGTGGGCGTCCTCCGGCTCAGACGTCGGTGGTACGCAGGCCCGCGTGCGCCTTGTAGCGGCGGTTGACCGAGATCAGGTTGGCGACGAGCGATTCGACCTGGTGGGCACCCCGCAGCCGGCCCGCGAAGATGCCGCGCATGCCGGGGATCCGGCCGGCGAGCGCCTGGACGAGGTCGGTGTCGGCGCGGGCGTCGCCCAGCACCAGCACATCGGTGTCGATCTCCTCGATCGCCTCGTCCTGCAGCAGTACCGCCGAGAGGTGGTGGAAGGCGGCGGTGACCCGGGAATCGGGCAGCAGGGCGGCGGCCTGCTCGGCGGCGCTGCCCTCCTCGGGCTTCAGGGCGTACGCGCCCTGCTTGTCGAAGCCGAGCGGGTTGACACAGTCGATGACGAGCTTCCCGGCGAGCTCCTCGCGCAGCGACTCCAGGGTCTTGGCGTGGCCGTCCCACGGCACGGCGACGATCACGACGTCGCTTCGCCGAGCGCAGTCGGCGTTGTCCGCGCCCTCGACGCCGAGGCCCAGCTCGCCGGCGGCGGCCTGGGCGCGGTCGGCGACGCGCGAGCCGATGATCACCTTCTGCCCGGCACGGGCGAACCGGTAGGCGAGCCCGCGGCCCTGCGGACCGGTGCCGCCGAGCACACCGACGGTCAGACCGGATACGTCGGGAAGGTCCCAGGGGTCCTTGGCGGGGGGTTTGGGCGCGCTGCCATTGTCGTTCGTAGTCATGGCGCCGACATTACTGCCCGCTCCGTGGCCGCCCGATCAGAGGCCGCCCGACAGGCTCTCAGGCCCCGTTCGGCTGGTTCGGTGGCGTTCGCCGGTGCCGGGGGACGGGCTCTGCGGCCTGATGCCGGGCCATGGATGCCGTACGCGTCGCCCTGCTCCGAGAAGTGCTTGCCGGGGCCGAGTGGCCCGCGGCGGCCCGACGCTTCGCGGGGACGCTGCGCTCGTCCGTGGTTCCGCACGACGGCGGGCTGCTGCTGGTGGGGACGGCGGCGTACGAGCCGTGGCATCTGGCGGCCCATCTCGTCGACGAGTCCACCTGGTCCGGGCTGCCGGAGCTGACTCCCACGCTTGTGCGGCACCGGGTGGGACCGGGCGATCCGGCGCATCTGGCTGTCGGCCTGGGCCGGATCGAGGCGGCCGGGCGGGGCGAGACGCTGCTCCTGGTGGCCCCGGAGCGGCCCGGGGCCGGGCTGCTGGAGCGGGTGCACGATGCGCGCCGGGCCGGGGCGACGGTGCTGTCACTGGGCGACGGTGACCCGGAGGTGGGAGGGCTGGCCCATGAGACGCTGGCGGTGACCGGCACCGACGATGTGGACCTGGACACCGTGCAGCATCTGGTGAGCGCGGCGGCCGGCGAGAACAGCACCCCGGCGCCACGCGGTCGGCGCGGCTTCCGGGACCGGCTGTCCCGGCTCGCCGATCAGCTGACCGCGCCACCGCCACCGAGGTGGTGAAGGGCCGCACACCGCGGCCAAAACCGGTTGCAGGCGGCACATAAGGCACCGGAACATGACCCCTCGTGACCTCCGCCCTGCCCACCCGGCTCTCCGCCATGCTGCCCGACCTCTCGCCCTGGCGGTCCTCGGCCGACTTCCGGCTGCTGTGGGTCCAGGGCCTGATCACCTACTTCGGCAGCTTCATGGCGCTGATCGCGCTGCCGCTCCAGATCAAGGAGCTCACCGGTTCGCCGCTCGCCGTCGGCGCGATGGGTGCGGTCGAGCTGGTGCCGCTGGTCGTCTTCGGCCTGTACGGCGGGGCACTCGCCGACTCCGCGGACCGCCGCAAGGTGATCCTGGGCACCGAGGCGGGGCTGGGGCTGCTCGCCGTCGTCCTGCTGGCGAATGCCGCGCTGCCCGACCCTGCGCTCTGGCCGCTCTATGTCGTCGCGGGCGGCGTCTCCGCGCTCGCCGGGCTGCAGCGGCCCGCGCTGGACTCGCTGATGGCCAGGATCGTGCCGCACGACCAGCTCACCGCGGCCGCCGCGCTGAACTCGCTGCGCTGGCAGTTCGGCGCGATCACGGGCCCGGCCGTGGCCGGTCTGGTGGTGGCCTATGCCGGGCACGCCACGGCGTACGCGGTCACGGTGGTCACGTTCACCGTCTCCGTGCTGCTGTGTCTGCGGCTGGCGCCCGCACCGCCCGCCGAGCATGCGCGGAAGCCGTCGCTGCGCGGGATCGCGGAGGGCGCGCGGTACGCGTGGAGCCGGCCGGTGCTGCTGGGGACATACGCGATCGATCTGGCCGCGATGTTCTTCGCCTTCCCGAACACGATCTTCCCGTTCCTCGCGGACGAGCTGCACGCCGAGTGGTCGCTGGGGCTGATGTACGCGGCGGGGTCGGTCGGGTCCCTGGTGCTGGGGCTGACGAGCGGCTGGACCTCACGGGTGCGACGGCACGGACTGTTCGTGGTCTTCGGTGCGGCCGTCTGGGGGCTGGCGATCGCCGCGGCGGGATGGTTCGGCAATGTGTGGCTGGTGCTGGGCTGCCTGGCGGCGGCGGGCGCGGGCGACATGCTCAGCGGGCTCGGCCGCTCCACGATCTGGAACCAGACCATCCCGGAGGAGTTGCGCGGCCGACTGGCGGGCATCGAGGTGCTGTCATACAGCGTCGGGCCGCAGCTGGGTCAGGTGCGGGCGGGCGCGATGGCGGGCTGGACGGGCACCCGCTCGGCGATCTGGTCGGGCGGGGTGGCGTGCGTGGCCTCGGTCGCGCTGCTGGCGGCGGCGCTGCCGAAGCTGCTCACGTACGACTCGGAGACGGACGAGGACGCCGAACGGCGGCGGCAGGCGAGAGCATCCGGTCTCCCGGCGCCCGGACAGTCACACCCGTCCGGCGCGTGAGAAACGGCGTCCGGGGCGGAGCCCCGGCCGGGCCTACGCGTCGGCCTCCGGGGGCGTGGAGCGGTCGTGCCATTTGGGGTCGTTCTCCCACTCCAGGTTCCGCTCCTGCGCCCTCTCCATGGCGTGCCGAGCCTCCTCGGGCGTGGTGTACGGCCCGAACCGGTCCTTCGCCGGGCACTCCGGGCCCTCCTCGACCTTCTTGTGCTCCAGGCAGTAGTACCACTCGCCCGGCTTGCCGACCGTGCGCTTCTTGAACAGGGCCATCATCGACTCCTTTCCTAGGGGCCATGCTGCCCCAAGCGCGCTGGTTAGACTCGCTGATATGTCTGGCCAGTCGCTCCTCGTACCAGGGGAGATCACTCCCATCCGTTCCGTACCCGGAAACATCCGGCGCCCCGAGTACGTGGGCAAGCCCGCTCCCACGCCGTACACCGGCCCGGAGATCCAGGACGCCGACACCGTCGAGCGCATGCGCATCGCGGGGCGGATCGCCGCACAGGCGATGGCGGAGGCCGCGAAGCACATCGCCCCGGGCGTGACGACGGACGAACTCGACCGGGTCGCCCACGAGTTCATGTGCGATCACGGCGCCTATCCGTCGACGCTCGGCTACCGCGGCTTCCCCAAGTCGCTCTGCTCGTCGCTCAACGAAGTCATCTGCCACGGCATCCCGGACTCCACGGTGCTGCGCGACGGCGACATCGTGAACCTCGACGTCACCGCGTACATCAACGGTGTGCACGGCGACAACAACGCCACCTATCTCTGCGGCGATGTGGACGACGAGTCCCGGCTGCTCGTGGAGCGCACCGAGGAATCCCTGAACCGCGCCATCAAGGCGGTCCGCCCCGGGCGCCAGATCAATGTGATCGGGCGGGTCATCGAGTCGTACGCCAAGCGCTTCGGGTACGGCGTGGTCCGGGACTTCACCGGGCACGGGATCAATTCCTCGTTCCACTCCGGCCTGATCATTCCGCACTACGACAGCCCGCACGCGACCACCGTGATGCAGCCCGGCATGACCTTCACCATCGAGCCGATGCTGACGCTGGGGACGCACCACTACGACATGTGGGACGACGGCTGGACCGTGGTGACGAAGGACCGCAAGCGCACCGCCCAGTTCGAGCACACGCTGGTGGTGACGGAGACGGGCGCGGAGATCCTCACCCTTCCGTAACGCTCGTACGCGATCTTTCCCACCGGGCACAGGGGCGGAGTCGGCCGTACCGTTTTTACCGACGGGCCGTCGGGAAGTTGTCGACGCAGGCGAGCCCGAGTAGCGGCCCACGTCCCGGCCAGGATCCGCCGGGCGCTCAGCCGCGAGTGGACAGCCGGACGCGGCCCCCGATCTCCACCGTGCCGTCCGGTGCGGGTGCGGTGAGGATCTGGGAGCCGCGCCCCTGGGTGATGTTGAGGGCGCGGCCCAGCTGCGCGCTGAGCAGCAGCGCCGCGGCGCCCGTCGCCTCGTCCTCCACGATCCTTTTGTCGCGCCGCGGGAACGCCCGCGCCCTGACCCGCCCCGCCGCCTCGTCCTCCCACGCCCAGACGTAGAGCCAGCCCTCCCCGGGCGGCGGTCCGGTCAGCGCCTCGACTTCGGCGACGGATGCGTAGCGCTCCAGCGTGCGCGGCGGCGCCCACTCGGGGCGTGCGGTGATCCAGGTGAACTCACCGTCCTGGCGGGCGAAGAGCTCCCCGACCGGCAGTTCCAGAATCTCCAGATCGAGCAGCCAGGCGGTACCGACGAGCGGATGCCCGGCAAAGGGCAGCCGGAGCCCGGGCGTGTAGATGTCGATGTGCCCCCGCTCGGGGTCGTCGACGAACACGGTCTCACTGAAACCGAGTTGTCCGGCGAGCGCCTGCCGGGACGCCTCGTCGGGGTACGCACTCCCGTCGCGTACGACCCCGAGGGCGTTGCCGTGCCGGCCGTCGGGGCCGCAGAACACCCGCAGTACGTCGATGCCGGCGGGCACGTCGAAGTCATTCACGTGCGCATTCAAGCACCGCGCGGGCGCCGGCCGCGTCACAGGTCCGGACCGGCAGGGTGCCGGGCCGATGCACCCGAGGGGCCCAGAGCTCCCGTGGAGTCCGGAGTTCGACGGCCCCGTCGAGGGCGATCGCACTTTGTGTCGTCCGGGGCCAACGGGCCCGGGCGCCGGCGCAGTGCGGCCCGCCGCCGCTCGACGAGCCGGCCGCCGCCCTCGCCCTGCAGAACCGAAAGAAACCCGGCCACTTGACCTTTACTTGACCTTCTCTTGGGTTACCCATGGGTCGTTCGTGATCACCTCGTTCCTCCGCGCCCCAAGTGAGAGCTGAATCACTGCACGAGTGGGCATCAGTCAGGTAAGCCTCGGTTAAGTTAGGTTCGCCTCACCTGCCCTGCCTTTGTCCGTTCCAGTCCTTTCTCTTCAGCCTGTGTGGAGCCCGTATGCGAGCCGTTCGTCTCTCCGTAGTCACCGCTGCAGCCACCGTGGCAGCCCTGACCGCCGTCACGGGCTGCGCCGAGAAGAGTGACGGCAAGGGCGAGGGCGCTCTGAGCGTCGTCGCGAAGGACGACTCCTGCACGGTGTCCAAGAAGAAGCTCCCGGCCGGCCACATCGAACTGGCCGTCGAGAACAAGGGCTCCAAGGTCACCGAGGTCTACCTGCTCTTCCCGGATGCCCGCATCGCCGCCGAGCGCGAGAACATCGGCCCCGGCACCAAGGCCACCATCACGGCCGAGGTCAAGACCGGCTCCTACGACATCGTCTGCAAGCCCGGCATGAAGGGCGCCGGCTACCGGCAGAAGATCGAGGTCACCGGCGGCACCGCGGCCAAGCGCAGCCCCGAGATGGACAAGGCCGTCACCGAGTTCCGCACCTATGTGCAGGCGCAGGCCGACGAGACCCTGCCGAAGGCCAAGGTCTTCACGGACGCCGTCGCCGCCGGTGACATCGAGGCCGCGAAGAAGGCGTACGCCGAGTCCCGCATCGGCTGGGAACGCACCGAGCCGGTCGCCGAGTCCTTCGGTGACATCGACCCGAAGGTCGACCTCCGCGAGGACGGCCTGGAGTCCGGCCAGAAGTGGACCGGCTGGCACCGGCTGGAAAAGGCGCTGTGGCACGACAAGAAGCTCGGCGCCGAGGAGAAGGCTCTCGCCCCGGTCCTCTACAAGGACCTGGTCGACTGGCAGAAGCGGGTCGGCACGGCGGAGATCACCCCGACCTCGATGGCCAACGGCGCCAAGGAGCTCCTCGACGAGGTAGCCACCGGCAAGGTCACCGGCGAGGAGGAGCGCTACAGCCACACCGACCTGATCGACTTCAAGGGCAACGTCGAAGGTGCGCAGAAGTCGTACGAGCTGCTGAAGCCGATCGCGTCGAAGAACGACCCGGCGCTGACCGCCTCCCTGGACAAGCAGTTCGCGGCGTTGAACACGCTGCTGGACAAGTACCGCGCGGACAAGAACTCCTACGAGTTCACCTCGTACGAGAAGGTCGGCAAGGCGGACCGCAAGGAACTGTCGGACGCCGTCAACGCCCTGGCCGAGCCGCTGTCGCAGCTCGCCGCCGCGGTGACGAAGTAACGAGCGGGGAGGCTTCGCACATGTCCGAGGAGACGCAGAACACCGTCGTCGGCGAAGAGGCTACTGCCGCGACCGGCGGGCGTGCCCCGTCCCGCCGCGCCCTGCTCGGCTGGGGCGGTGCCGGACTGGCGCTCGGCGCGGTCGCGGCCGGTGGCGCAGTCGCCGCGGTGCGCCCGAAGAGCGATACCGTGCCGGCCGCGGACAGCGGCGCCGCGGTGCCGTTCCACGGTGTGCACCAGGCCGGTATCGCCACCGCTGTCCAGGACCGGCTGCACTTCGCCGCGTTCGACGTGACGACGAAGGACCGGGCCGAGCTGATCGCGCTGCTCAAGGAGTGGACGCGGGCGGCCGAGCGGATGACGGCCGGTCATGCGGTCGGCGACGGGGCATACGGTGGCCTCGCCGAAGCGCCGCCGGACGACACGGGCGAGGCGCTGGGGCTCAAGCCGTCCCGCCTCACCCTCACCATCGGCTTCGGTCCCTCGCTGTTCGCCAAGGGGCGGTTCGGTCTTGAGGACCGGCGCCCGGAGGCGCTCGTCGATCTGCCGAAGTTCCCCCGCGACAATCTCGAGACGGCCCGCAGCGACGGCGACCTGTGCATACAGGCGTGTGCGGACGACCCGCAGGTCGCGGTGCACGCCATCCGCAACCTCGCCAGGATCGGCATGGGCCGCACCGCGATCCGCTGGTCGCAGCTGGGCTTCGGCAAGACGTCCTCGACGACGCCCGACGCCCAGACCCCGCGCAACATGATGGGCTTCAAGGACGGCACCCGGAACATCTCCGGCACCGACACCGCGGCCCTGGACAAGCACGTGTGGGTCGGCGAGAAGGACAACGCGGGCTGGATGACCGGGGGTTCGTACCTGGTGGCCCGGCGCATCCGCATGCACATCGAGACCTGGGACCGGACCGGGCTCCAGGAGCAGGAGGACGTCTTCGGCCGGGACAAGGGCGAGGGCGCCCCGGTGGGCAAGGCGAAGGAACGCGACGAGCCGTTCCTCAAGGCGATGCTGCCGACCGCCCACGTGCGGCTCGCCCACCCGGACAGCAACGACGGTGCGACGATCCTGCGTCGCGGCTACTCCTTCACGGACGGTACGGACGGTCTGGGCCGGCTCGACGCCGGGCTGTTCTTCCTCGCCTACCAGCGCGATGTCCGTAAGGCGTTCATCCCGCTGCAGCGCCGCCTCGCGGCACATGACGCACTCAACGAGTACATCCAGCACGTGGGTTCGGCGCACTTCGCCGTCCCGCCGGGCGTCCGCGACAAGGACGACTGGTGGGGCCGGGCGCTGTTCTCGTAACGGGGCTCGAAGCGGACAAAGGAGAACCGAAACGTGTTCAGCAACTTCCTGATCGGCCTGCGCGAAGGCCTTGAGGCGAGCCTGGTCGTCTGTATCCTCATCGCCTATCTGGTCAAGACCGGCAACAAGAGCAAACTGCTGCCGATCTGGATCGGTGTCGGCATCGCGGTCGTCGTCAGCCTGGCGTTCGGCGCCGGTCTCGAATTCGGCTCGCAGGAGATGACGTTCAAGGCGCAGGAGGCGCTCGGCGGTTCGCTGTCGATCATCTCCGTGGGTCTGGTCACCTGGATGGTTTTCTGGATGCGGCGCACCGCGCGGCATCTGAAGAAGGAACTGCACGGCAAGCTGGACGCGGCGCTCGCGATGGGCACCGGGGCGCTGGTCGCGACGGCGCTGCTCGCGGTCGGCCGGGAGGGGCTCGAGACCTCGCTGTTCGTCTGGCGCGCGGTGCACGCCGCGGACGACGGCTGGCATCCGATGATCGGGGCGTTCCTCGGGATCGCCGCCGCCGTGGTGCTGGGCTGGCTGTTCTACCGCGGTGCGCTGAAGATCAACCTGTCGAAGTTCTTCACCTGGACCGGCGGCATGCTGGTGATCGTCGCGGCGGGTGTGCTCGCGTACGGCGTCCACGACCTGCAGGAGGCCGAGTTCCTGGGCGGCATCCACAACCGGGCGTTCGACATCAGCGCCACGATTCCGCCGGACAGCTGGTACGGCACGCTGCTGAAGGGCACCTTCAACTTCCAGCCCGACCCGACCGTTCTTCAAGTCACGGTGTGGGCGCTGTATCTGATCCCCACGCTCGCACTGTTCCTGGCCCCGGTAGGGTTCGGACGGTCAGTGGGGGCGACGGATCAGAAGGCGCAGAAAGCAACGGATGAGAAGCCTGAGGCCGATTCGGCTGGCGACGGGGCTCGCGGCAGCGACAGTGCTGAGCATGACGGCGAGCGGGTGCGTGACGGTGCACGGCGAGCTGGAAGTCGTACCGGCGGCGACGAAGCCTGAGGCCGCGAAGGCCCTCGCGGACTTCACCGCCGCGTACAACGCGGCGGACAAGGCTTACGATCCCGCGCTCGACGCGGACCGGGTGACCGGTTCGCTCGGCGCGATCAACCAGGCCGGCCTGAAGGCGCGGCAGAAGAACTACCCCGGCGGCAATGCCAACCACAAGCCGCTGGAGCTGACCGACGCCACCTACGTCATCCCGAAGAAGGCAGGCTGGCCGCGCTGGTTCGTCGCGGACACCGATTCCAACCGCGACCAGGACAGCGGGAAGCAGGACACCCGCTGGCTGATCGTCTTCCTGCGGTCCGGGCCCGACGCCGGGTGGCGGGCCGCCTATCTGTCGGTCGTGGCGCCCGCCGCGGTGCCCGCCTTCGCGAAGGACAGCGACGGGCGGGCCCGGCCGGTGGCCACGGACAGCAGTGAACTCTCCGTGGCACCCAAGGACTTGGGCACCCAGTACACGGAGTATCTGCAGAAGGGCACGCCGGACGTGTTCGCCCCCGGCGTCGCCACCTCGGGCTGGCGGGACGTGCGCAGGACCACCCGCCAGGCGGGCTTCTCGTACCAGTACATCGACCAGCCGCTGGACAGCGGTGCGTTCGGTCCGCTCGGCCTCGAGACCGAGGACGGCGGGGCACTGGTCTTCTTCAGCAGCAAGCACTTCGAGCAGCAGACCGCGGCGAAGGGGCTGCGTCCGCCGGTCAACGCGGATGTGCAGGCTCTGCTGACCGGTGAGGTGAAGACCACCCTCACCAAGGAGCGCGTCTCCAGCCAGCTGGTGTACGTCCCGAAGAAGGGCGCCGCGAACGGCGCCAAGGTCATCATGCTGAACCGGCTGCCGGGGCTCACCGCGGCAAAGGGTTCGTGACGCCATAACGCCGTGGGCCCGGGAGCCGGGGCCCCGCGATCCGGTGGCCCCGAACCGGGAGACGGGGGCGCAGGGCTCGTCAGGCCCCGCGCTCCAGCATCAGCGGCTGAGCGGCCAGGCCACCGACCCGTGGTCGAAATCGCCCTGGTCCGCCGCATCGGCGTACTGCGCACAGGCGTCGGTGAGCGTCTCCAGCAGCGTCAGCGGGTCCGGCAGCGGGTTCTCCGGCCCGCGGACCCAGTGCACGTCCAGCTCACCGGGGAGCAGGGCGGGCGGCAGGAGCACGTAGCTGCCGCGGCAGTGCCAGCGCAGTCCGGGATGCTCGTCCATGGTCTCGGGGTGGCAGTCCAGCTCGCAGGGCCACCACTCGTCCTCGTCCTCGGGGGTGCCGCGGGTGGCGGTGAAGAAGAGCATCCGGTCCTCGCCGGACACGGCCACCGGGCCGACGTCGATACCCGCGGCAATGAGCCGCTCCAGTGCCTGGCTGCCCGCGGTCAACGGCACGTCGAGGACGTCATGGATCATGCCGGTCGCGGTGATGAAGTTGGCCTGCGGCTGACTGCGGGCCCAGCGCTCGATCTGGGCACGGTCGGTGGTGGACTGCGTCTGCCAGGCGAAGGAGACGGGGTGCCTGGCGGGGGTGGGACAGCCGATGCGTTCGCACGAACATCGGTAGCCGATCGGGTGGGCGGCGGGTGCGATCGGCATTCCGGCTTCGGCGACGGCCAGGAGCAGCGCCTCCCGGGCGGTGTCGTCGACCGCGCGCTGCTGCGGTTTGGGTCGCCGGCGCAGCCATTGGGAAAACTTGCTCTCTGTGCCGCGAGAACGGCCGAAATCGGCGCCCATCTATCCCCTTACCTCAGCGTTGCCCCTGCCCCTATGGTCCCACCATCCTGCGCCCCGGGTGGCCAGAGTCCTGAAGCGGGGGCGTCGACCGATGCCTTGAGCAGGGCTCTTTGTAATCTTTTGTCCGGAAATGACAGGCGTGGCTGCGGCCGGCTCGGTGTGGCTGCGTCGCGCTTCGTGGCTCAGAGCCTGTCGGGCGACCTCTGATCGGGCGGACGCGGCGTGGTGCGCTCAGCGGGTGGCCAGACCGTGTAGGGCGTAGTCGACGAGCGCGTCCGCGTACGCGTGGGTGAGCGGCCTGGTCCGCAGCAGCCAGCGGTGGGTGAGCGGGGCGACGAGGAGCTCGAGGGCGATCCTCGGATCGATCTCGGCGCGTACGTCGCCCGCCTCCTGGGCGGCGCGCAGCCTGGTGACGTAGAGCTGCAGCTGCGGTTCGAGCAGCTTTTCGACAAATTCGGCGCCGAGCGCGGCGTCGACGATCCCCTCGGCGGCCAGCGCCCTGGTGGGTGCCTCGGTCACCGGATCGTTCAGCTCGTCGACGGTTGCCCGCAGGACGGTCCTCAGGTCGGCCGCCAGGTCGCCGGTGTCCGGGATGGCGTACCCGGCCGCTCCGGCCTGCTCGGCGGCCCGGTTGCCGAGGTCGACGAAGGCCTCCATCAGGACGGCGGCCTTGGAGGGCCACCAGCGGTAGATCGTCTGCTTTCCGACACCGGCGCGGGCGGCGATGGCCTCGATCGTCGTCCTCGGGTAGCCGACCTCGCCGACGAGGCCGAGTGCCGCGTCGTAGATCGCCCGGCGGGAGCGCTCGCTGCGGCGGCCGGGGTCGGGCGGCCGGTTATCTGCCATGCCCGTCACCGTAGCAGCGGAGCGAGGCGAGACGTATCGTCTCTGCATCTCTCCACAGACGTTACGGTGCATCCCGCAGAACCACCCGATCGGTTCACTGCGCGGTAGCTCCGATCGGCGCACCATGAGCTCACGCACAGACCCGTGCGAGCCCCGGCACTCTGCAGGCAACCCCTGCCGTCCGTGAGGAGCCCTCATTGCCGCGTGAAGCCACACCCTCGTCGCTTCGTGAAGCCGCTGTCCCCTTGCCTCGCGAAGCCACTGCTCCGGCGCCCCGTACAGCCACGCCGCGCCGCTACCTGATGTGCGCCCCGGCCCACTTCAAGGTCACCTACTCCATCAACCCGTGGATGGACCCGACCAAGCCGGTCGATCTGCCGCTGGCGCAGGCCCAGTGGGAGGACCTGCGCGACCGCTACCGTGCGCTCGGCCACACCGTCGAGCTGCTCACCCCGCGCCCCGAGCTGCCCGACATGGTCTTCGCCGCGAATGGCGCCACCGTCGTCGACGGGCGGGTACTGGGCGCCCGGTTCGCCTACCAGGAGCGGTACGCGGAGGCGGAGGCGCACCGGGACTGGTTCCGGGACCACGGCTTCACCGAGATCCGTGATCCGGACCATGTCAACGAGGGCGAGGGCGACTTCGCGGTCACTTCCTCGTACATCCTGGCCGGGCGCGGCTTCCGGTCCAGTCCGCTCTCGCACAACGAAGCGCAGGAGTTCTTCGGCCGGCCGGTGATCGGCCTCGATCTGGTGGACCCGCGCTACTACCACCTGGACACGGCCCTCTGCGTGCTCGACGAGGCGGGCGACGAGATCATGTACTACCCGGGCGCGTTCTCGCCGGGCAGCCGGTCGGTGCTGCGGCGGCTCTTCCCCGACGCACTGATCGCCGAGGAGGCGGACGCCGCCGCGTTCGGCCTGAACTCCGTCAGCGACGGGCTCCACGTGCTGGTGCCGCAGGGCGCCGCGGGCCTCTTCGACCCGCTCCGGGCGCGCGGCTTCGAACCGGTCCCGATGGACCTGAGCGAGCTGCTCAAGGGCGGCGGCAGCGTGAAGTGCTGCACCCAGGAGCTGCGGAGCCAGCAGGACTAGTGCCGTGACCGGCAATGTTTGCCGGGAGGGACACTAGTCACCCTCACCGTGGGGCGGCGGCCAGGCGTCGCCCCACTCGATGTCCCGGGCGGCCCGGTACAGCTCGCCGTGCCGCTTGGTGACCGTGGAGCGCTGCAGGGCCTCGTCGCGGGTGCACAGCTCCAGCAGCACCTGCCCCTTGCGGATCTGCGGCTTGCGGGTGACCCGGGCGGGTACCGGTTCGGTGGCGAAGCGGGTCGCCACGACATAGCTGAACTTCTCGTCCTCGTACGGCAGCGAGCCACCCTTCACCTGCCGGTGCAGCGAGGAACGGCTGACCCGGGCCGAGAAGTGGCACCAGTCGGTGCCCGGCTCGATCGGGCACGCGTCGCTGTGCGGGCACGGGGCGGCGACCGTCAGTCCTGCGGCGATCAGCCGGTCGCGGGCCTCGATGACGCGGGCGTAGCCGTCGGGGGTGCCGGGCTCGACGATCACGACGGCCTGGGCTGCGGCCGCCGCGGTGTCGACCAGCCCGGTGCGCGCCTGCGCCGTCAGTTCCTTGAGTACGTAGCTGATGGTCACCAGGTCCGTGGGGTCGAGCTCCAGTCCTGCACCGATCCGGGCCCGCCGCCACTCGGCCGTGCGCAGGGCCTCGATGCCGGAGGCCTCGGCGAGCTCGCGGCCGAGGGTGAGCGCGGGCTCGGCCCAGTCCAGGACGGTGGTCCGCTGGCCTTCCCAGGCCCCGGCGACGGCCCAGCTCGCCGCACCCGTGCCGCCGCCGATGTCGGTGTGCGTCGCGGGCGTCCACTCCGGAGCGGCCTCACGGAGGGCGGCGAGGGCGGACCGTACCGCTTCGAAGGTCGCGGGCATGCGGTACGCGGCGTACGCGGCGACGTCCGAGCGGTCGCGGAGCACCGGGGCATCGGTGGGGGTGGTCCCCCGGTAGTTGGCGATGAGCCGGTCGACGGCCTGCGCGGCCTGCTTGGGCGGCAGCCCGTCGAGGAGTCCGGCCAGCGCCGCGCGCAGGGCTTCCGCGGTGGAGAGGGTGACGTTCACCGACGAATTGTAGGCGGATTCGACCGGTTGTTCCCCGGCCGTTCCCCGGCAGGTTCCTGTCCCGTCCTGTGGCCCGTTGCCCGGCACGGGATCTTCGCGGAACAGCGCCGAATCCGAACTGCTGGTAAACCCTGGCCAGTTGCTACGCTGACCGCCGCGACGCCAGGATTGCTCATCGGAGGGGACCATGAGACAGAAGATCGTGCGCCTGACTCTGGTCGCCGGGGTGCTCGTGCTCGCCCTGCTGCTTCTGCTGGCCACATGCGGTGCCGGGGGCAGCCAGGACCGGAAGGGCGCCGACAAGCCGACGACACCCGTGCCGACGCCCACGGGTCCGGGCCCGGCGACGCAGCTCACGGTTCCTCCCGCGTACACCACGCAAAGCGGCTGGGAGCTCGTCAACACGTCCCCCGACTACGCGATCTCCCGGACGACGGGACGCCTCGGCTATCTGCTGCGGGTCGCCGACAACCAGTACCGGCTGGAGACCATCGACTCGGATACCGGAAGGGCGGGCTGGAAGGGCGAGAACTGGCGGCCGCCGGCCTCGAAGCACTCCCCCAAGCTGATCCTGGTCACCAAGAACGACGTGGAGTACTTCGTCACCTGGTCGTACGGAAAGGTCGGCGTGAACGCGCTGACCCCGGCCGACACGATCGTCTCCCTCGATGTGTACGACGTGAAGGACGGCGCCCGGCGGCGCATCGAGGTGCCGTGGTCCTCCGCACCGAGTGTGATCGCCTCCGGCCCCGACATCCTGATCAGCGACGGCCGGACGACCAGTGTGGTGGTCGACCCGGCGACCGGACGGTTCTCGAAGATCGCTCCCTCGGCGCTGAAGTACCCGAAGGACTGCCCGTCCTGCAAGCAGCTCACCGAGGTGTTCGGACTGACGAAGAAGGGCCTCCTGGTGAGCGGGGCACGGGAGTTCTGGGTGCAGGGCGGCTGGTTCAGCCGGAACGTCGCCCCGAAGAACACCGACCGCACCAGCGGGATCCCGACGACCGTGGCCCCCGGCTGGGTGCTGGCCAAGTGGCAGCTCGCCAAGGGGCAGAACCTGGCGCAGACCCATGATCTGTGGGCGTTGCACGACGCGGAGACGGGGAAGCCGGTGGCCACGGTGGAGTGCAGCAAGGTGGCCATCAAGCCGGGGCAGTACCCGCAGGCCGTCATGTCGCCCTCGGGGGGCTATCTGGTGGCCGGGAACCTCGCCTTCGACCTGACGGCGAAGAAGGGTTTCTGCCTGGAGGCACCGGACGGTTCGAAGCGGCTGACGCTGGCCTCCGTCACGGACGAGGGCATCGCGTACGGCGCGACGAACGTGCGCAACGCGACGGACGCCCTGAACGGCAGCGGGCGCCCGGTCGCCGTCGAGGTCGTCACGGGGACCCCGGAGGGGCTGCCGTCCAATGTGCGGCTGCCGGGCGCGGAGGCGGAGGCAGGCGTCGGCGTGTTCCGGTGGACGGACGAGCTCGACCGGCTGCACCTGCTCGGCTACCCGCGCGCGCCCCGCTAACGGCCTCCCCCGCGACAGGAAATGGGCTCCCGGCCACTCCCGGGTCATTCCCGAGCTTCTACGACTGCCGTTGCCAGGGCCGGCACAGGACCAGGAAGCAGGCCATCGCGCCGACCGCGCACACCACCTGGACGACTGCCATCGGGACGGCCGTCTCCTCCCCCGCGATCCCGACGAGCGGTGAGGCGGCGGCCCCGATCAGGAACGACGACGTACCGAGCAGCGCCGAGGCGGAACCCGCTGCGTGCTTGGTACGCATGAGCGCCTGGGCATTGGTGTTCGGCATCGCGAGCCCCATCGCCGACATCAGGACGAAGAGCCCGGCGGCGACCGGTATCAGACCGACCTCGCCGAAGACCCCGGACGTCATCAGCAGCAGCGCGACAGCGGCGAGGACGATGACGCCGAGCCCGAAGCCGAGCGCCTTGTCCAGGCTGATCCGGCCCACCAGCAGCTTGCCGTTGATCTGGCCGACGGTGATCAGGCCGATCGAGTTGATACCGAAGAGCAGGCTGAAGGTCTGCGGCGAGGCACCGTAGATTTCCTGGACCACGAACGGCGAGGCACTGACATAGGCGAAGAGCGCGGCGAAGGCGAGGCTGCCCGCGATCATGTAACCGGTGAAGACCCGGTCGCCGAGGAGCCCGCGCATGGTGCGCAGTGCGTCGCCGATCCCGCCGCTGTGCCGTTCCTCCGGCGGCAGCGTCTCGTGCAGCCACTTCCAGACGACGAGGGTCAGCACGACGCCGACGACGGTGAGGACGGCGAAGATGCCCCGCCAGTCAGTGAACCGCAGCACCTGTCCGCCGATCAGTGGCGCGACGATCGGTGCGACGCCGGAGATCAGCATCAGGGTGGAGAAGAACCTGGCCATCTCCACGCCGTCGTACAGGTCACGGACGACGGCCCGGGCGATGACGATGCCGGCCGCGCCGGCCAGGCCCTGCAGGAGGCGGAAGCCGATGAGAAGTTCCGCGGTGGGCGCGAAGACGCAGATGGCGGTGGCGAGTACGTAGACCGCCATGCCGAGGAGCAACGGCCGGCGCCTGCCCCAGCGGTCGCTCATCGGTCCGACGACGACCTGGCCGAGCGCCATTCCGGCGAGGCAGGCGGTGAGGGTGAGCTGGACGGTGGCCGCGGGGGCATGCAGGGCGTCGGTGACCGCCGGCAGCGCCGGCAGGTACATGTCCATGGAGAGCGGCGGAAGTGCGGTGAGACCGCCGAGGACGAGGGTGACGAGGAGTGCGGTGCGGCGAGCCGCGGCGGTGGCGGCGGGCCCGGTCCCGGCTGCGGCATTCGGTATGTCTGCGTGCTGGGCTCGGCTCGCGCCGGTCTCCGGCATTCTCATCTCCAAATAGTTGAATCCGCCTCTATGCTCTCAGCTCAGCCGGAGTGGTCGAGACCTTTTCTTGGGGGCAGGCGTGAACAGGACCGTGCGTTGGGGCGTGCTGGCTACGGGTGGCATCGCCGCGACCTTCACCGCTGACCTGCAGGCGATGCCCGACACCGAAGTGGTCGCCGTGGCGTCCCGTACGGACACGGCGGCGAAGGCGTTCGCCGAACGGTTCGGCATACCGAAGGCGTACGGCAGCTGGGCCGAACTCGCCGCCGACGACGAGGTCGACGTGGTGTACGTGGCCACGCCGCACTCCGCGCACCGGGAGGCCACCGCGCTCTGTCTGGAGGCCGGGAAGCACGTGTTGTGCGAGAAGGCGTTCACCCTCAATTCCCGGGAGGCGGAGGAGCTCGTGGCGCTCGCCCGGGACCGTGGCCTCTTCCTCATGGAGGCGATGTGGACGTACTGCAACCCGGTCGTCCGGCGGCTGACCGCACTGATCGCCGACGGCGCCATCGGCGACATCCGTACCCTGCAGGCCGACTTCGGGCTCGCGGGTCCGTTCGGCCCGGACCACCGGCTGCGGGACCGGGCACTCGGCGGCGGCGCGCTGCTGGACCTCGGGGTGTACCCGGTGTCGTTCGCGCATCTGCTGCTGGGTGAGCCGGACCGTGTCCAGGCCGATGCGCTGCTCTCCCCCGAGGGCGTCGATCTGAACACCGGCATGCTGCTGGGCTGGGAGTCCGGGGCCACGGCGCTGCTGAGCTGTTCGGTCACCGCCGACACCCCGCAGACCGCGTCGGTCACCGGCACCAGGGGACGGATCGACTTCCCGCGCGGTTTCTTCTACCCGGAGCGGTTCGTGCTGCACCGGGAGGGTCACGACCCGGAGGAGTTCACTGCGGGGACCGCGGGCGACGGGCTCCGTGGGATGCAGTTCGAGCAGGCGGAGGTCCTGCGCGCGCTGCGGGCGGGTGAGACGGAGTCGCCGCTGGTGCCGCTGGACGGATCGCTGGCGGTGATGCGGACGCTCGATGCGGTACGTGACCGCATCGGCGTCCGCTACCCGGCGGACGACATCGGCTGATCGATCGGGGAATCACCCCTGGGAGCCCGAACCGGCCGCCCGGCGGCGACTCGTGAGGCGCAAGGCGTACGCTGCGGCGTCATGAGCAACAAACTGTTGAACCCGGATGCGAGGACGGCCGTCGTCACGGGCGCGGGCTCCGGGGTCGGCCGCGCGGTGGCTCTCGCTCTGACGGGCGCCGGCTGGTCGGTGGCGCTCGCCGGCCGCCGCCCCGAACCCCTCGCCGAGACTGTGGAACTGGCCGGGCCGGACGCCCGGGCGATCACCGTCCCCGCCGACGTCTCCCGCCCCGAGGACGTGGACGCGCTCTTCTCCTGCGTACGGGAGTGGACCGGCCGGGTCGACCTGCTGTTCAACAACGCGGGCACGTTCGGCCCGCGCTCCGTCCCGGTCGAGGAGCTCTCCTACGACGACTGGCGCACGGTCGTCGATGTGAACCTGACCGGGGCCTTCCTGTGCGCGCAGGCGGCGTACCGGCAGATGAAGGAGCAGGACCCGCAGGGCGGCCGGATCATCAACAACGGCTCGGTCTCCGCACATGCGCCGCGCCCCCACTCGGTGGCGTACACGGCGACCAAGCACGCAATGACCGGGCTGACGAAGTCACTGTCGCTGGACGGCCGTCCGTACCGGATCGCCTGCGGCCAGATCGACATCGGGAACGCGGCCACGGAGATGACGGAGCGGATGCAGACCGGCATCCTCCAGGCCAACGGCGAACTGGCGGTGGAGCCGGTGATGGCAGTGACGGACGTGGCCCGGACGGTGGTGCACATGGCGGAGCTGCCGCTCGAAGCCAACGTGCAGTTCGCGACGGTCCTGGCGACGACGATGCCGTACGTGGGCCGGGGCTGACGATTCCTTGCGCGCGCCGCCGGCCGAGGCGAGCGGCACGCTCCTGGACTCCTGCTCCCGGACGAAGAGGGGTACCGGCGTCGAGAACCGTCACCGAGCCCGCGGGCCGGGGTCCGGGGCGCCGGCCCGATCCGGGCGGGAATGCCGTGGACCGCGGCAGGGTTGAGCAGCGTCATGAGTGAGATTCCAGGAACCGAGGTCCTGCGCTACACCGCCTTCTCCGCCGACCCGCAGGGCGGCAATCCGGCGGGGGTCGTCCTCGACGCGTCCGGTCTCGACGACGCGGCGATGCTCGCGATCGCGGCGGAACTCGGCTACAGCGAGTCGGCCTTCCTGACCGGACCGGGCACTTCTGGCGAATCGGGCGGTCGCGGCTACACGATCCGCTACTTCAGCCCGAAGGCCGAAGTCCCGTTCTGCGGCCACGCCACCGTCGCGACAGCCATCGCCCTCGCCGAGCGCAACGGCCCCGGCGACCTGGTGTTCACCACTCAGGCGGGTACGGTCCCGGTCACCGTCGCCCAGGACGGCACCGAACTCCGCGCCACCCTCACGAGCGTCGAACCGCACGTCACGGATGTCGCCCCGGACGACCTGGCCGAAACGCTGGCCGCCCTGGACTGGCCGGCCGGCGACCTGGACCCGGCCCTGCCGCCACGGATCGCCTATGCGGGCGCCCGTCATCTGGTGCTGGCCGCCGGAAGCCGGGAGCGCCTCGCCGACCTCGACTACGACTTCGCCCGCCTCGAAGCACTGATGCACCGGCTCGACCTGACCACGGTCCAGCTGGTGCGGCGCGAGTCGGCGACCGTCTTCCACGTCCGCGACCCGTTCCCGGTCGGCGGCGTGGTCGAGGACCCGGCGACGGGTGCGGCGGCGGCCGCCTTCGGCGCGTACCTGCGCGAGCTGGCGCTCGTCCCGGACACCACGGTCCTCACCCTCCACCAGGGCCAGGACATGGGCCGCCCCGGCACGCTCGCGGTCGAACTGCGCGCGGGCGACGCGCGGGTGCGGGTGAGCGGCACGGGGACGCGTATCCCCGCGGCGGAGTGAGCAACCGGCCGAGGCCGGCCTGCTGACGTCACCGTGTGCCGGGCCTGGGCGGCGCCGAAGCCCGCGCCCCCCACCCTCAGCAGTAACGGTCTGGTGCACGATAGAGAGTGGATCAGCGAGCGGCGTCATGCGGCTTCGACGACAACGCCGCAAGCGGAGTCGCAGGGCGTCGGGAGCCCACTCCCTGTCGTGAGGGAGGCCGTAAGATACTGGCAGTCCGGTTTCCCCTTTCAGTCAGACCCCTGTGGCGCCGACCACGCCATGACTAGAGAGACTCGTAGCTGATGGCCCAGCAGGCGCGCGCGATCCAGACTCGACGGTCGATCCTGGTGGCGGCCGCCGCCGTGTTCGACGAGCGTGGCTACAGCAGCGCCACCATCAGCGAGATCCTCGCCCGGGCGGGGGTGACCAAGGGCGCACTGTACTTCCACTTCAACTCGAAGGAAGAGCTGGCGCTCGGCGTGATGGACGTCCAGCTGGACAGTTTCCCGCTGCCGCCGCAGCCGACGAAGCTTCAGGAGCTGGTGGACCAAGGGATGATTCTTGCCCACCGGCTCCGCCACGAACCCCTGGTGAGGGCAAGTGTCGGGCTGGCGATGGACCAGGCGGTCGAGGGTCTCGACCGGGGCACACCGTTCCGGGCCTGGATCGACCGGCTCGAACATCTGTTGATCACTGCCAGGAGCCAGGGCGAGCTGCTGCCGCACGTGCATCCGCGTGAGACCGCCGAGCTGCTGGCGGGCGCCTTCTCCGGGATCCAGGTGATGTCCCAGGTCCTGTGCCGGCGTGAGGACTTGGGGCGCCGGATCTCCGTACTGCTGCATTACGTCCTGCCGAGCATCTCGACACCCGCCGTGCTGGCCACGCTCGACATGTCCGAGGATCGCGGCGGGCGGCTGCTCTCGCAGCTGGAATCCGTGCCGAGCCAGGCCGGCGCCACCGGCTGATTGCCCGGAGCCGCACCGTCCGGCCCGGAATCGTACCGGGCGGTCTGCGGGACTCCCCCGGTTCTCCAGTGCCGGACGGCCAGTCCGGGACTTGGAGTGCACACGAGGACAAGCACCAGTGTCCGGACCTGGCAGGCTGCACCGTATGAGTGCCGACACGAACGGCCGCCCGGACGGTACGGACACCGACGATGCGGACCGGTCCCCCTGGGACACCATCGACCACCTCCGCAACTGGCTGGACGCGGGAACCGGCATCCGCCCCGAGCAGGACCTCCTGCTGCGGATGCTGAAACTCTCGGAGGAGGTCGGCGAGGTCGCCCAGGCCGTCATCGGGACCATCGGTCAGAACCCGCGCAAGGGCATCACCCATTCCTGGCAGGACGTGGAGGCGGAACTCTGCGACGTCATCGTGACGGCGATGGTCGCCCTCCGCACCCTCACCCCCGAGGCGCCTCAGGTATTCGCGGGGCATCTGCGACGGATCGCGGCACGGGTGCCCTCGCCGGAGCGGACCGGCGCGGCGGGCGGCGCCCCCGGTTCCTGACGACCGCTCCGCTACCGGGCGGCGGCATCCGCCTCGTGGCGGGTCAGCGACCGGCAGCTGAACATCGAGCGACTACGATCGCGGGCACCGCAGCGAGCTCAGGAGTGCTGACCTTGTCCGAACCGCGCATCGGCGTATCCATCGTGACCATGGGCGACCGCCCGCAACAGGTCGAGGCGCTGTTGGCCTCGGTGGCCATGCAGGACGTGCTGCCGGCCCGTCTCGTCGTCGTGGGCAACGGCTCACCGCTCCCGGACTTCACCGGCTTCCCCGGCCTGTCGGGCCTCGCCGGCGGCGTGACCACGATCGAGCTGGACGAGAACCTCGGCTGCCCCGGCGGCCGTAACGTCGCCATCGCGGCACTGGCTGAACTCGGGGACGTGGATGTCGTCATCGAGCTGGACGACGACGGTCTGCTCGTCGACGCCGGTGTGCTGCGCAAGGTCCAGGAGCTGTACGCCGCCGACCCGCAGCTCGGCATCGTCGGGTTCCGTATCGCCGACGAACACGGCGAGACGCAGCGCCGCCACGTCCCGCGCCTGCGCGCCACGGATCCGATGCGGCGCGGCCCCGTCACGGCGTTCCTCGGCGGTGGCCACGCCCTCTCCATGAAGATGCTCGCGGAAACGGGCCCCTGGCCGGCGGAGTTCTTCTTCACTCACGAGGAGACCGACCTCTCCTGGCGGGCGCTCGACGCCGGCTGGAAGATCCTGTACGAGCCCGATCTGCTGCTCCAGCACCCCAAGACGTCCCCGGCCCGGCACTCGGTCTACTACCGGATGACGGCCCGCAACCGTGTCTGGCTGGCCCGTCGCAATCTTCCGCTCCCTCTGGTCCCCGCCTATCTGGGCACCTGGGCCCTCCTCACCGTGGCCCGCACCCGCTCGGCCACGGGACTGCGCGCCTGGGCCGCCGGCTTCGCCGAAGGGGTCCGCACCCCGTGCGGGCGTCGGCAGCCGATGCGATGGCGCACGGTGTGGCGGATGACGATGCTGGGGCGGCCACCGGTCATCTGACCCGGACGTGCCGACGGGCGCCCGGTTCGCACGGTGCCCGCCGGCCTGCTCGCTCAGGCCAGTCGCAGATCGATGCAGGACACACTGTCACCCGGCAGCACACGGCGGTCGACTACGACGACGTCACCTGCCTTTCGGCCCATCGGACCTCGCTGTCGCACCGTCCCGGGCTGTCGCGGTTCCCTACCAGGAGGACGTGGGGCTGGTGGTGACCTGCCACTGATCGAGGATGCCGTCCCAGTCATGCATCGGTGCGGCGTTCATGCTGGTGTGAGAAGCCTGCTGGCCCCACGTCGTCTCCTGGTGCGACGAGCGATGCTGGGTGGGGTAGTACCACTGCCGGGACTGGGTCACGCTGGGCGCCTCGGCGCCGTCGACGCGGCGGTGACGGCCGGAACGGTCCAGCGGTTGCGCGCCATGGGTGAGGCGGCCCTGCGCCTCCAGGTACCGGGTGCGAGCGACGAGCCGGGGGAGATCGAGACCGAGCTCGCCTGCCAGTACGGAGAGGTCGGCGCCGGTGCTCCACGCGCCGACCAGAACCGCGTCCACGGCCGACGACGACACCATTCCTTGGACCGCCTCGTCGGCAGCGTCCGGCGTGCCGGGGGCCTGAGGGTGGCATGCAGATGGGGCCGGGGCCTCATGGGACACCGGCGTTTCCTCCGGTTCCGGGTAGGGCTGGCACCTGTCCGCGTCCTCGGGAGACAGCTCGTGCGCATCGGCAGCATGGTGGTCCAGGAGTGCCTTGGCGATGGCCCTGGCATCGTCCTTTCCCACGGTACGGCGAGCCATGCGCACTTCGCGTTCATGGAGCCCAAGGAGATCCGCGACGGTCCCGTCGCTCCCCAGTGTCACCGCGAACGCGGCCAGCGTCCGCATACGGTTCGCCTGTTGCTCGTCGAGGGTGCTCTGCGCATCGCGCACGTCCTCGTCATTCCTCAAATACGCCCGCGCCAGTACGGCGTGACGCTCCCACAGCTCCCTCGGTTCCATGTCGGGACCAACGTCCCTCCACAGGATTTGAAGCGACTTTCGGCCGAAAGGCACCAAGAAAGGTGAAACTCCATCTAATCTTGCCGTGTCGGACGGTAGTTACCCAAATGGCGGCTGATCGTTACCACCGTCATGAACGCACCCACTTCCGCTACCACCATCGGCAGAGGCTCGGCGGCATCCATTCCGCACCCCTCACAGGCCCCACGCCCTTCTCATGCCCGGCCGCGTCCGAGGCCCCAGCTGGATGTGGC
The DNA here is from genome assembly GCF_044455345.1 of Streptomyces sp. NPDC051286. Classification (NCBI taxonomy): domain Bacteria; kingdom Bacillati; phylum Actinomycetota; class Actinomycetes; order Kitasatosporales; family Streptomycetaceae; genus Streptomyces; species Streptomyces sp. NPDC051286. Next base: position 273,647 of record NZ_JBITER010000001.1, on the reverse strand, counting down.
TCACGGAGCGCGCGCATCGCGCGAGCAGCTCTCCGGCGCGTTCATGCCGGGTCAGTCTTATGCAGAGACGGCAAGTGACACACCGCTGTACGCCGAACTGGTGGCGAGCTGGTCGGCATGCGCCGCCACGGTGCCGGGCATCCCCGACTCCGAATGGCAGCGCCTGACCTCTTATCAGTCCTTTCTCTGTGAGGTCGAGTCGGTCCTCAGGGACCTTCGCCCCCACCGCGCCCCCGACACACTGTGCAGCCCTGCGGGCCCATCGGCCTACCCCATGGCCCTGAAGCAGACCCATGACGCCGCCGACGGTCACCCGCATACGAACTGAAGCCAACGGTCACACTGCCGCAGCCCAGCACCGCCGGTCCGCCGGTGCCCCCACGGTGCGCGGCCGACAGGGCATCGGTGACCAGCACCCGATCGTGAACACCGGCTCATGCGCCGGACAGGCACCGCCGCAATCCGAGGGGCGGACGCGGTGGTGTGCTGTCGGCCACCGCGATCCGTCCCGCCGGACGGCGGACCGGTGCTTCCTCGGTGCGACCGTCAGACGCCCGCCGCTCGGGCCGCCCGATACACCTCGGCCGCCACATCGGCCAGTTCGGCGGCGTCTCGCGTCGTTCCCTGGAGGTCCAGCAGGATCTCCGTCACACCCACTGCCGCATGGGCCACCAGGTCCTCCACGATCTGGGCCACGCTGCCGTGGAAGGGCTGCCGGTCCGCGCCCTCGAACGGCTTGGCGCTGTATCTCGCATTGGCACGGGCACACACCTCGATCGGCCTCTGCCTGCCACGCTCGGCCGCCAGGTCGTGTACCCGCCGCCACTGTTCGGCCAGTTCCGTGACACCCATGGCCACAGGCATCCAGCCGTCCGCCCGGTCCACCAGCCGGCGGGTGGCGCGTGGGCTGTTGGCCGGCAGATAGACCGGGATGGGGCGAACGGGCTTGGGGCCGACCTCGGCCGGTGCGATGGTGGTCAGCTCACCCCGGTACGAGACCGGGTCCGGGCCCCAGACGGCCGCGCAGACGTCGAGCAGTTCGTCCAGGACCGCGCCGCGCTTCTCGAAGGGGGCGACCGAGGCGGCCGCGTACTCGTCGAGTGACCAGCCGGTTCCGAGGCCCGCGATCACCCGGCCACCGCTCGCGACGTCGAGCGAGGCGAGCGATCGGGCCAGCTGGAACGGCACGTGGAGCGGGGCGACCAGGACGCTGGTGCCGAGCCGGGCCCGGTCGGTGGCCGCGGCGGCAAGTGTGAGGGTGACCAGCGGGTCGGCGACGCTGCGGTACTGGTCGGGCCACGGCAGCCCCGGTACGCCGTACAGCCCCTGGGTGGCCGGCTCCGGGAAGAGCACCCGCTCGAAGACCCACAGGCTCTCGTACCCGACATCCTCCGCCGCGCGTGCCACCGTGGCCACATCGCGACCGATGTCGTACTGCTTCATCTGCGGAAGACCGAGACCGAGTGAGACCGGCATGCGTGCACTCCTTCACGAGGACGGCGAGACAACTACCGTATGTCATTCGCCGATTGCCTGCGGTCAACAAGGCGGGTAGGGCGGGTCTGTGCGCCGGCGGGCGGCCGACGGGTGGCTCCCAGGTCGTGCTGCAAGGCCCTTCAGCCGGGGCCCATGCGGTCGTGTCCGTCGGCAGCACCCACAGACGTCCCATGACCTCGGCCGGTCCCAGGACTCCGGCTTCGGGACGTGCGACGCCGATCCGTACGGACAGTGCCGGCCGTTCCGCCCCGGCAACCGTGGCGAGCCCACTCCCCGCTGGCACCGGGGCGAGGCCGTGGGACCTCTTCCGGGGCCGGCGAAGCCGCCGCCGGCGGCGTCGATGGAGTCGGCGTGCCGGACCCTGGTCGCGCTGTGGGAAGTCAGGCGGCCGTGTTCAGGCCCTGTGGTCGCCGGCTGTGGCGGAGAACCTGTTGTTCCAGGTGGCCTTGGCGCCCGAGTCACCGATGCGGTAGACCTGCACGACCGCGCCGACTGCCACGGCCAGACACAGCACCACCGATGTCGCTCGCAGGGGAGTACTCACCTCTGCCGATGAACTCCTGCCGCTGTAGAACGAGGAAGTAGCTGCATACGCGCGCCGGTAGAACCACCACAGGGCTGCGCTCAGGACGAACAGGCCCACGGCCCACGGCAGGAGCTCGTCGCCCAGATCCGCGTGCCTTGCCACCAAGGCGTTCTGCACGATGCGCCCCTCCAGCCACTCGCCGGCGCCTGTTGTCAGGGGCACCGAGACCAGGGTGACGAGGGCCAGGAGGGGCAGGGCCAGGCCGAAGCGGCGCATGATGGGGGGCCAGGCGGCGCAGACCACGAGAGCCAGTGCGGTGAGTGGCACGAAGACCACGACGAGGTGGACCAGCAGTGCGTGTGCGGGGACGCCGTTGATCAGGGTGGGTTCCACAGATCTGCTCCTTCGAGAGCGCTCCTTGGGGGCACTGGACACGCGGTGTGCACACAGGGACACGTAGGGAAGTGCTTCGCGCCCCGCTCGGGATGCTCCGGAGCGGGGCGCGAGGCGAGCGGCCTACGAAGCAGGGGTCCCCCGGCCGTCAGGTTCAGCGGCCCGTCGACTGTCTTCGCTTCACGCCCCCATGCGTAGCGTTACTCGACGTGTTCGGATGGGTGACAGACCGCCATGTGCTCCAATCGCCGCCGCAACGGACCTCCCCTGGCGGTATGACCCTGGGGACTGTTCTCCCTGCCGCGTCTCCCCCACACGAACAGTCCGACGCGTACGAGCCGGATACCCGCCCTGCCGCCGCACAGCAGCTCGGCCCTGCCGATGGCGGACCGTACGATGCCGGCCGTCTGCGCCGGCCGACGATGCGCCCGGCGTCTCCCGGTCGAAAACGAGCTGGAGCGGGCGTGCCGGCGGGCGTCCCGTCGAGGTGAGACCGCCGGGCCCTGGACAGTGACCGCGTGCGTCGCCTCGTGCAGGTTGCCCCGAAGCGGTGTGCGGGACGACTCTGGAGGAAGCATCGCCTGCGGTTCGGAGAACTCGCCGTGAGGCTGTGCATCCGGAGACTACGGAGAGGTGCCGGCCGTGGACGGTCGGGAACCTGTGGGAAAGCGGCCCGGCGCGCGTGGCCACCGGGCTGTGCCGCACACCGCGGACATGCGGGTGGAGGCGTGGTCGCCGACAGCCGAGGGCTGCATCGGCGAGGCGGTGCGCGCGATGGTGGAGGGTTTCGCCGACACGTCCGGGGCCGCAGTCGCCGGGGAACGCGAATTCGCGGTCACGGGGGAGTCTGACGAGGACCTGCTGGTGTCCGTCCTGGAGGAGGTCGTCTACCGGATGGATGCCGACGGTGAGATCCCGCTCGATGTGGAGGTGGGGCCGATCCGGTCGGCGGGGGGCAGCCGGGAGCTGTCGGTCCGTTTCCGGATGGCAGACGTCGGCACCGCCGCGCCGGTCGGTGCCGTACCCAAGGCCGTTTCGCTGCACGACCTGCACCTGCGCGGCGGCCCCGGCGGCTGGACCTGCCGGGTGACGCTCGACGTCTGAGTGCACAGCGGGAAAGGGACGGAATCATGGCGCTCACGGTGGCACTGGCCGGCGACACCATGCTCGGGCGCGGCGTCGCCGAGGGGCTGCGCCGCTCGCCGGTGCCGGAAACGCTCGTCTCCGCAGGGGTCAGGGAGGCGGTCGCGGAAGCGGATCTGTTCGTGCTCAACCTGGAGTGCTGTGTCTCCGACCGCGGGCACCGCTGGCCCGACCCGCGCAAGCCCTTCTTCTTCCGCGCGCCCTCGGCCGCCGCGAAGGTGCTGGCCGAACTGGGGGTGAGCTGTGTGACGCTCGCCAACAACCATGCTCTGGACTACGGGTTCGACGCCATGGCCGACACCCGCACCCTGCTGGCCGGGGCGGGCGTCCGCGCGGTCGGTGCCGGGGCGAACGCAGGCACGGCCCGGGAGTTCGCGGTGCTGGAGGCGGGCGGAGTCCGGCTGGCGGTGGTGGGCGTCACGGACCACCCGGAGGAGTATGCGGCCGGCGAGGACAGTCCCGGTGTCGCCTGGGCCGACCTCCATGCGGGCGTGCCCGGCTGGCTGACGGAGTCGGTGGCCCGGGCCGCCGCGGCAGCGGATGTCGTGCTGGTGACTCCGCACTGGGGTCCCAACATGACCTCCCGGCCGCCGCGCCACGTGTCGGCTGCGGCCCCGGAGCTGCTGGCGGCAGGAGCGACACTGGTCGCCGGGCACTCCGCCCATGTCTTCCACGGGATCGCCGACCGGATCCTCTACGACCTGGGTGACTTCGTCGACGACTACGCCGTCGACCCGGTCCTGCGCAATGATCTCGGGCTCCTCTTCCTGGTGACCCTGGACGGCCCGGATGCCGCGCATCTGGTTCCCGCGCGGGTGGAGGCGGTGCCGCTGGCCCTGGACTACTGCCACACCCGCTTGGCGGTCGGCGAGGACCGGGAGTGGATCCGCGAGCGGTTCACCACCGCCTGCGCCGAGTTCGGCACCGCCGTCGCCGATCGGACCGGACGGCTGACGGTGGACTGGAGGTGAGGGACGTGGAGATCGCACTGGTGGAGAAGAACCAGTACCGCTTCCGGATCGAGCAGCGGGAGCCGATGCGCGTACCCGGGGTGGTGTTCGCCTCGCGGGCGCTGCTGCCGCAGGCGGCGGGGGACAAGGCGCTGGAGCAGGTGGCGAACGTGGCGACGCTGCCCGGCATCGTCCGCGCCTCCTTCGCCATGCCCGACGTCCACTGGGGCTACGGCTTCCCGATCGGCGGGGTGGCTGCCACCGACATCTCCCACGGCGGGGTCATCTCACCCGGCGGCGTCGGGTTCGACATCTCCTGCGGCGTACGGCTGCTGGCCGCCGGCATCGACCGCGAGGCGCTCGGCCACGACCGGATGCGGCGGCTGATGGACATCCTCGACCGCACCATCCCGCGCGGCATGGGGCGCGGCGGCCTGTGGAAGCTGTCGGGGGCCGGGGAGATGGACGAGTTGCTGGTCGGCGGCGCTCGCTACGCGGTCGAGCGCGGCCATGGTGTGCCACGCGACCTCGCGCGCTGCGAGGACTACGGCGTCCTGGACGGCGCGGCCCCGGGGCAGGTGAGCAAGCGCGCCGTCGAGCGCGGCCTGCACCAGGTGGGAAGCCTCGGCTCGGGCAACCACTTCCTGGAGGTCCAGGCGGTCGACCAGGTCTACGACCGGGTCACCGCGGCGGCCTTCGGGCTGCGGGTGGGCCAGGTGTGCGTCATGATCCACTGCGGTTCGCGCGGCCTGGGACACCAGGTGTGCACCGACCACGTGCGCGTGATGGACCAGGAACTGCACCGGTCGCGCATCCAGGTACCGGATCGGCAGCTGGCCTGCACGCCGGTCGACTCGCCGCGGGGCCGCGCCTACCTGGGGGCGATGGCGGCGGCCGCCAACTACGGCCGGGCCAACCGCCAGCTGCTGTCCGAAGCCGCCCGCCATGCCTTCGCGACGGCTGCGGACGTCGGTCTGGATCTGGTCTATGACATCTCGCACAACACCGCCAAGCTCGAAACGCACGAAGTGGACGGTGTGGCACGTCAGCTGTGCGTCCACCGCAAGGGCGCCACGCGGGCGCTGCCGCCCGGCGACCCGAGCCTGCCCGAGGACCTCGTCGGGGCGGGCCAGCCGGTACTGGTCCCCGGGACGATGGGCACCGCCTCGTATGTGATGGTCGGCCTGCCCGGCAATGACGCCTTCCATTCCGCCTGCCACGGCGCCGGCCGGGTCTGGAGCCGCCACCACGCGCTGCGCATGGTCCGCGGGGAGCGGCTTCGCGGCGAGCTGGAGGCCCGGGGCATCGCCGTGCGCCCCTCGTCGTGGCGTGGTCTCGCCGAGGAGGCGCCGGAGGCGTACAAGGACGTCGACGCGGTCGCCGCCGTCACCGAGGGCGCGGGACTCGCCCGGCTGATCGCCCGCCTGGTGCCGCTGGGCGTCGTCAAGGGATGAGCCGGGACGGGGCGGGAGAGAGGGGCGCGGTTGCAGAGCACGGCGGGAAGCCGGACGCTGCCTCTCACTCTCCGTGGTAGAGCCGGTCGGGATCCACCAGGATCACCTCGCCGCGCACCTCGGCCTCGCGCAGGTGCGGGCTGAACCCGGCCGCGCTGTAGCAGGCCGGCCGGGCCCGGCTCACGTCCTCGCCGCGGTCGGCGAGTTCGGCCAGGATCTGGAACTGCTCGTGCAGGTGGTGCATGTCCATCGCCTCGTCCCAGCAGGCCCTGCCGACCGAGAGCAGGACCGTACGGCCGTGCACCTCGCCTCGGACCACCACATCGACGTCGACCGGCCGGTGCCCCTGGGCCCCTGGAAGCGACCCGGTGGAGGCGGTGACGGGCCGGAGGCCGAAGGTGTCCCGGGACGCGAACCCGGTCACCCAGTCCCGGCACACCTGGGCGAAATGCGGCCGGACCAGCATGGATTCGAAGGCGGACCGCGCCGACTTCCAGACCTCTGCGGGGCCCTGCCGCCCCAGCGCGATGCGGTTGGGGCGTATGACGGCGTGGTCGAAGGCGAGCAGCGGCTCGGTGATGCGGTAGCGGGTCACGCCCGGCCGAAAGGCATCGGGTACGCCCTCGACGAGGCCGCAGTCACGCAGTACGGAGAGGATGTGGGGCACCTCGGTGCCCGGGCGGTCCAGCCAGTCGGCGATCGCGCCGGGCGTCGAGCAGCCCTCGGCGATGGCGGCCAGGGTGGAGTGGCACAGGCCGCGGTCCCAGCCGTCGGGCTCCTGCTCGATGATGTGTCCGGCCTTCCACAACAACGGAAGACGGGGGTTGAGGACGGTCCGGCACACCCAGGCGTCGAAATCGTCGGGGCCGGCCGGGATGTCCTCGCTGGCCGGGTCGTACCGGAAGGCGGTGCTTGCGCCGACGACGGCGTGGACCTGGAGGGCGAGGCGCGGATCGTCGATGCTCCAGAGCCGCGCGCCCTGCCGGAAGTCCAGGGGCAGGAACTTCAGGTGGAGGTCTGCCGAGGCCGAGTCGGTGCCGAGCAGTCGGCGCATCATCGGCATGGCACTGCCGCACAGCAGCAGCCGCACCCGGTTGGGCCGGCCCGCTTCGCGCAGTCGGCGGCAGACACTGCTGACGGCGGAGGGCAGTGCGGGGCTCTGCCGGACGAGTTCGGGGAAGCCGTCGATGACGACGGGCAGCGGATGTTCGCTCGCGAGAGTCGCGAAGGCGTCGAGCGCGTCCGCCCAGCAGGTCCAGCGAGTCGGGCGGGTGGCACCGGTGTGACGGGCGAGCTGGTCGCCGAGCCGCCGGAGGGACTCCGCTTCCGCAACGTCCTGGGCTCCGAAGTAGAAGCCACCGGTCGCCGAGGTCAGTTGCTGGAGCAGGAAACTCTTACCCTGCCGACGGGGCCCGGTGACGATGGCGACCGCGGGCCCGGGCCGTGGATCGCGGGCGAAGGCGACGAGCGCGTCCCATTCGGCCTCACGGTCGAAGAGCTCCTTCGGCCGGACAGCAGTGGCGGTGGCGGATCGCACGGGTGGGTCGCCCCCTCGTTCGGCGGCAGCCTGCAGACCCAGTAGACCTCCGGGGTGGCCGCCGCGCCTCTCAACGGGCGGGACGGGGCAGCGTATGTCAGGGGCGGGATGCCGCGTGCGGGCCGATGGCGCCGCGTACCACGGTGGTCCGGTGTCGACCTGGGTGTTCGAAGGCGCAGCGAAGGGGCCGGGTGGACAGCGACGACGCCGTCCACCGGGCGGCACGGGCCCGTGACGGTGGACGGTCCGGGACCGACGCGGACGGGATGTCGACGACCTGCTCCGTCCGGTGGCCGGCACCCCACCGAGGTACCAGCCGCATCATCCGTTCATCCGAATTCATCGGGGCGGAGGGATGTGTCCCTGGCGCGCCGGGGCGGCGGTCACGGTGGGCTGCGGTGGTGAAGCCGTTCGGCGCTCGCGCCTGCGCGGAACGCGAGTAGCGTGGGGCGTGAGGCAGGACCGGCAAGAAGTCGGCTGCCGCCCCGGGCGTGGGAGCCGCGGGCGGAGCAGCGAGGGCGGCCGTCCGGTACTGCTGGAGCGGTCGATGGGGTCGGCTGACATCAGACCGTTCCGCACCGCTCGTAGTCGGTGGCGAACCGAAGAGACCGGCTCGACGGACCCACGTGTCCCGGACGGGCCGCACCTCTCATCGGCGACGTGACCCCGACGGCTCGTAGGAGCCGCGAGCGTGCCGCATCGCCGACGAGGAGCGACCGTGAGCGGCGCGTTTCTCGCCCCGCGAATCCCCGGGCGCAGGTGCCCGCGCGGGGAGCCGCGGCGAGGTTCTGCCGCATCGAGGAGGCTGGACCATGCACTTCGCTGACCGCCCTGACGCGGGGCGGCGACTGGCCGGGCTGCTGACGCACCTCTCGGGCGAGGACGTCGTCGTCCTCGGGCTTCCCCGTGGTGGCGTGCTGGTGGCGGCGGAGGTCGCCGAGGCCCTGGGAGCGCCGCTGGACATCATCGTGGTGCGCAAGCTCGGCGTGCCCTTCCAGCCGGAGCTGGGCATGGGAGCCATCGGTGAGGACGGCGTGCGCGTCGTCAACGAGGAGGTGATGCATGCGACGCGAACGACCGAGGAGGAACTGGCCGCTGTGGAGGAGCGGGAGCGTGCGGAGCTGGACAGGCGTGCCCGGCGCTACCGGGGCAGTCGGCCGCGTACCGGGGTCAGGGGCCGGACGGTGGTCGTCGTCGACGACGGCGTCGCCACCGGGTCGACCGCCCGGGCCGCCTGCCTGATCGCCCGCGGCCAGGGAGCGGCCCGGGTGGTCCTCGCCGTCCCCGTGGCACCGGAGGGCTGGACCGCCAAGATGCAGGACGCCGCCGATGAACTGGTGTGCCCGAGCACCCCGGTCGGCTTCCTCGGGATCGGGCAGTTCTACGAGGACTTCGCGCAGACCACCGACACCGAGGTCATCGCCTGCCTCGAGCGGGCGGCGGACCGGCTGTCAGGGAGCGGTCCGCTGGGCTCGGCCGCGCAGGATGCAGCACGATCCGCCGCTCCGCCCGTCGCGGATCCGGACGTCGTGGTGCACGCCGGACCGGTCCGGCTCGCCGGTCAGTTGGCCGTCCCCGAAGGGGCCACGGGCCTCGTGGTGTTCGCTCACGGCAGCGGCAGCAGCCGGCACAGCCCGCGCAACCGCTCCGTCTCGGACTCGCTGAACAAGGTCGGCCTGGCCACGCTGTTGTTCGACCTCCTGACGGCGGAGGAAGAACTGGACCGGGCCAACGTCTTCGACACCGCCCTGCTGGGCCGCCGCCTGACCGACACCACCGGTTGGCTGCTCGAACAGCCCGAGGTCGAAGGCCTCGCGGTGGGCTACTTCGGCGCCAGCACCGGCGCGGCCGCCGCGTTGTGGTCGGCGGCGGAGCCGGGCTCCCCGGCGGTGGCGGTCGTCTCCCGCGGCGGCAGGCCCGATCTGGCCGGGGCCCGCCTGCCGGCGGTGACCGCGCCCACGCTGCTCATCGTCGGGGGCGAGGACGAGGTGGTGCTGGACCTCAACCGCCAGGCTCAGGCACAGCTGCGCTGCGAGAGCCGGCTCGCCGTGGTCCCAGGCGCCACTCACCTGTTCGAGGAGCCCGGTGCTCTCGCAGAGGTGGCGGACCTGGCCACGGGGTGGTTCACCGGCCACCTGGGCCGTCGCGCAGGACCGGGAGGCTGAGCGTCGCCGTGCCGGGGCGCGGCCGCCGCCGCGCTCCGGCACAACCGTGCCGGTCGCGGTGAGCGTCGAACTCCTGGAGAACTCCCTTGCCTGGCAGGCCGCCGCACCAGTGGTCCGGTCCGCCCTGCTGGACCACTGGGAGGACGACGGCTGGCGCATTCTCCAGTACTCGGGGGTGTACAGGGACCGGGAGAACGCGCGCCCGGTCGCGGTGGTGTTCGCACTCGACGCCACGGCCGGCCGCGACACCGGTGACGACCCGGTCGTCCGTGTCAGTTACGTCGACGCGGACAGCGGCGAGGCGGTGGACGTGGACGTGGACGAACTGGCCGCTGTGCCGTCGCGGAAGATCCTGCCGATGGCGGGCTGACGAGGCGGACGAATCACCAGCCCGCGCAGGCCTCCGGAACACAGTGCACAGCAGCGCCGGACCGATAGCCGGGTCCGGCGCTGCCTGGTTCGGGTCCGCCTCCTGGTTGCCGTCGTCGAGGGGCCGGTCCCTCACCAGCCGCCGGAGATTTTGACGCGGGCGTTGAGGCCGCCCGTGCCGTTGACCTTGTAGAGGTAGGGCATTCCGATGGCGCCCGACTGGGATTCGGGGGCTGCCCGGTCACCCGTACCGCTACCGGTGAAGTCACCGGCGTTGTAGTCCGAGATCCCGTTCCAGCCACCGAAACCGATCTCCGTACGGAAGAACCGCCATCGACGGCGCCGTCGCCATGACCCTTGTACAGGTAGAACGTCCCGGTCGACGTCCCGACACCGCCAAGATCATCCCCACCGTCACCGTGAAGTCGCCGACGAAGGTGTTGCTGATGCCGTTTCAGCCGCCGGAACCGATCTCCGTACAACTGCCCTGTCCCGCTACCGGTACCGGGGTACGGACCGGGCTTGCCGCTCTCCACCTCGGTGCCGACGAGATCGCCCTTGCCGTCCTTGTTCACGTCACTGACAGCCGGGGTCACCATGGTCCGCGCATCCCTGATCGGCCGGCCGGCCTCACCTTGACCTGGTCCGCCGTCAGCAGAACCTGGCAGGCCCGACACCTGTTCCAGCAGCACGGCCACCACAGCGAGCCGCTTCCCGTCCGCCTCATCGACCCGCGTGAACTCGCCAGATACGTCATGAACGCGACGTCAACGACGAGTTGACGCGACACACACCACTAATTCATCGACAGGCCCCAAGGGCGTGGACCACAGCGACAGCGACGGCCCGCTGCCCGGCGAGCGTGAGGTGTACGCCGTCCTCCAGATGCAGACCGGCGGTGATGCCCCGGGTGTCGACGGTGGGTTCCGGCTGCGCGTGCAGGAACTCGGCGATGCGGCCGATGTCCGTGTTGGACCAGGTGATCTGGGCCCGCTGGAAGTGCGGGTACGCATTGAGACGCTCTTCGTCCACCGTGGTCGGTGTGATCCAGAGCCATCGGGCGGACGTACGTCCGGTGGCGAGCCCTCGCAGAGCGAGCAGGTTGCGTTCGGTTTCTTCCAGGCTGACCAAGGGTGAAGCGCCCTCGGGGCCGAGGCGTTGGATGTCGTTGGCGCCGAGCATGCACAGCACCCAGTCGGGGCGGTGGAACGCCAGGAGGTGCACCTGAGCCAGGGCCTGGGTGGTGGTGCATCCCGAGACCGCGAGATTGGTGAGCGTGATGTCGCCGGGGAGGACGTGGCGCAGGATTTCGAACCAGGACATCCGGTCGGCGGTTGTGCTTTCTCCTATGACGACGACGCGCTGTCCTGACATGAAGGGCAGTCGGGCCACACAGTCCGCGAAGCCGGTGTCCGTGAGCAGATCGGCGGCGACCTGCCGTACTTGATCCTCGAAGCCCTGCCGCAGGCTGCGGTAGGCGGCGAGGTCGAGGCCGAAGAGTCCGGCGACGCGAGACTCGTCGAGTGCGCCGAGGAAGGGAAGGCTCCTTTCGGGCTGCTGAAACCGCACCAGCTTTTCGGTCTGATCGGCGTTCATGTCATCCGTCCGTTCGGGTGCGTTGACGGGGCAGCAGGAAACCGGCGGCAATCAGCCAGGCCAGGCCGCTGAACCGGGCGACCGGGAGCAGATAGGCCGCTTCGTTGATCAACAGGGTGAGGGTGGACAGTTCGGCGATGGCGGCGATGATCAGACCGGTGATCGCCAGTCGGCGGGGCAGTACAGAGGCGAGGAGTCCGGGCACGGCGATGCCCGCGACAAGCAGGCCGAGCGGCACCACATGCCCGGGGCCGCCGGTGATGAAGGCGAGGTCCTGCAAGGCCCGTACGAGAGCGGGCTGGTCGAGGGCCTCGGGGCGGGACAGTACCCAGCTCACCAGGCCTGAACAGGCCAGGAAGGCCGCGGCGAGCACCCCGCCGGTCAGGGCGATGGTCGCGCCGGGTGCGCGGATGCCGAGCCTGTTCAGCCGCGCCGCCACTGTGGCCGCGTAGATCGCCAGTGGAATCGCGGCCGCGAACTGCAGGGCGGCGCTGACCTGAACGGCGCCTCGGTTGCCGCGGAAGTACGCCAGGATGTCGCTGGTGGAGCCGAACGGTGAGGGAAAGGGACGGCCGTCGGCCAGCACGGTGCTGATGACGAGCCCGGCGAGGAAGAGCGTGGTGAACACCACGGCGAGCACGCCCGGCGGTGGTCCGCCCTGAGCTTGTCGCCGGTTCCGAGTAGGGGCGGTGGCGGTCATACGATCACCCGCCCGCCGGTCAGGTCGAGGGTGGCCCCGGTGATCCAGGATGCCGCGTCGGAAGCCAAGTAGAGCACCGCCTGGGCAATGTCCTCAGGCTGCCCGATCCGTCCGAGCGGGAAGGTGCCGGCCAGCGTTTCCATCTGCTGGGCGGACATGAACTGTTGCATCCGGTCGCCCTGCACCGCAGACGGTGCCAGACAGTTGACCCGGATGCCATGGCGGCCGACCTCGTTGGCCAGATGCTTGCTGAGCATCACCACACCCGCCTTGGCCACGGCGTAGGCGGCGTTTGCTCCACCGGGCCGTCGTCCGGCCGTGGACGCCATCATGACCACCGACCCCGTCTCGCGTTCGATCATCGCGGGGAGAAAAGCCGTCACGGTGAGGTACACCGATGTCAGGTCGGAGCTGATGACGGCGCGCCACCGGTCGGGTCCCAGCTCTGTGGTCGGCACGGGACTTCCCTGGCCCCCGGCGAACGGGACAAGCACGTCCACCGGGCCCAAGGCGCGCTCCACCGTTGCGCGCAGCCGTCCTACCGTGTCGGGGTCGGTCACATCACCTGGCGCCGCCATGGCGTGACCCCCATCGGTGTTGATCGATTCCACGACCGCGTCGATCGCCGCGGCGTCCCGGCCGTTGACCGCGACCCTTACCCCGTTGGCGGCCAGCGCCCGGCAGGTGACCGCGCCGATTCCGCGTGATCCGCCGGTGACGAGGGCCACTTTGCCGACGAGATCCGGGTAACGCGGCCAGGAATCAGTCCTGTTCGATAACTGCACGACACTATCCGTTCTCTGGATTGAATGGTTCACCATAGAGAATCGTTCTGAGTCGCGTACGATAGCCGGGTGAGCACACCATGGCAACCAGGCGAAGATCGCGAGGCGTCGCCCCCGCGGCCGCAGGGCACGGCGTTCCTGCTTGCCCAGATCGGCGCGCACGCCGCGGGCCGCTTTGCCGAACGGGTCGGTCAACTCGGGCTGGCCCCGCCGGATGTCGGAGTGCTGCGCATGATCGCCGGCCAACCCGGGCGAAGTCAGCGGTCATTGGCCGCCGAACTGGGGGTTGTGCCCAGCCGCGTCGTCACCTTGATCGACAACCTTGACGACAAGGGACTGGTGGAGCGGCGCCGCAGCACCGAGGATCGTCGCAACCACGCGTTGTATCTGTCCGCCGAAGGCCAACGCGTTCTCGACGCGATATGGCAGGTTGCCTCCGCGCATGAGGAAGATGTCTGCTCAGCCCTGGACCACGACGAGCGGGCCCAACTGACCGCACTGCTTGCGCGCATCGCCGACCAGCAGGGCCTCACCCCGGGTGTCCACCCGGGCTACCGAACCCGGGGCGGTTCACCGTCCGGCAGGCGCTCAAAGACGTCCACCAAACAGTCCATGCCGTAGCCGACCGGGGTGAACAACGCATCCGGCAGCAGGGATGGAACAACAGGCCATGCCCCATCGACCCGGACCAGCACAGAGGCGTCAGCAACCTCCGTCCCCCAGGGACTTTTCAGGGACTTTCAGCGCGGTCCGAGGGACTCCCGAGGGACTTTTCGCTGCCTGACGCGGCAAGTCCATGAGAGCCCAGAAAGGGCCTCCGACGCAGGTCTGAGGCCCTTTCGAAGGCAAAGAGGCAGGTGATGGCAGACGAGTCGGGCTGTACGCCGGGTTCTGTCACCCGGTCGCCTCGCGGCGGCCGGGGAGACGGCCATCCATCTAGGACCGGCATTGCTGCCGGCCTCGTGCGGTCTACCCGCGAACTCGGGCGGGCAGCCCTCGGACGTTCGCGCAGGGCCGTCCTGCGACGGCCCCTCTTGACCTTGCTCCGGGTGGGGTTTACCTAGCCGCCTGAGTCACCTCAGGCGCTGGTGGTCTCTTACACCACCGTTTCACCCTTACCGAGGACCGAAGTCTCCGGCGGTTTGTTTTCTGTGGCACTGTCCCGCGGGTCACCCCGGGTGGCCGTTAGCCACCACCCTGCCCTGTGGAGCCCGGACGTTCCTCGGGAGGATCCGAAAATCCCCACGCGGCCGTCCGCCCGGCTCGTCTGCCGTGTCGACCATGCTACCCGGCGGGGCGGGGTGGCTCAGACGAAGTCCGTGGTGTCCAGATCGAAGCCGAACGGCTCGGGGAGGGAGAGCGTCTCGCCGAACGGGATCGCGCAGTGCCGACGGTAGTCGGCGTCCTCGGGATCGCCGAAGAGGGTGACGGAGAATGTCTCGCGGTCGATCAGCAGGTAGAGCGGGATGCCGCCACGGGCATAGCAACGGCGCTTCGCCTCCCGGTCGGCTGCGGGCTTGGTCGAGGTCACCTCCACGACCATCGCCACTCCTTCGCACGGCATCCAGGATTCGGCCCCCCGGAAGAGCCGCAGGTCCGTGGGCGCGAACGTCCCATCGGGGAAGGCGTGGTTCTTGGGACAGTCACCGCCGCTCCTGAGTTTCAGCCCCTTGTTCCCGGAGAAGTCCATTTCGGTCCGGGCTCGCCTGATCACCTGCTTCAGAACCAGATTGATGCAGTCCTCGTGATCCCCGTCTGGCGGCGGCGTCACCACGATCTCCCCCTCGATCAGCTCGGCCCGGAAGCCCTCCGGCGTATCCAAGGCCAGGAAGCCCTCCAGAAGGACCTCTGCCTGCGTGAGCGGCTCATGCGCCATGGCGGTCATGTCACGCCCTTTCCTCGGTCGCTCGCCGGCTTGGGACATGGTGGGATCAGCCGTCCGTGAGATCGGAGCTCTTCCCTCGATCGTGGCACAGGACCGCGCCGAGTTCTCAGAGGTGGAAGGCGTCCGCAGGCGGTGGTGCCGGACGGGCACCTTGACCCTGCCGCGGCGTCAACGTTTCTACTGGCTCCATGCGCATAGGAGAGATTGCCGCGCTCGTCGGGGTCACCGCGAGGGCGATTCGGCATTACCACCACATCGGTCTGCTGCCCGAGCCCGGCCGCCGGGCAAACGGCTACCGTGCCTACAGCGTGCGCGACGCCGTTGTACTGGCCCGGATCAGGAGGCTCACCGAGCTGGGGCTCGGTCTGGATGAGGTACGGGATGCGCTCGCTGACGATGCCGGGCGCGAACTCACCGAGGTACTCATCGAGTTGGATGCCGATCTGGCCCGGCAGGAGGACGAGATCAGGGAGCGGCGGCGTCGGCTGGCACGGTTGCTGGACGAGCCGGTGAGCGCCGAGGAGACCGTATCGCCCGCGCTGGCCGAACTGCTGGGCACGGCTCCCGCCACCGGCTCGCCCATCGCCGCCAAGGACCGCGAGCACCTGGTGCTGCTGGACACGGCGGGCTTCGGCAGTGAGGTCTACGCCGCGTTGCGACCACTGGCCGAGGACCCTGCCGTGCACGCGCTGTACGAGCGGCTGGACGCACTGGACCTGGCGCCCGTGGACGATCCGCGGATCGCTCCGCTCGCCGCTGATCTGGCCGCCGCCGTGCCGGATGAAGTGCTGGCGGAGATCCCCTCCGACGGGCCGGCAATGACGGGATTCGGTCAGGCCCTGCTCGACGACTACGCGCCCGCGCAGGCCGAGGTGGTACGCCGGGTGATCGCGGCGCTGACTGCACGCGTGGCGGGGAGGGGGACGGGATGAATGTGCGACTTGTGCGGTACGTGGCGGTGGTCGTGCCGACTGTCGAAGCTGTTCTGGCGGGCTGTCTGGCCGCCGGGGTCCGGATACCGGGTGCGGTTCTGCTCGGGGCCGGGGTGCTGGTAGTGGCCACGCTCGGCGTCGAGACCTGGGCGCTGTGGCGGCTCTGGCTCGTGGCCCGGCGTGCAGGTGACGGGCGGCGGGCCACGATGGGAGCTGTGCTCCGTACTGTCGTGCCGGAGAAGGTGCGCCGCCTCGTCGCGCACGAGCTGCGTGCCCTGCACAGTCTCGGGCTGTGGATGCGGCGGCGGCGCCACGCCGTGCCGGAGGGGGCGCTGGCCGTCCCGTACACCGGACCGCAGACCGCAATGATGTACGGCCTGGTCTTCGTCTCGCTCGTCGAGACGGTGATGCTGGCCCTGCTGATCCCCTGGCCCGCCGTCCATCGGACTTTGCTCGTCCTGGATGTGTACGGGGTGCTGCTGGTCCTGGCTCTTCATGCCGCCTGTGTGACCCGGCCGCATGTGGTGGGCGCGGACGGGTCACTGCGCATCCGCTACGGGGGGTTGTTCGACCTACGGGTGCCCGCGACCACCGTTGCCACGGCGCGCGTCGAACGGCGCTATCCGGAGGGGAGGCTGGTCCAGCTGCATCCGGACGGGGTGCTCGACCTCGTCGTGGGGAGCCAGACGACGGTGACCGTGGAGCTGACCCGGCCGGTCGAGTTCGTCCGGCCGCTCGGGAAGCGGGGGTGGGCCCGGACCGTCCGCTTCCATGCCGACGACCCGCGTGCCGCCGTCGCCGCTCTCACGCGGGGGCGAACAGTACCTTCGCCGCCCCCGGGTCCGCCTGGGTGAGGCGGACCCGGAGCCGTTCGCCCAGGGGGAGGTTCGTCGTGCCGCCGTCGATGCGGGCCACGATGGCGGGGTGCTCGATGTGGACCGTGCCGATGGTGGGTTCCTGGTCCTGTACGTCGACCACGTACGCGTCGAAGACCTCGCCCACCCGGTCGCTGAGGAGTGCCGCCTCGACCAGGTCGACGCACTCGCGTTCCACCGTGTTGGCGCGGCGGGCTCCTTCGGCCATTTCCTTCGGGAGGCCGGGAAGCGCGGCCGTCACCCACTCGGGCGGCTCCTGGTCCGCGACTGCCGCGACGCACAGTTCGGCCGCGTACCGGTCGACGAGGCGGCGCAGCGGCGCGGTGCAGTGCGTGTAGAGGTCGGCCACGGCGGCGTGGACGGCGGGGGTGGGGAGTTCACCGTGGTCGAAGACCGTGTAACCGGCGCCGCGGAGCAGGGTGGTGCACTCCTGCAGGAACGCGGCGTGGCTCGCCCTTTTCGGGTCGAGCGACCGCACGACCTGGGCGTACGGGACGTGGTGCGGCCAGTCGATGTGCAGGGCCTCGGCCGAGCGGCGCAGCCGGGCGACGGCGCCGTCCGGAGCGACCGGGAGCGTACGCAGGATGCCGGTGCCCGCCTCGGTCATCAGGTGGGCGGCGGTCATGCCGGTGAGGAGGGAGATCTGGGCGTTCCAGCCGTAGGCGGGAAGCGGGGCGCGGTACTCCAGGCCGTATGCGCCGTCACGCTGGACGATCTCCTGCTCGGGCACATCGAGCGAAATCCCGCCGCGGTCGACTTCCTGCTCCTCGCGGAGCCGGCCGATGTCCTTCAGCAGGGCCACGGGTTCCTCGGCGGTGCCCGCGTCGATCTGCCGCTGGACGCCCGCGTAGTCCAGCTTGGCCCGGCTGCGGACCAGGGCCCGGCGTACGTCGGTGGCGCCCGCGCGGCCCTCCGCGTCGAGGTCGATCCGCCAGAGCAGGGCGGGGCGGGTCTGCCCGGGGAGGAGGCTGGCTGCGCCCTCGGAGAGCGGGGCGGGGTGCAGCGGCACCTTGCCGTCGGGGAAATAGAGGGTCGTCACCCGGCGGTGGGCCTCGGTGTCGAGTGCGCCGCCTGGGCGGACGAAGGCGGCGACGTCGGCGATGGCGTAGTGGACCCGGAAGCCGTGCGGGCGGCGTTCGAGGTGCATCGCCTGGTCGAGGTCGGTGGAGGTGGGCGGGTCGATGGTGAAGAGGGGGAGGTCCGTCGCGTCCTGGTGTCCGGTCAGGACGGGAGACTTCGCCACCTGCGCCGCCTCCGCGAGGACCTCGCGCGAAAAATCGACGGGCAGTCCGAGCGTGGTGCGCAGCTCGCGCAGGGCCGCCCGCAGCGGGGTGTCGGCTGCGCCGGTCATGTGGAGATGGCGGCGGGGCATGGACTGAGCGTATGGCGGAGCGGGGCGACCGGCATCCCGGGTGCGCGCAGCCCTGCGGTCTGGGACCGGTGGTCCTGCGGTCCGGGTGCTGGGCGCCTGCGGTCCGGGTGCCGGGCCGGGCGATCCGGGTGCCGGGCGCCTGCGGTCCGGGTGCCGGGCCGGGCGGTCCGGGTCTGGGCGCCTGCGGTCCGGGTGCCGGGCCGGGCGGTCCGGGTGCCGGGCCGGTCCGGGCGTCCCCTTACGCTGGCAGGCGGGCCTTGGGCAGTCGTGGGGCCGCTTCCCTGTTCGTACGAAGGAGAACCGCCGTGCTCGTGCTGTTGCCGCCCTCCGAAGGAAAGGCCGCCTCGGGGCGCGGAGCACCCCTGAAGCCGGAGTCGCTGTCGCTGCCGGGGCTCGCCGAGGCCCGGGCCGCGGTCCTCGACGAGCTGGTCGAGCTGTGCGTGGCGGACGAGGAGAAGGCCCGCGAGGTGCTCGGTCTCAGCGAGGGCCTGCGCGGCGAGATCGCGAAGAACGCCGAACTGCGGACGGCGGGGACGCGGCCCGCCGGGGAGATCTACACCGGGGTGCTGTACGACGCTCTGGACCTGGCGTCCCTGGACACGGCGGCCCGGCGGCGGGCCGGTAAGTCGCTGCTGGTCTTCTCCGGGCTGTGGGGCGCGGTGCGGGTGGGCGACCGGATTCCGTCGTACCGCTGCTCGATGGGGGTGAAGCTGCCGGGGCTCGGCGCCTTGGGCGCGTACTGGCGGGCGCCAATGGCCGAGGTGATGCCGGAGGCGGCCGGGGACGGGCTCGTACTGGATCTGCGGTCATCGGCGTACACGGCGGCGTGGAAGCCGAAGGGTGCGGTGGCGGAGCGCACGGCGAGCGTGCGGGTGCTGCACTCCCAGATGGTGGACGGGGTGGAGAAGCGGTCGGTGGTCAGCCACTTCAACAAGGCGACGAAGGGGCGGATCGTCCGCGACCTGCTGCAGTCGGGGGACCGGCCAAAGGGGCCCGCGGAGCTGGTGGAAGCGTTGCGGGAGCTGGGGTACGTGGTCGAGGCGGAGGCTCCGGTGCGGGCGGGGCGGCCGTGGGCGCTCGATGTGGTCGTGACGGAGATCCACTGACACCGGACACATGCCGTTGCAGCATGTGCAACGCTCGTTGCGTGCTGTGCGGTGAGCACAGAGGATGAGGCCATGCCCTCCTCCTCTGTGCTGGACCTTGCCCCCGTAGTCCCCGTAGTCGTCCTGGAGGACGCCGCCGACGCGGTGCCGCTGGCCCGGGCCCTGGTCGCGGGCGGGCTCCCGGCCATCGAGGTGACACTGCGGACGGCGGCGGCGCTGGACGCGATCAAGGCGATCGCGTCGGAGGTACCGGATGCGGTGGTGGGCTCGGGCACCGTGATCTCCCCGCAGAACGTCGCCGACACGGTGGCGGCCGGGGCCCGGTTCCTGGTCAGCCCGGGCTGGACGGATGTGCTGCTGGACGCGATGAAGGCGTCGGGGGTGCCGTTCCTGCCGGGCGTCTCGACGACGTCCGAGGTCGTGGCGCTGCTGGAGCGCGGGGTCACCGAGATGAAGTTCTTCCCGGCCCAGGCGGCGGGTGGGACCGCCTGCCTCAAGGCGCTGTCCGCACCGCTCCCCCAGGCCCGGTTCTGCCCGACGGGCGGCATCTCGCTCGCCTCGGCTCCGTCGTACCTGGCACTCCCGAACGTCGGCTGCGTGGGCGGCAGTTGGATGGTTCCGGGGGACGCGGTGGCGGCGAGGGACTGGGCGCGGGTGGAGCGGCTGGCGGGCGAGGCGGCGGCGCTGCGCGGCTGATTCCCCGCCCCTTCCCGAACCGGGGCTCCGCCCCGGACCCCGGTGGGTGCTGACGGGGTACGGAGCACCCCGGGGAAGCGGCGGCTGCGCACCGCGGGAACCGCTCCGTCGCCCCTGGCGAGAGCGGCACCGCACGCTGCGCGCGGCTGGCCCCTGCGGGAGCGGGAGCCCGTAGCCTGCTTCGCGCAGCGGCAGCTTCGCACCACGCGGAAGCCGCCCCTGCGGCAGCGACAGCCCCGCGACGATTCCCGGGGCGCCACCACCGGGGGCGGCGGAATCCGGGGCGCGGCTTTCTACCGGAGGTGCGGCTTCCTACCGGAGGTGCGATGTGTCGTTCAGCAGTCGCAGTGACGCGTTGCCGTCCGCGTAGTACGCCACCGCGGACAGCGACGCCGCCGAGAGTTCCATGCGGAACAGGGACTCCGGCGGGGCGCCCAGGGCCAGGCGGACCAGGGTCTTGATCGGGGTCACGTGCGTGACCAGGAGCACCGTGCGGCCCGCGTAGCGGGTGGTCAGGCGGTCGCGGGTGGACGAGACCCGGCGGGCCACCTCGGCGAAGCTCTCGCCGCCGCCCGTGGGGGGCGTCCTCGTGGAGGCGAGCCAGGCGTCCAGGTCGGGGCCGTACCGTTCACGGACCTCGGCGAACGTCAGGCCTTCCCAGGCACCGAAGTCCGTCTCGCGCAGGCCCTCCTCGATCTCGACGGTCAGGCCCAGACGCGCGGCCACCGTCGCCGCCGTTTCGCGGCAGCGGCGCAGGGGCGAGCTGACGATCTCCTGGATGGTGCCGCGGGCCGCGAGGTACTCGGCCACGCGCTCCGCCTGGTGGCGGCCGGCCGCCGAGAGTTCGGGGTCGGTGCCGCCACTGCCGGAGAACCGTTTCTCGGGGGTGAGAGCCGTCTCGCCGTGGCGGAGCAGGACGAACGTCGCAGGCGCACCCAGGTCGGGGGCGGCGCCCCAGCCGGCCTGTGGGGTGGCCGCGGGTTCACGGCGGGTGGACATCGCCGCACGTGCCTTCGCGGCGCCTGCCGCCGCGTCCCCGGGAGGGCCGGAGACCGGGGGCAGGTCGAGTGCGGCTGTCGACGCCGACGGCTCCCACTGCTTGCCTCGCCGGCCCGCGTCCATCGCCTCGTTGGCGAGCCGGTCCGCGTGCTTGTTCTTCTCGCGCGGGATCCACTCGTACGTGACAGCGGACGCCGGAAGGATCCGGGCCGCCTCCGCCGCGAGCGGCTTCATGTCGGGGTGCTTGATCTTCCAGCGGCCCGACATCTGTTCCACGACCAGCTTGGAGTCCATCCGGACGCGCACCCGCAGCGCACCGTCCGCCGACGCGTCCGGCACCAGCGCCTTCGCTGCCTTCAGGCCCGCGATGAGGCCCTTGTACTCGGCCACGTTGTTCGTCGCGATGCCGATGTACTCGGCGGCCTCGGCGAGGGTCTCCCCCGTGACCGGGTCGATCACGACCGCGCCGTACCCGGCGGGCCCCGGGTTGCCCCGGGAGCCGCCGTCGGCCTCGATGACGAACTGGCGCGGCTCCGTCATTACAGGCCCGACTCCGCCGTACGGACCAGGATGCGGCGGCAGTTCTCGCAGCGCAGCACCGTGTCCGGGGACGCCGCCTTCACGTCATTGATCTCGGTGATGTTCAGCTCCAGCCGGCAACCCTCGCAACGGCGCTGGTAGAGCCGGGCGGCGCCGACCCCGCCCGACTGGGCGCGGAGCTTGTCGTACAGCTTGAGGAGGTCGGCCGGTACGGAGCCGGCGACGAGCTCGCGCTCCTTCGTGACGGTCGCGGCCTCCTCGTCGAGCTCCCGCGTCGCGGCGTCCCGGCGAGCGGTCGCGTCGTCGACCTTGGCCTGGACGGCGGAGACCCGTGCGGTCAGCTCGGTGACGCGCTCCTGTGCGGACTCGCGGCGCTCCATGACTTCGAGGACGACGTCCTCCAGGTCACCCTGGCGCTTGGCCAGCGAGGTGATCTCGTGCTGCAGGCTCTCCAGGTCCTTCGGCGAGGTGACCGCGCCGGAGTCCAGGCGCTGCTGGTCGCGGACGGCGCGCTGGCGCACCAGGTCGACGTCCTGCTCCGCCTTGGTCTGCTCGCGGGCGGTGTCGCTCTCCTCGGTCTGTGAGGCGACCAGCAGGTCACGCAGTTGTGCGAGGTCGGCGGTGAGCGAGTCGATCTCGGCGTGCTCAGGCAGCGACTTGCGCTTGTGGGCAAGCTGCGACAGTCGTACGTCGAGGGCCTGGACGTCGAGAAGTCGGATCTGGTCGGCGGGCGCGGCGTTCAGTTGGGGGCTCCAGAAGAGTGGTGGGTGGTCCAGGGGTCGGTGACCTGCTTCGAGACATGGACCCGCAGGTCCCATCCGTGGCGGTCGGAAATCGCGTCGAGCTGCGCCGCAGCCTGCTCGCACCAGGGCCATTCGGTGGCCCAGTGCGCGGCGTCGATCAGGCCGATCGGAGACTGCTGAACGGCCTCGGAGGCCGGGTGGTGGCGCAGATCGGCGGTGAGGAAGGCGTCGACGCCCGCGGCGCGCACGGCGTCGAAGAGGCCGTCGCCGGAGCCGCCGCTGACCGCGACGGTACGCACCAGCGCGTCCGGGTCGCCGGCCGTGCGGATGCCCTGGGCGGTGGCGGGCAGCCGCGCGGCGGCGCGGGCCGCGAAGTCGCGGAGGGTCTCGGGGTGGTCGAGTTCGCAGATCCGGCCGAGGCCTCGACGGCCCTTGGAGTCGGTCGGGTCGGGTACGAGGGGGCCGGTGACCCGCAGGTCGAGGGCGCCGGCGAGGGCGTCGGAGACCCCTGGGTCGGCGGTGTCGGCGTTGGTGTGCGCGACGTGCAGGGCGATGTCGTGCTTGATGAGGGTGTGCACGACCCGGCCCTTGAAGGTGTCGGCCGCGACCGTCGTCGTACCCCGCAGGTAGAGGGGGTGGTGGGTGACGATCAGCTGGGCTCCGAGTCCGACCGCCTCGTCGGCGACCTCCTGTACCGGGTCGACGGCGAAGAGCACGCGGTCGACTTCGGCAGCAGGATTGTCCACGTCTCCGCAGACCGTTCCGACCGCGTCCCATCCTTCGGCCCGCTCGGGCGGCCAGAGGGCGTCGAGCGCGGTGAGGACTTCAGACAGACGGGGCACGGAGGAAAGGCTACCTGCCGTCCGCGCCCCGTTGCCCATGGCTGAGGCGACCCGTGAAGGCCGGGCGACAGTCGGTTACGTATCGTTACGCGTAGTTCTGCCCGGCCGCCCACTTGAAGCACACCGTCCCCTCGCTCTCAGGCGAATCCGGGCATCACCATCCTTATGTGTGAAGTGACGGGTCACGTGTTGTTCGGCAGGAAGTGCGAAAACTAGCTTCGGTTGCCGGAGGTGACGAGCTCATGACTGCCTGCGCCATCGAGGGTGAGACGGCCGGGGCCGCCGCGACGGCGGATCCCGCGCCCGGAGAAGCGGAAGAACCCGGGGGCCGGGACATGCCGGCGGAGCGGGGCGGGCTCATCGAGCCCGGCGAGCGGGGCGAGTCCGGCGCGCCGGATGTCCCCGACGGACCCGGCGAGTCCGTCGGGCCGGGCGGAGCTGCCACCGCCCGGACCGGCACCTTCACCATCACCGCCGACGGCTCGTACGCGGCACGGCTCACGCTCGCCGGGCAGGCGCCGGACGCCGCCTGGTTCCCCGAGCGCTGGACGCTCGACGGGCACGAGCCGTACGCCGTGCCGCTCCCCCTCAATCAGCCCGAGGAGCCGGACTCCGAGGTGCTGCCGCTCGCCGACGGCCGGGTGTTGATCCGGCGGCGGGTGGCGGACCGGCACGCCTTCTCCCTGCTCTACCCGACGGGCCCCGGCACCGGCGAACTGCCCCTCGGCGCCCTCGAGTGCGCCGACGACACCTCCCTGACCCTGTTGCCGCCGTCGCCGGACGGTGCGAGCGCGTACGCGCTGTCCGTCGGTGAACGCTCCACCACCGTCTGGCTGGTGGCGGGCGGGGCGTTCGGGCCGGAACGGGTGGCCGAGGTGCCGGGACGATGCTCCGGCGGGGTCTGGCTGAACCCGGCGGGGCGGATGCTGGCCCTGGACCGGGAGCCTGTGGGCGGGGGTCCGGTGAAGGCGGTCGCCGTGGATCTGGACCGGGGCGGCGAGGTGTCGCCGCTGCTGCAGATCACGCCGGACAGCAACGACCGTCTGCTGCTCGCCGATACGGACAGCGGGCTGCTGCTGATCCGTTCCGATGCGCCGGGCCACGACCGGCTCGGCTGGGGGGTACTCGGCAGCTGTCTGCCGGTGCGCTTCCCCGAGAGTCTGTGTCCCGCGGATGTCGCGGTGACGCCGTTCGCCGTGCAGCCCGGGCAGACGCTGATGCCGGAGAGCTGCGCGGTGGCGCTGCGGATCGACGGGGCGGCCGGCAACTGGGTCGGGGTGTGGCGTCCAGCGGGGCGCAGGCTGCACCAACTGGCGGCCCCGGACGGTTGGTTGGCCGGTTCCGGGGTGTGGACCCGGGACGGCTTCCTGAAGCTCCCGTACGCCGGCCGGGACGCGCCGTGCGGGGTGGCCCTGCTGCAGGCACCGGAGGACGGGGAACGCGGCGCCGGGCCCGCGTGGACGGCGGTCACGGAAAGGGGTATGCAACCGTCCGCGGCTGCCACACCTCTTCCCGTGTGCAAGCCGGTTCCACTGGGCCAGGCGCCTCTCGTGGGGCGCACGACACCTGGTTAAATTCTGGACCGGGGCCAGGGGGCATCCCTACTAGCCGATAGGCGCGGTTGCCGACGGTGACCGTGTCGGGTGGCGGTGGCGCAATGGTTCCGGTGACACACACGCAAGCGATCACAACGGGGTGACTTCCCACATGTCTGAAGCCCGCACCGACACGACCCAGACGCGCCCGCCGGGGGCGGACGCCGCACGGGCCGACGCCGACGGCTCCGGAAAGCACCGAGGGGGTGTGTCGATGGAGAGCACCGACGGGCAGCCGCACGGTCGCCACCGGCGCCCCGCCGAGGAGGGCAACCGGGCGGCCTGACCGCAACGGAAATCAACGAGGGAACGAGTGAAGGAAGGGCCCTCCGCAGCACTGTTCGGCTGCGGAGGGCCCTTCCTTGTGTACTGCCGTCCGGGGATCAGCCCCGCTTCAGTCCCAGTACCTCCGCCGCCGCGAACGTCTCGTTCGGCGGACGCTCGGCGTAGTACGGGGAGATCAGTTCGTCCAGCTCGTCGAAGGAGAACGACTCCTTGGACGAGTCGAACTTCGCGGCCACCCGGGGGCGTTCGACGATCGCGACCATCCCGCCGTGCACCACGAGCAGCTGGCCGTTGACCTTGGCGGCCGCCGGCGAGGCCAGATAGCCGACCAGCGGGGAGACGTGTTCGGGGGCCAGCGCGTCGAGCCGGCCGTCCGTCGGCTCCTCGAATCCCGCGAAGACGTCCTCCGTCATCCGGGTGCGGGCCCGCGGGCAGATGGCGTTGGCGGTGACACCGTACTTGGCCAGGGCCAGGGCCGTCGAGGTGGTGAGGCCGACGATGCCGCCCTTGGCCGCCGCATAGTTCGGCTGGCCCGCCGAGCCCGCCAGGAACGCTTCCGACGAGGTGTTGATGATCCGGCCGTAGACCGGGCCGCCGGACTCCTTGGAGCGCGCGCGCCAGTGGGCCGCGGCGAAGTGCGTGGTGTTGAAGTGGCCCTTGAGATGCACCCGGATGACGGAGTCCCACTCGTCCTCGGTCATCGAGAAGACCATCCGGTCGCGCAGAATGCCCGCGTTGTTGACCAGGATGTCGAGCGTGCCGTACGTGCTGACTGCCAGTTCCACCAGGGCGCGGGCCTGCTCGTGATCGGAGACGTCGCCGAGGTGGGCGACGGCCCTGCCGCCCGCCGCGCGGATCTCCTCGGCGACCTCCTCGGCGGGGGTCGCGGACGCTTCGCCGGAGCCGTCGCGGCCCGGCTGCCCGTAGTCGTTGACGACGACGGCTGCGCCGAGCCCCGCCAGCTCCAGCGCTTCGGCGCGCCCGAGGCCGCGGCCCGCACCGGTGACGATCGCGGACAGCCCGTCCAGGGGAAGGGGTTGTGACATCGGAATCCCGGAGTCCTCTCGGAAGCGGCAGTGGTCAGAGTTCGATGCAGGTACGGAGCGCCTCGCCGGTCCTCATCTGGCCGAGGGCGTCGTTGATCTCGGCCAGCTGCACCCGGTGGGTGATCATCGATTCGAGGTCGATCCGGCCCGCCCGCCAGAGTGCGATGGCCCGTTCGTAGGAGCGGAGCACGTCCCCTCCCCCGTACATCGAGGGCAGGATCCGCTTCTCGTCGAAGAACAGCTCGAACATGTTGACCTGGAAGTTGTCGTCCATCGCGCCCGCGCCGACGATGCAGAGCGTGCCGCCGCGCCGGGTGTTCTCGTACGCCGTGCGGGCCGTCGCCGACTTGCCGACGACCTCGAAGACGTAGTCGAAGCCCTCGCCACCGGTGATCCGCTGCTTGGCGTCGGCGAGCTCGTCGGGCGGGACCGCCTCGGTCGCGCCGAACCGGACTGCCGCCTCGCGCCGGGACGCGACCGGGTCGACGGCGACGATCTGAGCGGCGCCCTGGACCCTGGCCCCCTGGATGGTGGAGATACCGACGCCGCCGCAGCCGATCACAGCGACCGACGAACCTGCCTCCACCTGCGCGGTGTTGATCGCGGCGCCGAGTCCGGTGGTCACCCCGCAGCCGATCAGTGCGGCGATCTCGAACGGCACGTCGTCGGGGATCGGCACCGCGCAGCCCGCGTCGACGACGACCTCCTCGGTGAAGGTGCCGGTCCCGGCGAAGCCGAACACATCGCCGCCCGGGCGCTTGAAGTTGGGTGTGCCCGCGTTCATGAACCCGGCCAGGCAGAGCTGTGTCTGGCCGCGCCGGCAGGCGGGACACGCCCCGCAGGCGGGCAGCCAGCAGACCAGCACCCGGTCCCCCGCGCCCAGTCCGGTCACGCCGTCGCCTACGTCGAGGACCTCGCCGGCGCCCTCGTGGCCCGGGATGAAGGGGGCGGGCTGCGGCAGCACGCCGCTCATCGCCGAGACATCGGAGTGGCACAGCCCAGTGGCCCGGATGCGGAGCTTGACCTTGCCCGGGCCGAAGCCCACCGCCTCGACGTCGTCGAGGACTTCCAGTTTGTCCTGACCTATCTCGTGCAGTACGGCTGCGCGCATGGTGCGGCTCCCCTCAGGTCGTTGCGTGATTCAGAAGTGTTCGACGAGCGTGTCGGCCAGGACCGGCGCGTCGTCCCTCTCGGCGGCGGTCACGGCCACCTGGACGCGGCCGTCCCCGGCCCACATCCGGATGCGGAGGGTCTCGCCGGGGAAGACCACTCCGGCGAAACGGGTTCTGTATGCGCCGATCCGGGCCACATCACCGTCCAGCAGCGTGTCGGCCACGGCCTTGAGCGTCATGCCGTAGGTGCACAGACCGTGCAGGATCGGCCGGTCGAAGCCGGCCAGCTCGGCGAACTCGGGGTCGGCGTGCAGCGGGTTCCAGTCCCCGGAGAGCCGGTAGAGCAGCGCCTGGTCCTTCCGGATGGTCCGCTCGACCACCCGGTCGGGTGCCCGGTCGGGGAGCGCCAGCCGCTCGGACGGGCCGCGCTCGCCGCCGAAGCCGCCCTCGCCGCGAACGAAAATCTGGGCGTCGTTGGTCCACAGCGGGCCCTCGTCGTCGGCGGCCTCGGTGCGCAGGACGAGGACGGCCGCCTTGCCCTTGTCGTACACGGCGGCGACCTTCGATGTCTGCACGGCCCTGCCCTTCACGGGGATCGGCCGGTGCACTCGTACGGTCTGTCCGCCGTGGAGCACGGCGGCGAGGTCGACGTCGATCCCGGGCGAGGACAGTCCGCCGACGACACCCATGCCGGCGCCTGCGACGGTGGCGAAGCTGGGCAGGACATGGAGCCGGGACTCCAGGGTGTAGCGCAGCTCGTCGGGGTCGGTGGCGGGGATGCCCGCGCCGAGTCCGAGGTGGTAGAGCTGGATGTCCTTGTGGTCCCAGCCGATCTCTGTGGTCCGGGGGTCGGCGGCGATCGCCTTTGCGGCATCAATGGGCATGGGGGAGCTGCTCCTTGATGGTGGGAAGACCTCGGCACGGCCGTCCGCACCGTCGGCCGCACCGAGGTCGTGCGGGACCGGCCGCCACGCCTGTTCTAGAACGCGTTCTAGCCGGTTGGCCCTATGTATAACGCAGCCCCCAGCAGTTGTGAAGACTGCTGACGTATCGTCAGATACCCTGCGGGGCAAACGATCAAGCGCCTGCCGAGGGCCGTTCAGGTGCCCACCCGGGCCATGACATTTGTCATCGCGGAGTCCGTACAAGCGCCTCTGCCGGAGTGCGGGCCCGGCTCCGTACCGTCAGTGCCATGGAAGAGACAACGGGAAGCGGGCCCGCGGTGGTCTTCACCGGGGCAGTCAAGACCTTCGGCCGGGCGGAGCAGACCGTACGGGCCGTCGACGGGGTCGATCTGACCGTCGAGCGCGGCGAGACCGTCGCCCTGCTCGGCCGCAACGGCGCGGGCAAGTCCACCGCCATCAGCCTGCTGCTCGGTCTGAACGAGCCGGACTCGGGCAGTGTGCAGCTGCTCGGCTCCACCCCCGGGCAGGCAGTACGGGCCGGCCGGGTCGGTGCCATGCTGCAGGACGGGCAGCCGATCCCCCGGGTCACCGTCCGCGAACTGATCAGGTTCGTCGCCTCCACCTACCCCGGCCCGATGCCGGTCCCCGAATCGCTGGCCCTGGCGGGTGTCTCCGCGTACGCCGACCGGCGCATCGACAAGCTCTCCGGCGGGCAGATCCAGCGCGTCCGGTTCGCCGTCGCACTCGCCGGCAACCCGGAGCTGGTCGTCCTGGACGAGCCGACCGCCGCCCTGGACGTCGAGGCCCGGCGGGCGTTCTGGGACTCCATGCGCGCCTACACCCGGCGCGGCAACACGGTCCTCTTCTCCACGCACTACCTGGAGGAGGCCGACGAGAACGCCGACCGGATCGTCGTCATCGACCGGGGCCGGATCGTCGCGGACGGAAGCGCCGACACGATCAGGGGCTCGGCCGGCAGCAGTCTCGTCTCCTTCGACCTGGCGGGCCGGCCGACCGAGGGCCTGGAGCTGCTGCCCGGCGTCGTCACCGTCGAGGTGTCCGGGGACCGGGCGCTGCTGCACACCGACGATTCGGACGCCACCGTCATGGAGTTGGCCCGCCTCGGCGCGATCCGTGGCCTCCAGGTTTCCCGGGCCACGCTGGAGGACGCGTTCCTCGCCCTCACCGCACCGGCCGCCGCAGCACCCGCAACCGATTCCGAGAGGGAGACCGTGTGATGTTCCGCTACATCGTGCTCGAAGTGCGCAGGACCCTGCGTGACGGCTTCTTCCTGATCTTCGGGACCGGGATGCCGGTGATGATGTATCTGCTCTTCACCAACATCGGCGGGGGCGAAGACGTCGACGGCTGGAAGACGGCCTCGATGGTCGGCATGGCCGCGTACGGTGCGCTGGGCTCCGCCATGTCGATCGGTACGGGGGTCGCCTCCGACAAGACGCTTGGCTGGCTTCAACAGCTGCGGGTCACCCCGCTCGCCCCTTCCCGGGCGGTCGTGGGCCGGGCGATCAGCGGTTCGGTGACTGTCCTGCCGACGATCGTGACGGTGCTGCTGGCCGGCGGCCTGCTCAACGGGGTGCGGCTGGACGCCTGGCAGTGGATCGCACTGGCACTGCTGCTGTGGATCGGCGCGCTGCCGTTCACCCTGCTCGGCCTCGGCAACGGCTACCGGCTCACCCCGCAGGGCACCGGCGTCGTCAACGTGGCCTGTCTGATGGGCTTCGCGATCGTCGGCGGGCTGTGGTTCCCGCTGGATCTGCTTCCCGAATGGCTGCGTTCCGTCGGCAGGTTCACGCCCGCCCACCGGTTCGCCGACCTGGGCTGGGCGACCACCGGCGGCCACGCGCCCTCCCTCGGGACGATCACCGTGCTCGGCGGATGGCTCCTGCTGTTCGGTGCGTACGCCGTCGTCTCGTACCGTCGGTCCGCGAGGACCGTGTGACAGGAGCGAGCATGTCCCGGAACGGATCAGGATCGTGGCGGGAACGGCGCAGGCGGCACCGCGAGGAGGGGCGCCCCGGCCCGCCCGGACCGTACTCGCTGCTGCCCTGGCTACTGATGGGACTCGGCGGCTTCTCCAACCTCTTCCAGGGAAGGGCGCCGAATCCCTGGATCGGCGGTCTCGGGCTGCTTGTCTTCAACTCCCTTTACATCAACGTGGTGTTCCGGGGTTTCGACAAGAAGAGGCGCGAGAGCCCCGTGTCGTACGTGCTGCTCGCCGTGATGGCCCTCGTCACGTTCGGGCTGGCGATCGGGTACGGCGGCACCTGGCTGCTGTTCTTCCCCCTGTTCTCGTTGGCCTGCGGCGTCATCCTGCGCCACCGGCAGCTGATGCTCTGCCTGTTGGGCCTCGCGGCCGTCGCCAGTCTCGTCGCCGTCTGGCGCGGGGACAACGCCTCGGACCCGTGGACCATCGGATACGGCACCTTCATCTCGGGTGCGGTGACCGCCGCGATCCTCACCCTGTCGGAGACCGTGATGGAACTGCGGGCCACCCGGCAGGAACTGGCCCGCACCGCCGTGGAGAAGGAACGGCTCCGCTTCTCCCGCGATCTGCACGATCTGCTGGGACACACGCTCTCGGTGATCGTCGTCAAGTCGGAGGCCGCGCGCCGGCTCGCGCCGCGCGACATGGACGCGGCGCTGGCCCAGGTCGCCGACATCGAGTCCGTCGGCCGGCAGGCCCTCACCGAGATCCGGGAAGCGGTCACCGGCTACCGCGAGGGGAGCCTGGCCACCGAACTCGACCG
Source organism: Streptomyces sp. NPDC051286 (assembly GCF_044455345.1). Lineage (NCBI taxonomy): Bacteria > Bacillati > Actinomycetota > Actinomycetes > Kitasatosporales > Streptomycetaceae > Streptomyces > Streptomyces sp. NPDC051286. Next base: position 242,831 of record NZ_JBITER010000001.1, on the reverse strand, counting down.
GGCCAGGTCCGCGTTGACCGCCGCCGGGATCGAATCGGTGGTCCGCCGCTCGGGACCGCCGCTCACCCCACAGACGGAGGCGCTGCTGGGCTGGGTGGTGCGGGAGACGGTGACCAACGTCGTACGCCACAGCGCCGCGACCACCTGTTCGCTGCTCGTCGACGGCACGGCCGAGCGGGTACGGCTGACCGTCACCGACGATGGTCGCGGACCGGCGGGCGCGCCGCCCGCGCCCGGCATCGGCGGTACCGGCCTGAAGGGCCTCACCGAACGTCTCGCCGCGGCGGGAGGCTCGCTCACCGCGCGTCCCGGGCCGGGCGGTGGCTTCGTGGTCGGCGCGGAGCTGCCGGTGGACACGGTGGATGCCGCCGGAAGTCCCCCCTCACCCCATACGCTGGACCGGTGAACGAGATGCCTCGAGATCACCAGCCGCACACGTCCGTCAGGGTTCTGCTCGCCGAGGACCAGGGCATGATGCGCGGTGCGCTCGCCCTGCTGCTGGGGCTCGAACCGGACATCGAGGTCGTGGCCCAGGTCGGCACCGGGGACGAGATCGTGGACGCCGCGCTGCTGTCCCGTCCCGATGTGGCACTCCTCGACATCGAACTCCCGGGCCGCAGCGGCCTGGACGCCGCCGCCGACCTGCGCGAGGAGGTGCCGGACTGCCGGGTGCTGATCCTCACCACCTTCGGGCGGCCCGGCTATCTGCGCCGCGCGATGGAGGCGGGCGCGGCGGGGTTCCTGGTCAAGGACGGCCCGGTCGAGGAGCTCGCGGTGGCCATCCGCCGGGTGCTGACCGGCGAGACCGTCATCGACCCCGTCCTCGCCGCAGCCGCCCTGAGCGCGGGCCCCAGCCCGCTCACGGCGCGGGAACGGGACGCGCTGAACGCGTCGGTGGACGGGGCGACGGTCGCCGACATCGCGGCGAAGCTGCAGCTGTCCGAGTCGACGGTACGTAACTACCTGTCGTCGGCGATCGGGAAGACAGGGACGCGGAACCGCATGGAGGCGGTGCGGGCGGCGCGGCAGCAGGGCTGGCTGTAGGCGGTGTTCGCAGCGGGGCGCCGGGCGTGGCCGGCGCCCCGCTGCCCTCAATCGCCGGACCGGCTCGACACGCCCGACGGGCTCGACGCGCGGGACGGAGTCGACGGGCTTGACGTGGCCGACGGGCCGGTCATTACGGAGCGCGACGAGCGGTGGCGCGGCAGCCACAGGGCCATCAGCAGCAGTCCGCCCAGCAGGACCGTGCCGGCTGTCCGGAAGGCCAGCGCGAACCCCGCGGTCAGCTCCTCCGCCCCGGTGCCGCCGCCGGTCCGTGCCGCCGCGACCGTGGAGAGCACGGCGAGACCCAGTGCACCACCCATCGTGCGCGAGGTGTTGACCAGCCCGGAGACCAGACCGGCGTCCCCGGGCGCCGCGCCCGAGGTGGCGAGGGAGGCGAGCGGGGTGGACGCGAACCCCGCACCGGCCATCATCAGGATGCCGGGCCCGCAGATCGACGTGAGGTACGAGCCGTCCGCGCCCATCGTGGACTGCCAGCCGAAGCCCGTGGCGGTGATCGCCAGACCGATCAGGACGAGGTTCTTCGCGCCGACCCGGGCCATGATCCGCGGCGCGAACGTCGAGCCGAGCACGACCGCCAACGAGGTCGGCATCAGGGCCAGTCCGGCCTGCATCGGCGTGTAGTCCAGCACCGACTGCGCGTACACGGTCATGAAGTACCACATCGAGAACGTCGCGGAACCCATCACGATCATCGCCACGTTCGCCGCCGCCACCGCCCGTGTGCCCAGCACCCGGAGCGGCATCAGCGGCACCGCCGTCCGTGCCTCCACCAGGACGAAGAGGGCCAGCAGCACCACCCCGCCGAGCAGCGGCACCAGGGTGGCCGCGGCCGTCCAGCCCTCCTGCTCGGTCTGCACGATGCCGTACGAGACCGTGGCCAGCCCCACCGTGACGAGCACCGCGCCCAGCAGGTCGATACGGTGCCGCCCGCCCGCCCGGCTCTCGGCGAGCCAGACCGTGGCGCCGATCAGGACGAGCACGCCGAACGGCACATTGATCAGCAGGACCCAGCGCCAGGAGAGGAGGTCGGTGAGCACCCCGCCGACCAGTCCGCCGGCCGCGCCGCCGCCGGCGCCGACGGCCATCCATGTGCCGATCGCCCTGGTCCTGGCCGGGCCCTCGGGAACCGCTGCGGTGAGAAGCGTGAGGGTCGCGGGAGACAGCACGGCGGCACCGAGTCCCTGCGCGGCGCGGGCGGCCAGCAGTTGCCAGCCCTCCTGGGCGAACCCGCCGGCGAGTGAGGCGGCGGTGAACAGGCCGAGTCCGACCAGGAACATCCGCTTGCGTCCGTATATGTCGGCGGCGCGCCCGCCGAGGAGCATGAACCCGGCGAACGCGATCGCGTACGCGTTCAGGACCCACTGCAACTGACCGGCACTCAGCCCCAGGTCGGACCGCATGGACGGCAGCGCCACATTGACGACGGACACATCGAGGATGACGAGGAACTGGCCGGTGCAGGCGGCGAGTACCACCGCCCAGGTGCGGGTTTTCTGCCGGATCTGCAGGGGCGTGGGCGCCGTGACGTCAACCATGAGGGTCATACTCGCAGGCGCCCTGCGCCCCGTACATCGGTATATGGCCGGACACCCGGCTCCGCCTATCGGCGCAGGACCGTGACGACAGCCGCACCGCCGAGCCCGATGTTGTGGGCGAGTCCGACCCGGGCACCGGACACCTGCCGGTCGCCTGCCTCGCCGCGGAGCTGCCAGGTGAGTTCGGCGGCCTGGGCGATGCCGGTGGCGCCGAGCGGGTGGCCCTTGGAGATCAGGCCGCCGGACGGGTTGACCACCCAGCGGCCGCCGTAGGTGGTGGCCCCGGACTCGACGAGCTTGCCGGATTCGCCCTCGCCGCACAGGCCGAGCGCCTCGTAGGTGAGGAGTTCGTTGATGGAGAAGCAGTCGTGCAGCTCGATGACGTCGAGATCCGCGGCCGAGAGCCCCGAGGTGTCGTACACCTGCCGGGCGGCGGCGCGGGACATGGGCAGTCCCACGGCATCGATGCAGGTGCCGGAGGCGAACGACTCTCCGGTGTCGGTCGTCATGGCCTGGGCGGCGATCTCGACGGCCCTGTCCTCCAGCCCGTGGCTCGCGACGAAGCGTTCCGACACGACGACGGCTGCGGCCGCCCCGTCGGACGTGGGCGAGCACTGGAGTTTGGTCAGCGGGCGGTGGATGGTCCTGGCGGCGAGGATCTCGTCGACCGTGTACGCGTCCTGGAACTGGGCGTACGGGTTGTTCACCGAGTGCCGGTGGTTCTTGGCGCCGACCGCTGCGAGCTGCGCCTCGGTCGTCCCGTACCGCTCCATGTGTTCGCGGGCCGCGTTGCCGAAGATCTGGGCGGTGGGCGGGGACATCTCGAAGCCGTGGGCGGCGGCCATGATCCCGTAGTGCCGGGCGACGGGCGAGGTCCTGAAGTCCGCTCCGCCGTCGGCCCCGCTCCCCAGCGACCCGCGCGTCATCTTCTCGAAGCCGAGCGCGAGTACGCAGTCGCTGATGCCGCCCTCGACGAACTGCCGGGCCAGCATCAGCGCGGTGGATCCGGTGGCACAGTTGTTGTTGACGTTGTAGACGGGTACGCCGGTCAGTCCGAGCTCGTACGCGGCGCGCTGGCCGGCCGTGGAGGCCTGGAAGCAGTAGCCGACGGGAACCTGCTGCACCTCCTCGTAGGCGACCGAGGCGTCGGCGAGCGCGGCGTTCCCCGCCTCCTTCGCCATGTCCCAGTACTGCCAGTCGCGTGTCTCCGGCTTCTCGAACTTCGTCATCCCGACACCGACGATGTACGCCTTCATGGCGAGGTCACGTCCCTTCAGTCACGCGGGAGGCCGAGCATGCGCTCGGCGACGACATTGAGCTGAACCTGGGTGGTGCCGCCCGCGATGGTCAGACAGCGGGACATCAGAAATCCGTGCAGGGCCCGGTCCCCGGGACCTTCCGCGGTCGCGCCCGCCGGTCCGAGCAGTTCCAGGGCAAGTTCGGCGACCTTCTGCTGGTGGGTGGTCTGGACGAGCTTGCGTACCGAGGCTCCGGCGCCCTGCTCCAGTCCGGACACCTGCTGCAGAGTGGTCCGCAGTCCGATGCAGGCGAGCGCGTGCGCCTCGGCGGCGAGGGCGCCGATCCGCGCCCGGTAGGTGCCGTCGAGCTCGCCGGAGCCGGCGATGAGCGCTTCCAGTCCGGTGTCGAAGGTCATCTGGTCGGCCATGTGCACGCGTTCGTTGCCGAGGGTGTTGCGGGCGACCCGCCAGCCGTCGCCCACGTCGCCGACGACGGCGTCGGCGGGCAGCAGGACGTCGTCGAAGTACACCTCGTTGAAGAGGGAGTCGCCGGTGATCTCCTTCAGCGGGCGGATGTCGATGCCTTCGGTGTTCTTCATGTCGACGAGGAAGTAGCTGAGCCCCTCGTGCTTGGGCACGTCCGGGTCGGTCCTGGCGAGCAGGATGCCGTGATCGGCCCACTGGGCGGCGCTCGTCCAGACCTTCTGGCCGTTGATCCGCCAGCCCTCGGCGGTCCGCTCGGCCTTCGTGCGCAGCGAGGCGAGGTCGGAGCCGGCGCCGGGCTCGGAGAACAACTGACACCAGAGGAGTTCGCCGCGCAGGGTGGGCATGAGGTAGCGGTCCTGCTGGTCCGGTGTCCCGTACGCGAGGAGCGACGGCACCACCCAGGTGGCGATCCCCAGGTCGCTCACCCTCACACCCTGCTCCTTCAACTCCTGTTGCACGGCGAGCTGGTGGAGAGGCCCGGCGTCCAGACCGTAGGGGGCCGGCAGATGTGGTGCGGCGTAGCCGGTCGGGGCGAGGACGCGGCGGGCGGCCTTCGGGTCGAGCCCCTGGGCGGCGGCGACGGCCTCGCGCGCCTCGGCACGATGACGGTCGGCCTCGGCAGGGAGTTCGAGGGTGAGTTCGCGGCGCGCTCCGCCCTCGGCCAGCCGAAGAGCCCGCAGCCGGTGCGCGTCCCCCGCCCCCAGCAGCTGCCGTGCCACGAGCGCCCGGCGCAGATGGAGGTGGGCGTCGTGCTCCCAGGTGAAGCCGATGCCGCCGAGGACCTGGATGGAGTCCTTGGCGCAGCTGTACGCGGCGTCGAGCGCGGTGCCTGCGGCAAGGGCGGCGACCAGTCCCCGTACCTTCGGGGCTTCGTCCGCCGCGCGGGCGGCGTCCCACACCAGGGCGCGGGCCTGTTCGACGCGGACGAGCATGTCGGCGCAGAGGTGCTTGATGCCCTGGAACTGCCCGATGGGGCGGCCGAACTGTTCGCGGACCTTGGCGTGCTCGACGGCGGTGTCCAGCGCCCGGGAGGCGGTGCCGCACGCCTCGGCGGCGAGCAGGACCGCGGCGAGATCACGGACGGCCGCGGAGTCGATCCCTACGGCACGGTCCGCGGGTACGAGTACGCCGTCGGCCCGGACCTCGGCGGTGGGGCGGGTCGGGTCGGCGCCGCGGTGCGGGCGCACGGTGAGCCCCTCGGCGGCGGTGTCGACGGCGAACCAGCGGGTGCCGGAGGCCGATTCGGCGGGGAGCAGGAGCAGGTCGGCGTCGGCACCGGAGAGCACGGGTGGAGCCGTGCCGTCGAGAAGGTGACCGTCCTCGCCCTCCACGACGGTGAGGGTGCCGGGGCCGAGGGCGACGGCGCCGACGCGGGTACCGGCGGCGAGGGCGCCCAGCAGGTCGCTCCGGTCCGCGTCGCCCAGCACCGCCGAGGCGAGCGCGTTCGCCAGGTACGGGCCGGGGAGCGCGGCCCGTCCCGCCTCCTCAAGAACCACGGCGAGGTCGAGGAGTGTGCCGCCTGCTCCGCCGTGCTCCGCCGGCAGATGGATGCCGAGCAGCCCCTGCTCGCCCAGACCGTCCCAGTAGCCGGGGCGCACGCCGGGTGCGGAAGGGGTACTCGCGTCGAGGAGCTTGCGGATCTCGTCCGGGGGCACGGCGCGCGCCAGCCACCCCCGTACGGCCTGCGCCAACTCCCGCTGTTCCTGGGTGATTCCGATGCCCATGTACGGATCCTCGCCGGTCGCTGCCACTGGAACGGCGCAAGAGTAGAACACGTTCCAATCTGACGGAAGGTCAGATGGTCGCACGGTTTCGGCCAAGTACCGCTCCGCACCGGGTGTCGGCCCGGTCGGCGCAAGCCACCCCCGCCGACACCGCCGACCGGCCCGTACGGCACGATGAGGCGCCGTTTCATTCCCGTACGACCAGGAGGAACCCCGTGGCCGCCGAGCCCGAGCCGGAGATTCTCGCTGCCTTCCAAGCGGCCAAGGGCTTCATGCCGGTGGTCGAGGGGCTCGCCCTCCACGCGGCCGCCACCGACGCCGCCGCGCTCGGTCTGCCGCTGCTGGAGGTCGGGACGTACTGCGGGCGGTCCACGATCCTGCTCGCCGACGTCGCCCGGGCGGCCGGTGTGACCGCACTCACTGTCGACCATCACCGGGGCAGCGAGGAGCAGCAGCCGGGCTGGGAGTACCACGACCCGACGGTCGTGGACCCGGAGGTCGGCCGGATGGACACGCTGCCGACCTTCCGCCGCACGCTGCACGCGGCGGGCCTCGAAGACCACATCGTGGCGCTCGTCGGCCGGTCCCCGCAGGTCGCGGCCATCTGGGGCGGGCAGCTCGGCTTCGTCTTCATCGACGGCGGGCACACCGACGAGCATGCGAACGGCGACTACGAGGGCTGGGCGCCGCATGTCGCCGAGGGCGGGCTGCTCGTGATCCACGACGTGTTCCCCGATCCCGCGCACGGTGGTCAGGCGCCGTACCGGGTGTACCTGCGGGCGCTGGAGTCCGGGGCGTTCACCGAGGTGTCGGCCACGGACTCGCTGCGCGTCCTGCGCCGTACCGGAACGGGGATCTGACGGCCTGGTGCGCGCTAGAGAGTGGATCAGCGAGCGGGGTCATGGGGCTTCGAATCCAAGGCGGAGGAGGGAGGCGACGCGAAGGGGGCCCCTCCCATGCCTTCAAGGCCATGGGGGAGTCGTGGACCGACGACAACGCCGGAGGCGGAGTCGCATGACGCCGGGAGCCCGCTCGCTATCGTGCACCAGGCCGTGAGCCGCCCGATAGCATCGCGACGTGCCGTACGACACCAGCGTTCCTCCCGCCTCTCACCCCGCGCGGCGCCGCCGGGCCCTGCTCGCCGCTGCCGCGCTGGGCTGCGCGTGCCTGATCGCGGGCTGCGGCGGTGGCAGTGGTGGTGGAGCGGCAGGGCAGCCGCGCGAGGGCGGTGGTGGCACGTCGTCCCCGCCGTCCCTGTCGCCTTCGCCCGCGAAAAGCGGTCCGGCGGCGAGGACGACGTCGGTGCCGCCCTCCCCGTCGAAGCCCGCGAGCCGCACGGTGTCCGGGCCGCTGTCGGGGAAGACGGTCGTGATCGACCCCGGGCACAACCCACGCAACCGCGAGCACACCCGCGAGATCGGCCGCCAGGTGGACATCGGCACCGCGCACAAGGAGTGCGACACCACCGGTACGTCCACCGACTCGGGTTACGCCGAGGCCGAGTTCACCCTCGACGTGTCGCACCGGCTGCGGGCGCTCCTGCAGGCGCAGGGCGCCGAGGTGGTCCTCACATACGACAACGACCGCCCCTACGGGCCGTGCGTCGACGAGCGGGCCCGGATCGGCAACAACGCCGGGGCCGATGCGGTCGTGTCGGTGCACGCGGACGGTTCCGCGGCCGGCAACCGCGGCTTCCATGTGATTCTTCCCGCACTCGTGCGCGGCGGGGCGGCGGACACCTCGAAAATCGTCGAACCGTCGCGCGAGCTCGGCACCCGGATCGCCGGTTACTTCGTCCGCGCTACCGGAAGTGCGCCTTCCAATTACGTGGGCGGCAATACGGGGCTGGACACCCGCAAGGATCTGGGCGGACTCAATTTGTCCACGGTACCCAAGGTGTTCATCGAGTGCGGCAATATGCGTGACCCGAAGGACGCCGTCCTGCTCACCAGCGCGGACTGGCGCCAGAAGGCCGCACAGGGCATTGCGACTGGCATCAGTTCCTACCTGCGCGGGTAAGCACGTGTAGTTATGCGGGGATTGTGCGGCGGTTATGCAGGGTTATTCGGGGGGATGACCGTCCAAGGTCCGGGCCAGGACACAACCCGCCCGGGCAGACGATAGATTCATCCGTACGATGCGGAGCCGCCCCCGGGCTTCGCGCCGTGCCCGCCGCACCGGCGGCAGCGACGACCGCCCCGACGAGACGACCGACTAAGGACCTTCACGTGGATATCCGCTCACTCACTAGAGGCGATGGCGTGGTGATCGGAGCAGCGGTGGTGCTGTTCATCGCCTCTTTCCTCGATTTCATCTCCTACAAGGGCCTCACCGTCGACGCGCCGAACGCCTGGGACTCGCTGGGCAATGCGATCGGCGTCTACCTGGTCGGGGTGATCGGTGCGGCACTCATCGTGCTCTCCCATTCGCAGCCTCAGCCCCGCAAGGTCGTCGGCCTGGAACTCGGCCAGTTCGGTGTCGCGGCCACGCTCTTCAGCGCGTGGAACATCTTCTGGACGATCATCGACCTCGGCGAGGTCGACGCCGGTGCCGGTCTCGTCCTCGGCCTGATCGCCTCGCTCGCGCTGGCCGGCGGCGCGGTCGCCACCCCGCTGGTTCCCGCGCTGAAGGCGCCCCTGATGGGCGCCCCGCGCCCGCAGACCGTGCAGGCGCCGTACGGCGGCCAGCCGCAGCCCGGCCAGGGGTACGGCTACCCGGGTGCCCAGCAGCAGCCGTACGGTGCGCAGCCGGGTCAGCCCCAGCCGTACGGTGCCCAGCCGCAGCCCGGTCAGCCCGACCCCACCCAGGCGCAGCAGGCCCCGCAGGGCGGCGCCGCACCGGCCGGCGACTTCACGCCGTTCTGGTTCGCCGTGCCCGTGGCCCGTCCGCTGTACGGCGAGGACGGTTCACCGAGCCCGATCGCCGAACTGGCGCCGGGCACCTGGTACCTCGCCGTCGAGCAGCGTGGTCCGAGCCTCATCGCCCAGACCCAGGACGGCCGCCGTGGCGTTCTGCAGGACACCACGGGCATCCAGCGCGGCTGACAGCACTTCCGCTCCGCGGCCCCTCGCCCCTTCCGGGCGGGGGGCCGCTGCCGTACTCTCCGTCCATACGCAGCGATCTGACGTTTCGTCAGTTCGAGAGGGCTGGAGGGACCGGTATGCGGCTCGGACTCGCTCTCGGCTACTGGGGCCGCGGCCCGAACCCCGCCCACCTGGAACTCGCCCGCGAAGCGGAACAGCTGGGCTACGACTCGGTGTGGACGGCGGAGGCCTGGGGCTCCGACGCCTTCACCCCGCTGACCTGGATCGCGGCGCACACCTCCCGCATCCGGCTGGGCACCGGCATCGCGCAGATGGCGGCGCGCACCCCGACCGCGACGGCCATGCATGCGCTGACCCTCGACCACCTCTCCGGCGGCCGCATGATGCTCGGGCTCGGGCTGTCAGGGCCCCAGGTGGTGGAGGGCTGGTACGGGCGCCCGTTCCCGAAGAGCCCGCTGACCGCCACCCGCGAGTACGTCGAGGTCGTCCGTCAAGTAATGAGGCGCGAGGCCCCTGTTGAGCTGGACGGGCGGTTCCACTCCCATCCGTACACCGGTCCGGACGCGACCGGGCTCGGCAAACCGCTGAAGCCGATCACCCATCCGCTGCGGGCCGGGATGCCCGTACTGCTGGGTGCCGAAGGCCCGAAGAACATCGCGCAGACGACCCGGATCGCGGACGGCTGGCTGCCGCTGTACTGGTCGCCGCTGCGGACCGATGTGTACGAGGCGTCGCTGACCGGGCTCCCCGACGACTTCATGATCGCGCCGATGACCCGCGCGCACGTCTGTGACGACGTCACGGAAGGCCTGCTGCCGGTGAAGGCGATGCTCGGCTTCTACATCGGCGGGATGGGACACGCCGCCCGTAACTTCCACGCCGACCTGATGGCACGGATGGGCTTCGCGGAGGAGGCGCGGCGGATCCAACAGCTGTTCCTCCAAGGCCGCAAGGAGGAGGCGGTGCTGGCCGTGCCGGACGCGTTCGCCGATGAGATCTCGCTCGTCGGACCGCGTGAACGGATCGCGGAACGGCTGGAGTTGTGGCGCGAGGGCCCGGTGACCGACCTGCTGGTCACGGCACCGGACCCCCACACCCTGCGCGTACTGGCAGACCTCAACAGCGCCTGAACGGCCGTCGCTCTGCGCACATCCGGTTACCCACCGAGCTGGGAGGCGGACGGCACCTTGTCCTTCACCTCGGCGCCCGCGCTCTTGCCCGCGTCCTTGATGCCGCTGATGACGTTCTCGAAGGCAGTGACGTCCCCCGCGCCCGCCTCGCCCGTGCGGAGCTTGTCCCCGAGCCCCTTGAGCGACTCGATGCCCACCGTCAGCGGCGCGACCGCCTTCGACAGCAGCGGGTCACCCTTGGCGTTCTCCGCGGCCGCCTTGAGCCGGTTGTACGCGAACCCGCCCGCGAGCCCCGCCTTGACCAGTGCGAACTTCCGCCCGTCGGCGCCCTTCTTGAACTTGCCCGCACGGTACGGCTTCACGATCCACTGATACGTGGCACCCGCCGCGAGCCCCGCGTTGGCGACGAACCGCGTCTTCGCGAGCTTCTGCTTCTCCGCCGACGCAGTGCCGCTCGGGGACGGGGAGGAGCTCGCACTGCTGCCGGAGCCCTTGCCGCACGCGGTGACGCCCACCAACACGGTGCACGACAGCAGCAACGCCACGAACAGACTGCGGAGCGGTACGGAACGGGGCACAGCGGGCCTCCCTGGACGGGCTCACGGCGAGTTCTGCGGTGAGTGACGCGGTTCGGCACTCCAGGCCAGGCTCGTCCCGGCCCGGGTGCCGCGCCACTCAGGAGGCGCCGTCCGGGTTCCGGGCCGCGGAAAGCGGCATGCGGTGGCGGGCCGCATCCGCCGCTACTGACCCGCCGGTGAGGAGGCGCTCAGTGGTCCGCGCGGACCATCAGGTGCGCGGAGCCGCATCGCAGCAGTCCGGCTCCAGCCCCTTCGGCAGCCGTTCGCCGCTGAAGACCGCGGTCGTCGCCTCGTCGCCTCCCAGAGCGGCCACCGCGAGCAGCAGCGAGCCGGCGGTCCAGGTGGTGTGCTCCTCCGGCCAGAATGCCCGGTTGCCCTCGAAGACGTAACCGGTCCAGTACATGCCGCCCTCGGCGCGCAGGTGCTGGACGGACTGGAGAATCTCCAGCGCCCGGTCGGACTCGCCCATCACCCAGAGCGCCAGGGCGAGTTCGCAGCTCTCACCGCCCGTGACCCAGGGGTTGGGCAGCACACAGCGCACCCCGAGGCCCGGGACGACGAAGCGGTCCCAGGCTTCCTCGATCCGTTCCTTGGCGGCCGTTCCGGTGAGCGCTCCGCCGAGGACCGGGTAGTACCAGTCCATCGAGTAGCGGCTCTTGTCGAGGAAGCGCTCGGGGTGGTTGCGGATCGCGTGCGCGAGCGCACCGGTGGCCAGCTCCCAGTCGGGCTGCGGCTCTTCGCGCTGTTCGGCGATGGCGAGTGCACAGCGCAGCGCCTGGTGGATGGAGGAGCAGCCGGTCAGCAGCGCGTCGTCGACCGGGGTGCCGTCGGGTTCACGCTTCCAGCCGATCTGCCCACCGGGCTGCTGGAGCCGCAGGACGAATTCGACGGCCGCGTAGACGGTCGGCCACATCCGGTCGATGAACGCGTCGTCGCCGGTGGCGAGGTAGTGGTGCCAGACGCCGACCGCCACGTACGCGCAGAAGTTGGACTCCTGACTCCGGTCGGTCGGCCGGTCCGGGTCGCCGTCGTGGTAGGCGGCGTACCAGGAGCCGTCCTCGTTCTGGTGCCGGGCCAGCCAGTCGTAGGCGCGTTCCGCCGCGGCGTGCTCACCCGCGGCGTCGAGGGCCATGGCGGCCTCGGTGTGGTCCCACGGGTCGAGATGGTGACCGCGGAACCAGGGCAGCGCGCCGTCCTCGCACTGCACGGCGAGCAGCGCGGCGACGGTCTCGGTGGCCTGCTCGGCGGTGAGCACTCCGGGCAGGACGAGGTGTTCGGTCTGCTCGGGAGTGGTCACGCCTCGGCCTTCGAAAGGTCGTCCGCGGCGGCGGCCCTGGGCAGGTGCGGCTTGGTGGCGTAGGCGACGAAGCTCTTGCCGACGACCGGGTTGAGCAGCTGCTCGGCGACCCGGGTGACGGCCGGCTTCTTCATGATGTCCCAGACCAGCAGCTTGTGGTACGCGCGGACCGGGAGCGCCGCGTCGTCGCCGTCGCGGCCGACTCCGAACGCGCACTTCAGCCACCAGTACGGCGAGTGCAGGGCGTGGGCGTGGTGGGTGCCGTACGGCTTGAGACCGGCGCCGCGGATCTTGTCCAGGAGTTCATCGGCCTTGTAGATGCGGATGTGGCCGCCCTCGACCTCGTGATACGCGTCGGAGAGCGTCCAGCAGATCTTCTCGGGGCCGTACCGCGGCACGGTGATGGCGATCCGGCCGCCGGGCTTGAGGACCCGGACCATCTCGGCGAGCACGCCCTTGTCGTCGGGGATGTGCTCCATCACCTCGGAGATGATGACGACGTCGAAGGACTCGTCGGGGAACGGCAGGTTGAGCGCGTCGCCCTCCATCGCGGTGGCGGTGGCGCCCTCGGGGGCCTCACCGGCCTCCTTCATCGCCGCGAACCACTTCGCGACCTCGCGGATCTCCTCGCCGTTCTGGTCGAGAGCCACCACCTGGGCGCCGCGCCGGTAGCACTCGAAGGCGTGGCGTCCGGCGCCGCAGCCCAGATCGAGCACTCGGTCGCCGGCGGCGAGCGGGAAGCGGGTGAAGTCCACGGTCAGCACGAATGCCTGCTTTCGCGGTCGGGGGTCGAGGAGGGGTCAGGGAGCCGGGACGGCGAGGACGGGCGCCGGGGTCACCGACGGCTGCCGGAGTGCGTGGTGGCGGCGCGGGCGGCGATCGCCTGCCGGTAGAGCTCCGCGGTGCCGATGGCCGCCTGCTTCCAGGTGAACCGGGACAGCACCCGTTCGCGGCCCGCGGCGCCGAGCCGGGCCCGCAGTTCGGGGTCGCCCAGCAGCCGGGCGAGTGCGGCGGCCAGCGCCCCGGCGTCGGCGGGCGGCACGGCCAGGCAGGTCTCGCCGTCCGGGCCGGCCACCTCGGGGATCGCACCGCCGGTGGTGGCGACGAGCGGGGTGCCGGTGGCCATGGCCTCGGCGGCGGGCAGCGAGAATCCCTCGTACAACGAGGGGACACAGGCGATCTCGGCGCTCCGCACCAGGTCGACGAGTTCGGCGTCGCTGATGCCCTTGACGAACTCGACGGCGTCCTGGAGTCCGTACCGCTCGATGGCCTGAGCGACCGGTCCGTCCTCGGCCCGCTTGCCGACGACCACGAGGTGCGCCTGCGGGTTCTCGGTACGGAGCTCGGCGAGCGCCTCGACGAGGTGGACGAGGCCCTTCAGCGGGACGTCGGCACTGGAGGTGGTGACGATCCGGCCCGGCACCTCGGCGATCTTCGGGTCGGGCGACCACAGGTCGGTGTCCGCACCGATGTGGACGACGTGGATCCGGTCCTGCCGCACCCCGAGGTGGTCGACGATCTCCTGCTTGGAGGAGCCGGAGACGGTGAGGACCGACGGCAGCCGGCGCGCGACCCGCTTCTGCATGCGGGTGAAGGCGTACCAGCGGCGCACGGAGGCGCGGCGGCGACGGCTGCCGGCGGCGTCCAGCTCCACCTGCCGGTCGACGGTGATCGGGTGGTGGATGGTGGTGACGAGCGGGGCGCCGAGATCCGCCAACAGCCCGTACCCGAGTGTCTGGTTGTCGTGGATGACGTCGAACTCGCCGCGGCGGGAGGCGAGATGGCGGCGGGCCCGGAGGCTGAAAGTGAGCGGTTCCGGGAAACCGCCGGTCCACATGGTGGCGACCTCGGCGACGTCGATCCAGTCCCGGTACTCGCCGCGAGCGGGGGTGCGGAACGGGTCGGGCTGGCGGTAGAGGTCCAGGCTCGGCAACTCGGTGAGCGGGACGCCCTCGTCGAGTACGGGATAGGGCTGGGCGCCGATCACCTCGACGCTGTGGCCGAGGCGGGCGAGCTCGCGGCCGAGGTGGCGTACGTACACACCCTGACCGCCGCAGAACGGGTTGCCCTTGTAGGTGAGAAGTGCGATGCGCAGGGGTCGCCCGTCGGTGCTGCCCGCCGCGTGGCCGCCCGCGCGGGGGCCCGCTTCTATGGCCTCAGCGGTCACACTCGGCCCCCTTCTCACTGCGTGTTCGCCGGAGCGTAACCGCTCACGCTAATCTAGAACAAGTTTCAGACTGGATCGTTCAATGAGCTACGAATCTACCGGCAGGTAGCGTCGAGGCAACGGCCGGATCAGGTGATTCGCGCCACCACCGGGCACCCTGGCATGCTGTGCGCCGCCGGGGCCCAGACGCCTCCCCCGGTCGTGGACAGAAGCCATGGATGGGGACACATGACAGCGGAAGCCAAGCCGGCATCGCCGCCCCTGACGGAACGGCAGGAGGCCCGTCGTCGTCGCATTCTGCACGCCAGCGCCCAGCTCGCCAGCAGGGGCGGTTTCGAGGCGGTTCAGATGCGTGAGGTGGCCGAGGCCGCCGGGGTCGCCCTGGGCACGTTGTACCGGTACTTCCCCTCCAAGATCCACCTCCTGGTCGCCACCATGCAGGACCAGCTCCAGCACATGCACGGGACGCTGCGCAAGCGCCCTCCGGCCGGGGACGACGCGGCGGCGCGCGTCGCCGACACCCTGATGCGGGCGTTCCGCGCGATGCAGCGCGAACCGCATCTGGCGGATGCGATGGTGCGTGCGCTGACCTTCGCGGACCGCAGCGTCAGTCCCGAGGTGGACACCGTCTCGCGGATCACGACGGCCATCATCCTGGACTCGATGGGGCTCCAGCACCCGACGCCGGAGCAGCTGTCCGCGGTCCGGGTCATCGAGCACACCTGGCACTCGGCACTGATCACCTGGCTGTCGGGGCGGGCGTCGATCGCGCAGGTGAAGATAGACATCGAGACGGTGTGCCGGCTGATCGACGTGACGGCACCCCGGGACGCGTCCTGACGGGTCGCGCCCGGAGGACCTTTCATCACACATCCCTCACCTTCCTGTCCGGAAGGAGCTCGAACCTCTCCTTATCATGACCATGATCAACATTGATGGAGAGGAAGACATGGCTGACCAGTCAGGCAGTGCAGTCGGCGCGGCGGGTTACGGCGCCCAGCCGCCGAGCGGCTACGGGTACGGCGGCGCCCCACTGCCCAGCGGCAAGGCGACGGCCTCGATGGTGCTCGGCATCCTCGGGCTGCTGCTCGTCCCGATCATCCTGCCCATCATCGCGCTGTGCCTCGGCATCTCGGCCCGGCGCATGGCGGACCGGGGCGAGGGAGGCGGCCGCGGCCAGGCGACCGCCGGAATGGTGATGGGCATCATCGGCATCGCGTTCGCCGCCCTCGGCGCGATCACGGCCACGGTCCAGGCGATCGCCTAGGGCCACCGCTCGCGGCACTGACGCGTCGGTGCCGCGCCGCCCCGGGGCCGTACGCTCCGGTCCACGGGGCGGCGCCTCCCGGCCCCGGCCCATGTGCGGCCCCCACATGTGCACCGCCTCAGGTGGGGGCCCCTGCACCATGTCGACGGCGGCGCGGGGTTCATACGGTTCGGCGACATCACAGGAATCCCGCCGAGGAGCCGGTCACCATGCGTCGCAGAGCCACAGGCACCGTCCACCACCGCAGATCCCTCTCCGCACTCGCCACGCTGGCCGCCGCCGGCGTCCTGCTGACCGGCTGCACCGCCGCCGGCAAGGCGGGCGAGTCGGACAGCGCGTCCGGCAAGGGCGCGAAGGACCAGACCGTCGACGTGGGGCTGGTCTACTCCCGGACCGGGCTGCTCGCGGCCTACGGGAAGCAGTACCGCGACGGCTTCATGGCAGGTCTGGACTACGCGACGAAGGGCACCGGCAAAGTGGCCGGGCACCGCATCGAGGTCACCGAGCAGGACGACGCGGGCGACCCCGGCAAGGCGGTCGCCGCGGCGAAGAACCTGATCGGCAAGGGCTACAAGGTCCTGGCCGGGACCACGGACTCCGGGGTCGCCCTGCAGATGGCGCCGCTCGCCGCGCAGAACAAGGTGCTGTACGTCAGCGGGCCCGCCGCCACCGACGCCGTGACCGGGATCAACGACTACACGTTCCGCTCCGGCCGGCAGTCCTACCAGGACATCCTCACCGCCGGAGCGATGCTCGGCGGGGCCAAGGGCAAGAAGGTCACCGTGCTGGCCCAGGACTCCACGTTCGGCCAGGCCAACGTCGCCGCGGTGAAGGCCGTGCTCGGCGGCCAGGGCGCGAAGGTGGGTTCCGTGCTGGCCCCGCCGAGCGCCACGGACCTGACCCCGTTCGCCCGGCAGGTGAAGGCCGCCGGTCCCGATCTGGTCTTCGTCGCCTGGGCCGGTTCCACCGCCCCCGCGCTGTGGACCGCCCTGGACCAGCAGGGGGTGCCGAGCGCATCCAAAGTGGTCACCGGGCTGGCCGGGACCGCCTCGTACCCGGTCTTCGGCGCGGCGGGTTCCAAGGTCTCGTTCCTGGCGCACTACTTCCCCGGCGCGGGCGGCAACAACGCCGTGGAGAAGGCCATGCTGGACGCGGTGGCCAAGGCGGGCGGCACCCCTGATCTGTTCACCCCCGACGGCTTCACCGCGGCCCAGATGATCGTGCACGCCGTGGAGGAGGGCAGCGCCACCGATCCCGCCGCCATGGCGAAGGCCCTGGAGGGCTGGAGCTTCGACGGGGTGAAGGGCAGGGAGCAGATCCGCGCCGAGGACCACGCGCTGCTGCAGCCGATGTTCGTGGCGAAGCTGACCGGGAAGGGCGCCGCCGCGAAGCCGGAGCTGGTGAGCACCGAGCCGATGGACAAGGTGGCGCCGCCCGCGAAGCCCTCGGCGGGCTGACCAGTGGCGGCACCTGACATCACGGCGGATCACGGGAGCGCGGCGCACTCCGCCGCCCCCGTGCTTCAACTGGCCGGACTGACCTGGGGCGTCGGTGGGGCGACCATCGTCGAGGACATCACCCTGGAGGTCCGCGAGGGCGAGTTCCTGGCCTTCATCGGTCCCAATGGGGCCGGCAAGACCTCGCTGTTCAATCTGATCAGCGGGCTGACGACCGCCACCTCGGGCACCCTCGCGCTGGACGGTGCGGACCTGACCGGCCGTCCGGCGCACGTCCGGGCCCGGCGCGGGATCGGCCGGACGTTCCAGACGTCCAGTCTCTGGCCGGGGATGAGCGTGGCCGATCACGTCCGGCTGGCCGCCCAGGCCGCCGGGGGCGGCTCGTACCGCGTGTGGCGGCGCGCTTCCCGGTACACCGACGAGGTGCGCGGCGTGCTGGAGCGCACCGGGCTCGGCCACCGGGCACGGGCGCTGGCGTCCGAACTGTCGCACGGCGAGAAGCGGAAGCTGGAGCTGGCGGTGCTGCTCGTGGGCGAGCCGCGGCTGATGCTGCTCGACGAACCGATGGCCGGGGTGAGCGCGGAGGAGGTCCCGGCACTCACCGAACTGATCCGCACCCTGCACCGGGACGAGGGCCGCACCGTCCTCATGGTCGAGCACCACATGGACGTACTGCTGGGGCTGGCCGACCGGCTGGCCGTGATGCACCACGGCCGGCTGCTGGCGCTGGACACCCCCGAGGCCGTGACCGCCGACCCGACCGTGCAGCAGGCCTACCTCGGGGAGGGGCTGTGACGACGCAAACCCTGCTCGCCGTGCGGAACCTGCGGGTTCTCATCGGCGGACGGCACATCCTGCACGGCGTGGATCTCGATGTCGCCCGCCACGGGGTGACCGCGCTCCTCGGCCGGAACGGCGCCGGGAAGACCACGACGGTGCGCGGCATCCTCGGCCTCGTCCCGCGCACCGGAAGCGTCCGGCTCGACGGTGAGGAGACCGTGGCGCTGCCCACCCACACGCTGGTGCGGCGGGGCATCGGTTACGCCCCCGAGGACCGCGGCATCTTCGCCGGACTGACCGTGGCGGAGAACCTGCGGCTGGCCGAGCGGCGCGGGGCGGGCGCACCCGCGTACCCCCTCGTCCATGAGCTCTTCCCCGAACTGAAACGCCGGGAGCGCCAGTTGGCCGGGACGCTGTCCGGCGGGCAGCAGCAGATGGTCGCCATCGGGCGCACCCTCCTGAGCCGGAACCGGCTGATCATCGCGGACGAACCCACCAAGGGGCTGGCGCCCAAGGTGGTCACCGAGGTCGCCGAGGTGCTGGAGCGGGCCGCCGAGGCGGTGCCGGTGCTGCTCGTGGAGCAGAACCTCGCCGTCGTACGGCGCCTCGCCGCGCACTGCACGGTGCTCGCCGACGGCCGGACCGCCCATCAGGGACCGGCCAGTGAGCTGCTGGGCGACGCGGAGGCGGCGCGCCGGCTGCTGGGCGTGGGGCACGGCCCGGCCGCCCCCGTCCCTTCCCGGAACGCGGAGGAACATTCCTGATGTCCACCCTTGTGCTGCTCACCATGACCGGACTCGGTCTGGGAGCGCTCTACTTCCTGATCGCGTCGGGGCTTTCGCTGATCTTCGGTCTGATGGACGTGCTCAACTTCGCGCACGGGGCGCTGCTCTCCATCGGCGCCTACGGCACCTGGTGGGCGGCGTCCGGCCATCTGCCGGGCGCGGGCCCCGGCGGTGCGGGCTTCGTCCTCGCGGTCCTGTTCGGTACGACGGTGGGCACCGCCGCCGCGGTGCTGCTGGAACTCACCGTGGTCCGCCCGCTCTACACCCGGCCGCGCGAGCAGGTGCTCGCCACGGTCGGGGTGGGGCTCGCCGTCCCGGCGCTGCTGTCGGGCATCTGGGGCTCGGACGCCCGGACCTTCCCCGGGCCCGAGGCGCTGTCCGGCACGTTCTCCCTGCTGGGCGCGGAAGTCCCGGTCAACCGGCTGGTGCTGATCGCGGCGGCGGTCGTGGTGCTGATCGCGCTGCGGCTCTTCCTCGGGCGGACCCGGCACGGACTGGTCGTACGGGCGGGGGTCGAGGACCGGGCGATGGTGACCGCGCTCGGTATCGATGTCCGCAAGGCGTTCACCCTCGTCTTCGCGATCGGCGGCTGTGCCGCCGCGCTCGGCGGGGCGCTCGGCGGGCTGTACTTCGGCTCGGTCGACCCCCGGCAGGGCACCTCGCTGCTGATCTTCGCGTTCGTCGTGGTCGTCACCGGGGGCATGGGCTCGGTGACCGGCGCCGCCGTGGCGTCCGTCGTGATCGGTCTGGTCCAGCAGTTCGCCAACTACTACACCGCAGCGGGCCTCGGCGACCTGGCCGTCGTCGTCCTGCTCGCCGCGCTGCTGCTCGTACGGCCGCGCGGACTGACCGGGAGGCTCGCGTGAGCACCATGACCGGGACACCCGATCGCACGAGCGGTACGCCGACGGCACCGTCCGACGCACCGGTGCGTGCGAACGCGGCGCGGCTGCTGCGCTGGTGGCCGGCCGTGGTGCTGGTGCTGCTGATCGTCGCGCCGTACAGCGCCCTGCCGTTGCCGGGGCTGCTCGACGGCCCGCTGGGCAGTCCGGGCAGCCTTCAACTCCTTGCCACCTGCCTGTTGTTCGGCGCCCTGGCCACCGGCTACGACCTGCTGCTCGGCCGGACCGGGCTGCTCTCCTTCGGGCATGCTCTGTACTTCGCGGCGGGCAGCTACGCCACGAACACCATCATGCTGGAGGCCGGACTGCCGTTCACCGTCTCCGCGCTGGTCGGCGTCTGCTTCGGGATCGTGCTCGCACTGGTGCTGGGATCGGTGAGCCTGCGCGTCACCGGCATCGGCTTCTCCATGGTGACGCTGGCCTTCGCCCAGGCGGGCTCGATCCTCGTCTCCCGCAACCCCGGCGGCGTCACCGGTGGCGAGGAGGGCCGGGCCGCGCCCGCCGAGCTGCTGCCGTCCGGGCTCGTGGGCATCGAGCACACGGCGAACCTGTACTGGCTCGCGCTCGGCTATCTCGTCCTCACCGTGGCCGTCGTCCACTGGGCGGTCCGCTCCCCGACGGGGCGGGTCTGGGAGGGCATCAAGGAGAACGAGCGCCGGGTGGAGGTGCTGGGGCTGAGGCCGTACGGGTTCAAGCTGACGGCGTTCGTCCTGGCCGGTGCGCTGGCCGCGCTCGGCGGGCTCGTCCACCTGCTGCTCACCGGCGGCTCCACCCCGCAGACGACGACGTCGGACTTCACGCTGTCGCTGCTGGTCATGGTGGTGCTGGGTGGCTCGGGCACCCGCTGGGGACCGATGGTCGGCGGCATCCTCTATACGTGGGCCGACCACCGGCTCGGCGATCTCGCCGGATCGGGTGCGGTCGCCGACCTTCCCGCGGTGCTGCGGGTACCGCTCTCCCAGCCGCTGTTCCTGCTGGGCGTGGTGTTCGTGGCTGTGGTCCATCTCCTGCCGGGCGGGCTGGCACGGCTGCCGTCCCGGATGCGTTCCGTATTCCGTGCAACCAATGAGGGCGCACCCGCCCGGAAGGAGGACCGGCACTCATGACCGCGTACGAGGAGATACGTGTCCCGGTGGCCGGGGGCGAGCTGGCCGCGCTGCGCTGGCAGGCCCGGGAGCCCGGTGCGCCGGTGGTCGTCGCGCTGCACGGCATCACGGCCAACGCGCTCTCCTGGGGCACGGTGGCGCGGCTGCTGGCCGGGCAGGTCACGCTGATCGCCCCGGACCTGCGCGGCCGGGCCGGAAGCTCCGGGCTGCCCGGACCGTACGGCATCGCGGCGCACGCCGATGACATCGCGGCCCTGACCGGGGCGCTCGGCCTGGACCGGGTGGTGCTGGCCGGTCACTCGATGGGCGCGTTCGTGGCGGCGCTGGCCGCCGTACGGCATCCGGACCGGTTCGGTCCGCTGCTGCTCGTCGACGGTGGGATCGGCTTCCCCGCCCCCACCCATCTCTCCCCGGACGAACTGATGACGGCGGTGATCGGCCCGGCCATGGACCGGCTGTCGATGACGTTCCCCGACCGGGCCGCCTACCGGGAGTTCTGGCAGGCGCATCCCGCGTTCGCCGGGGCCGCCTGGTCGCCCGAGGTGGACGCGTACATCCAGCGCGATCTGACGGGCGACGAACCGGCGATGCACTCGACGTGCCGGATCGAGGCGGTGCGCACCGACGGGATCGGACTCTTCGACGACGACGTGCTGTCGGCGGTACGGAAGTTGCCGGTGCCGGCGACGCTGCTGTGGGCGGCGCGCGGTCTGATGGACGAGCCGCAGGGACTGTACGACGAGCAGCGGCTGGCCGCCGCCGACCTCTCCGGCACCCTGCTGGAGCCGGTGGCTGTGCCGGACGTCAACCACTACACCGTGCTCACCGGGGACGCCGGTGGACGGGAGATCGCCACACGGCTGGTGGCACTCTCGAACGTACCGAGACCGTAAGGCGGTTGAGGACGGAGCGGTAACCGGCCGGACGGACGGCTACCGCTCCTGACCGCCCGACAACAGGTTCAACCGAAGCGCCAGCTGAAGTTCCAGCGCACGGTCGGGCTTGTTCCAGTCGTGGCCGAGCAGCACCTGGATCCGGTCCAGCCGCTGCACCACCGTGTTGACGTGGACGTGGAGTTCGTCCTTGGCGCGGACGAGGCTGCCGCCGGCGCCGAAGTAGGCGCTCAGCGTGCGTACGAGGTGGGTGCCGCGCTGGGCGTCGTACCGCAGCAGGGGTCCGAGCGTCGCGGTGACGAAGCCGTCGACATCCTGTGCGTTGCCCAGCACCACGCCGAGGAAGCCGAGTTCGTCGACACAGGCGCCTTCTCCGGTACGGCCGAGGACACGCATGGCCCGCAGGCAGCGGGCCGCTTCGGCGTACGCGGCGGCGAGCTGCCGCGGACCCCGGGCCGGACCGGTGGCGGCCACGGTGACGGGGGCCTGGACCAGCTGGCCGAGCTGGGCGGCCGCGGCCCGCGCCGCGGCCCCCGCATCGGGTCCGGGGTCCGTGTCTCCCCCGCAGCCAATCAACAGCACGACGGTTCCCGCGTGTTCGGCGCTCACGCCGTGGATGTCCCCGCCGAAAAGATAGCGCAGGGCAGCGGCGCAGAGCTTCTCCCGGGCGCTCGCCTCGGCCACGAGCAGCAGATGCGGGCGGTCCAGGTCGATGCCGAGGCGTCGGCCGCGTTCGGCCAGTCCGGCGGGGTCGCGGTCCGCGTCGGTCAGCAGATCGCTGATCAGCTCGCCGCGTATCCGGTTCTCGGTCTCGGCGACCGTGCGCCGCAGCAGCAGCAGCAGGCCGGTGACCACGGCGGCGCGCTCGAAGAGCCGCCGGTCCGAGTCGTCGAGCCGGCCGTGCCGGTGCAGGACCAGACCGGCCAGGTGTTCCTGCCCGGCAAGTACGGCGCAGATCCACCGGCCGTCGCGGTGCACGGCGCGCGCTCCGGTGCGGGACTTCTCGGCGGTCTCGACCAGCCATCCGGCGTCCATGGAGTCGGCGGCGAGCCCCGCGCCGTCGGGCCGGACGGCCGCCAGCGGGCGCCCGCCCGGGTCGTGGATGGTCAGCGGGGAGTCCAGCAGCCCGGCGACGGCCGCCGCGACGTCCTTGACGTCACCTCCGCGCAGCACCAGGTCGGTCAGCCGGTCGTGCGCCTCCTCGGCCCGCTGCATGGCGGCCGAGTGCTCGCGTACCGCCGCATTCGCCTCCGCCAGCTCGGCGTTCGCCCCGGCGAGTTCGGCGAGGGCGGACCGGGTGTCTGCGAGGGCATGGGCGGTGTCGATCGCGATCGCGGCGTGCGCGGCGAGCGAGCAGAGCAGGGCGACCTCGTCGGGGCTGAAGACGCGGGGTGCGCGGTCGGCGGCGAAGAGGACGCCGATGACCTTCCCCGTACCACCGCGGCTGGAGCCGAGGAGCAGGGGCACGCCCAGGATGGCGACGAGCCCCTCGTCGAGGACCCCGGCGTTGATGTTGCGGGTGTGGCGGAAGCGGTCGTCGGTGCGGTAGTCGGGGGTGGCGTACGGGCTCGCGGTCTGCGCGACCAGGCCGCCGAGCCCTTCGCCGAGTTCCAGCCGCAGCCGCTGGAAGAGGAGCGACACCGACCCGTCGGTCACCCTCATGTAGGTGTCCCCCGCCTCCTCGTCGGGGAGCGTGAGATACGCCGTGTCCGTGCCGAGCAGCATCCTGGCCCGCCGGACGATCGCCTTCAGTACGTCGTCCAGATCCCGGGAGGCGGCCAGATCGCCCGCGGTGTCGAAGAGCGCGGTGAGCTGGAGCTCGCGGCGCCGGTGCTGGCGCAGGGCGCCCCTGATCCGCAGGGCAGTGGCGGTGGCCGCCTCCACCTCGGCGAGTTCGCCCGCGGGGACACCGGCCGCCCGCGCCTGGGAGGAGACGGCTCCCAGCGCCTCGGCGGGGGCGTCCTCGGCCAGCAGATCGAGGAGGAGGCGCAGATGGGGCGCGGCGGAGGGGGTGGGTGCAGACATGGGCGGCCATCGTTCGTCGGGAGGGGCGGGAGCCGGGAGGGTCAGTTGGCGGTCCAGCCGCCATCCATGGAAAGGGAGGTGCCGGTGATGTGGGAGGTGCCCGGTCCGCACAGCCAGAGCACCGCCCCGGCGACGTCCTCGGCTTCGATGAGGCGTTTGACGGCACTGCGTTCCAGCATCACCTTGCCCACCACCTCCTCCTCCGTGATGCCGTGGGTACGGGCCTGTGCCGCGATCTGGTTCTCGACCAGGGGCGTGCGTACGTAGCCGGGGTTGACGCAGTTGCTGGTCACTCCGTGCGGTGCTGCTTCCAGGGCGACCACCTTGCTGAGTCCCTCCAGTGCGTGCTTGGCCGATACGTATGCCGATTTGTACGGGCTGGCGCGCAGCCCGTGGACGGACGAGATGTTGACGACGCGCCCCCAGCCGCGTTCGTACATGCCGGGCAGGGTGCGGCGCAAGATGCGGAACGGTGCTTCCACCATGACGCGGTGGATCAGGGCGAAGCGGTCCGGCGGGAATTCGTGTACGGGGGCCACGTGCTGCAGCCCCGCGTTGTTGACCACCAGGTCCGCGTCGTCCGGCAGGGAGTCCACCGCCTCGGGCACGGACAGATCGACGACCCAGGCCGTTCCGCCGATCCGCTCCGCCAGTTCTTCCGCCGCGTCGGCTGCCTTGTCCACGACGTACACATGGGCGCCGGCGGCGGCGAGAACCCGCGCGCAGGCCTGTCCGATGCCGCTCGCCGCACCGGTCACCAGGGCGGTACGGCCGACGAGGGGCCGGCCTGCGGGCGGGGGGACGGTGAGCGGGGCGGGCCCGGGTTCCGGGCGCTGGGGAGTCTCCATGGTCGTCACCGTAAGGAGACGGAAGCCCACGTCACACGGGGTCGGTGCACACACCGTCGCGTGTCGGCATGGTGCCGGCGTACATGGTGCGGGACGGGGGGCGGAGGCCGTCAGCGCCCGTCGTCGGGCCCGGTCCTATTCCTCCGGCGGGAAGACCACCTCGCCCGAATCGGCCAGCGTCAGCGTGATCGCTTCGACGGGACATCCTTCCGCCGCCGCGAGCACCCCCTCGTTGGCGTCGGTCTCCGGATCCCCTGGGTGGGACTGACGGGCGGAATCCAGCCGGAAACCGTCCGGAGCGTGGTTCACGCACATCCCGGAGCCGATGCAGACGCTCCGGTCGACCTCCACGTGCCAGCGGTCCCCCATCACGCCTCCTGCGGGCCGGGCTGCCCGGGTTGGTACCCGGCGGGCAGATGGATCATCTTGTGCTCGAAGTACTCGCCGTACCCCTCGGGTCCGAACTCCCGCCCCATGCCGGAGTTCTTGTAGCCGCCGAACGGCCCGAGCATGTCGAGACTGAAGGTGTTCACGCTGTACGTGCCCGTCCTCACCCGGCGGGCGATGTCGATGCCACGCTCGGTGTCGGCGGTCCAGACGCTGCCACTGAGCCCGTACTCGGAGTCGTTGGCGATCTTCACCGCCTCCGCCTCGTCGCCGTACGGCAGCAGGCAGATGACCGGTCCGAAAATCTCCTCGCGGGCGATGCGCATGGAATTGTCGACGGATCCGAAGAGGGTCGGCTCGACGTACCAGCCGCGCGCCTGGGAGGCCGGACGGCCGCCACCCGTAAGGACCTTGGCGCCTTCCTCCTGGCCGATCCGGATGTAGTCGAGGGAGCGCTGCTGCTGGCGCTGCGCGACCAGGGGGCCGAGTTCGGTGGCGGGGTCGAGCGGGTCACCGACCTTCAGCGCACCCGCTGCGGCGGCGAACGCCTCGGCGGTCTCGTCGTAGCGGGAGCGCGGGACGAGGATGCGGGTCTGGGCGACGCACGCCTGACCGTTGATCATCCAGGCGAACGGGACGATGCCCGCGACGGCCTTGGCCAGGTCGGCGTCGGGAAGGATGACAGCGGCGGACTTGCCGCCGAGCTCCAGGGTGACACGGGTGAGGTTCCGGGAGGCGACCTCCATGACCCGGCGGCCCGCCGCGACCGAGCCGGTGAACGACACCTTGTCGACGCCGGGATGCCCGACCAGGTACTCGCTGACCTCACGGTCGGCGGGAAGGATCGACAGCACCCCCTCCGGCAGCCCCGCCTCGGCGGCGATCTCGGCCAGGATGTAGGCGTCCAGGGGCGATTCGGGCGAGACCTTGAGTACGGCGGAGCAGCCGGCCAGCAGGGCGGGCG
Organism: Streptomyces sp. NPDC051286; assembly: GCF_044455345.1. NCBI lineage: Bacteria > Bacillati > Actinomycetota > Actinomycetes > Kitasatosporales > Streptomycetaceae > Streptomyces > Streptomyces sp. NPDC051286. The sequence continues at coordinate 217,153 of NZ_JBITER010000001.1, read as the reverse complement.
CGAGCTTGGCGGCGGCGGTGAACTGCGGGACGTTCCACGGCACGACGGCCGCGACCACCCCGACCGGCTCCCGGCGCACCAGCAGCGGCCCGAGAACGCCGTCGCGGCGCTCCTCGTACGGGAAGGTGCGGGCGACGGTGATCGCCGCGTCCCACACCATCATCGCGGCGATCGCCTGCACCATCACGCTGGAGCTGTAGGGAGTTCCGTTCTCGGAGCTGATGACGCGGGCGATCTCCTCGTACCGCGCGGCGAACGCGTCCTTGATCCGCGTGATCACCTCGATCCGCTCGTCCAGGGACGCGCGCGGCCAGGGCCCTTCGTCGAAGGCCCGGCGGGCAGCGGTGACGGCCCGGTCCACATCCGCTTCGCAGGCGTGCGGCACCCGGCCGATGACCTGCTCGGTGTGGGGCGATATCACCTCGATGACGTCCTGGCCGAGCGGATCGACCAACTCCCCGCCGATGAACAGTTTTCCGTGTTCCACAAGCTCGGTCATGGCTGCTGCCTCCCGCGACCCGGCACGTACCGACTCCGCACCTGACTTCACACCTGACTCCGTGTCAGAACTGATATCAGTTCCAGTTCCAGGAGTCCACGCATCGGACATCGCACACGAGACCGGCGTGATCCGGCAGGCGTCGGCACCCTGCCCCGGCGATCACTCCGCGGCGGGGCTCGCGGCACGTCTTCCCCTTCGATCCGCGGCGGCCGGGGAAACCGCGGCCCTTCGCGGGCCCGCCGGCCTGAAGCCGATAGTCGTCCTGGGCTACTACTGGAACGAGTTCTCGTTACAGTGGGCGTGGCGCAACACAGCCGCAGGCCGGGACGGCAGAGGGGAAGCCCCATGACACAGGTGACCGAGCACGGCGGCGGCGTGTGGTCCATCAAGGTCCCGATCCCGGACAACCCGCTCGGCCACACCCTGGTGCATGTCCTCGACACCGACCGCGGGCCGGTCCTCGTCGACACCGGCTGGGACGACCCCGACGCCTGGGACACCCTGGTCGCCGGAGTCGCCGCCGTCGGTGTGGACATCACCGGAATCCACGGCGTGGTCATCACCCACCACCATCCCGACCACCACGGACTCTCCGGACAGGTCCGCGAGGCCTCGGGGGCGTGGATCGCGATGCACGCCGCGGACACCGCGATCGTGCGCCGCACCCGTGAATCCGAACCGGGCACCTGGCTGACGTACCTCGCGGCGAAGCTCGCCGCGGCCGGCGCACCGGAGGAGCATCTCGCCCCACTGCACGCCCCCCGCACGGGCGGCCGGATGCGCACGCTCCCCGGACTGCGCGCCGCCCTCCCGGACCGCGAGATCGTCCCCGGCGAACTGCTCGGCCTCGCGGGCCGGCGGCTCCGGGCGATCTGGACGCCGGGCCACACCCCCGGCCATGTCTGCCTGCACCTGGAGGAGGACCATCCGGCCGATCTGCCCGGCCGCGGCCGCCTCTTCTCCGGCGACCATCTGCTGCCCGGGATCAGCCCCCACATCGGGCTGTACGAGGACCCGGACGACACGACGGTCACCGACCCCCTGGGCGACTACCTGGACTCGCTGGAGCGCATCGGCCGGCTCGGGGTCGCCGAGGTGCTGCCCGCCCACCAGTACGCGTTCACGGACGCGGCGGGGCGCGTACGAGAACTCCTCGGCCATCACGAGGAGCGGCTGACCGGACTGCTCACCCTGCTCGCCACCCCGTTGACGCCATGGCAGCTGGCCGAGCGGATGGAGTGGAACCGGCCTTGGGAACAGATCCCGTACGGCTCGCGGAACATCGCCGTCTCCGAGGCGGAGGCTCATGTGCGGCGGCTGGTCAAGCTGGGGCGCGCGGAGGCGGTGCCGGGCAGCGGGCCGGTGACGTACGTCGCGGTGTGAGGCAGCCCTCCGCCCGGGGCGAGCGGGCTACCTCCCGGTAGAGTGTGCGAGTCGTCATCACGCCCGTTCAGGGGGAAGCCGGTGCAAATCCGGCACTGACCACGCAACCGTGAGCCGCCGACACAGCGGCGAGTCGGGCTGCCCTGTCCGCGGTCGTGACCGGCTCGCGTCACCGGAACCCCGGTGACCGGCACCGTCGAGGAATACGGGGCCGGAGCCTGGTGCCTGAGTGTGCCTGTGCCCGGTTCCCCACAGGAGAGGCTCAGCCCGCCATGACCGTACGCCGCAGCGCAGCAGCGCTCGCCGCCACCGCCACCGTGCTCTGTGCGGCCGCTGCCCCGGCCGCGGTCGCGGCGCCGTCCCCCTCCCCCACCCCGTCCGTCGCGCTGCCCTCCGGGCTGTACGGCACCAAGGACCCGACGTACGACGGGGTCTGGCGGCAGTCGCTGGCCTTCCTCGCCCAGCACGTCGAGGGGGTCGTGCCCGCGACGAAGTCGGTGGACTGGCTGATCGCCCAGCAGTGCGCGAACGGCGCCTACGCCTCGTACCGCGCCGATGTCTCCAAGCCGTGCGACACCAAGACCATGCTGGACACCAATGCGACCGCCGCCGCGGTGCAGGCGCTGGCGGCGGTCGGCGGGCACGGCGACATCGTCAACAACGGCGTCGGCTGGCTGAAGTCCGTCCAGAACAAGGACGGTGGCTGGGGCTACAACCCGGGCTCCCCCAGCGACGCCAACTCCACCGCGATCGTGATCGGCGCGCTGGCCCGGCAGGGCCAGCGGATCGGCGACATGACGAATCCGGACGGCAAAACCCCGTACGACGCGCTGCTCACACTCGCGATCCCGTGCGGCGGCCCGGACGGCGGCGCGTTCGCGTACCAGCCCGACAAGGCCGGGAAGCTCGCCGCGAACGCGGACGCCACCGCGGCCGCCGTGCTCGGCTCGATGGGCAAGGGGCTGGACACCGGGAACAACGCCGCGGTCGAGGGCAAGCCGCCGGCCTGCCGGAAGGGCGACGTCGTCAAGCCCGAGCAGGCCGCCCAGAACGGCGCCTTCTACCTCGCGGGCGCCCTCGCGAAGAACGGCAACCACCTGGACCTGCCGCCGATGCCGGGTGCCGACGACACCACCCCGCAGCCCGACTTCGGCAACACCGCGGACGCCGTCGTCGCCTTGGCCTCCGCGGGCCACAAGGACAAGGCGGCCGGTGCGGTCGGCTGGCTGCAGAAGAACTCCAGGAGCTGGGCCGAGGAGAGCGGCCCCGCCGCCTACGCCCAGCTGGTCCTGGCCGCGCACGCGACCGGCGCCGACGCCCACGACTTCGGCGGCGTCGACCTGGTCCGGGGGCTGAACGCGAGCGGTCCCGCGCCCGCTGCCGTCATCACGCCCAGTGCGACCCCGGACAACTTCTCGGCCGAGGACGGCAGCAGCGACGACGCCGGTCTCGGGGTGTGGTGGCTGGTCGGTATCGGCCTCGCCGCCGGTGCGGGCGTCGGCTTCCTGATCAGCAGCCGCCGGAAGCCCCAGCAGCCGTGAACCGAGCGGGGAATCGTACGGGGAATGCGTTCGGCGGACGGATGGCCGTCGCACTGCTGCTGGTGCTCGGCGCCGCTCTGACCGTGTTCGGCGCGGGCACCGCCCATGCGGCCGGCTACCGTTACTGGTCGTTCTGGGAGGGCAAGGGGTCCGGCTGGGCCTATGCCACCCAGGGCCCCTCGCTCGTCCGGCCCGACGACGGGGCGGTGCAGGGCTTCCGGTTCTCCGTGAGCGAGGACTCCCAGGACTCGGCAAAGCCGCGCCGCACCCCCGACTTCGCGACGGTCTGCGCGGACACCCCCGCCAAGGACGGCACCAAGCGCGTCGCGCTCGTCATCGACCCCGGCACGCCGGCGGACGCCCCGGCCGGGGAGACGCCGCCCGCGCTGCGCACCGCCTGCGCGCAGGTCGCCCCCGGGGCGAGCACCGCCGAGGCGCTCGCCTCGGTGGCCAAGCCGCTGCGCTACAACAGCAACGCCCTGCTCTGCGCGATCTCCGGCTACCCCGCCTCGGGCTGCGGCGAGCAGGTCTCCGGAAGCGCGCGCACGGCGTCCGCTCCTCCCTCGTCCACCCACCCCGGGAACGGGCGCAGCGGTCCGTCCACCGGGGTGCTCGTCGGGCTCGGTGCCGTCCTGCTGCTCGGCATCGCCGCCGTCCTGCAGGCCCGCCGCCGGCGCGGATGACCGCCTCCCCCGGCGCGGCCCGGCTCAGCCATGCACTGCGGGCGCCCGCGGCGACCCGCAGCAACGCCCTGCCCGCCGGGGCCTGGTGGCTGTGGGCGCTCGGGCTGGCCACCGCCGCGTCCCGGACCAGCAATCCGCTGCTGCTCGGACTGCTGGTGGGCGTGGCCGGATATGTCGTGGCGGCGCGCCGTACGGACGCGCCATGGGCGCGTTCGTACGGCGCGTTCATCAAGATCGGGCTGTTCGTCGTCACCGTTCGGCTGCTGTTCTCCGTCTTCCTCGGCTCGCCGATCCCCGGTACGCACCTGGTGTTCACCCTTCCCGAAGTCCCGCTGCCGGACTGGGCGCAGGGCGTCAGGATCGGCGGCCGGGTCACCGCCGAGCAGCTGCTCTTCGCGCTGTACGACGGGGCGAAGCTGGCCACGCTGCTGATCTGCATCGGCGCGGCGAACTCGCTCGCCAACCCGGCCCGGCTGCTGAAGTCGCTGCCGGGTGCGCTGTACGAGGCGGGAGTCGCCGTCGTCGTCGCGATGACGTTCGCGCCGAACATGGTCGCCGATGTGGTGCGCCTGCGCACCACACGCCGGCTGCGGGGCCGCCCGACCAGGGGCATCCGGGCCGTTCTGCAGATCGGACTGCCGGTGCTGGAGGGTGCGCTGGAGCGGTCGGTGGCGATCGCCGCGTCGATGGACGCGCGCGGGTACGGGCGTACGGCGCAGGTCCCGCCCGCCGTCCGGCGCACCACGAACGTCCTCACCCTCGGCGGTCTGCTGGGGGTCTGCGCCGGTACGTACGGCCTGCTGGCCGCGCAGGGTGCGGTCTACGGGCTGCCGCTGCTGCTCGTCGGGCTCGTCGCCGCTGCGGCCGGGCTGCGGCTCGGCGGCGCCCGCTCGGTCCGTACCCGCTACCGGCCCGACCGGTGGGGTATGCGGGCCTGGCTGGTGGCGGGGTCGGGGGCGGTGGTCGCGGCGGCGATGATCCTGGCGGACAGCATCGACCCGGAGGCGCTGCACCCCGGGGTCGTCCCCCTGGTCGCGCCGGTGTTCCCGCTGTGGCCCGCCGCGGCGGTGCTGATCGGGTTGCTGCCCGCGGTGGTGGCGCCCGCGCCGCCCCCGGCGGGTGGCCCGGCCGACGCTCCCGTCGCGCACTCCGAGAAGGGACAGTGATGATCCGGTTCGAGCAGGTCTCGGTGCAGTTCGAGGGCACGGCGCACCCCACCCTGTCGGGCGTCGATCTGACGGTCCCGGAGGGCGAGTTGGTGCTGCTCGTCGGCCCGTCGGGGGTCGGCAAGTCGACGCTGCTCGGGGCCGTCTCCGGTCTCGTACCGCACTTCACGGGCGGCACGCTGCGCGGCCGGGTCACGGTCGACGGCCGCGACACCCGCACCCACAAACCGCGCGAACTCGCCGATCTGGTCGGCACGGTGGGCCAGGACCCGCTCTCCCATTTCGTCACCGACACCGTCGAGGACGAGCTGGCGTACGGCATGGAGTCGCTGGGGCTCGCCCCCGACGTCATGCGGCGGCGGGTCGAGGAGACCCTCGACCTGCTGGGCCTCGCGGGACTGCGCGACCGGCCCATCGCCACGCTCTCCGGCGGCCAGCAGCAGCGGGTCGCGATCGGCTCGGTGCTGACCCCGCACCCCAAGGTGCTGGTCCTGGACGAACCGACGTCCGCCCTGGACCCGGCGGCGGCCGAGGAGGTCCTCGCGGTGCTCCAGCGGCTGGTGCACGACCTGGGCACGACGGTCCTGATGGCGGAGCACCGGCTGGAACGCGTCGTCCAGTACGCGGACCAGGTCGTCCTGCTGCCGTCGCCGGGCGCCGCACCCGTGACGGGTGCGCCCGCCGACGTCATGGCCGTGTCCCCGGTCCACCCGCCGGTGGTCGCGCTGGGACGGCTGGCGGACTGGGAACCGCTGCCGCTCTCCGTGCGTGATGCGCGACGCCGGGCGACCGGGCTGCGGGAACGGCTGGCGTCGGCCGAGCCGCCGTCGGCCGTCCCGCCGGCGACGCCCGCTGCCCCGGCACCGCTGCCCGCCGCCCCGGTACGACGTGGGCTGTTCGGACGCCGTCGCGCACCCGAGGCGGAGCCCGCTCCGGGTCCCGCGGGGGAAGCGACCGTCCGGACCGAGGGTCTGGGGGTGCGGCGCGGTCGCGTCGAGGCGCTGCGCCGGGTGACGTTCTCCGTCACGCCCGGCGAGACCGTCGCCCTGATGGGCCGCAACGGCGCGGGCAAGTCCACCCTGCTCGCCACCCTCGTCGGCACGGTCGAGCCCACGGCCGGAACCGTCCACGTGGGCGGCCGGGCCCCGCACCGTACACCGCCGCGCGACATGGTGCGCCGGGTCGGACTCGTACCGCAGGAACCGCGCGATCTGCTCTACGCGGACACGGTCGCCGCCGAGTGCGCGACGGCCGACACGGACGCGGGCGCCGCGGCGGGCAGCTGCCGGGCCCTGGTCTCCGAGCTGCTGCCGGACGTGCCGGACGACACCCACCCGCGCGACCTCTCCGAGGGGCAGCGCCTCGCCCTGGCGCTGGCGATCGTGCTGACGGCGCGCCCCCCGCTGCTGCTGCTCGACGAACCGACGCGTGGCCTGGACTACGCGGCGAAGGCCCGTCTGATACGCGTGCTGCGCGGTCTGGCGGCCGAGGGCCATGCGATCGTCCTGGCCACCCACGATGTGGAGCTCGCCGCCGAGCTGGCCCACCGGGTGGTGATCCTCGCCGACGGGGAGATCGTCGCGGACGGGCCGACCCGGCAGGTCGTGGTCTCGTCCCCGGCGTTCGCACCGCAGACCGCGAAGATCCTCGCCCCGCAGGAGTGGCTGACCGTGCCGCAGGTACGCACGGCACTGGGGGCGGACGCATGACGCCCCGGGAACGGGCCGTACGAGCGGCCGGAACACCGAGGGTCCGGCGCACGGGCGACCGGCAGGCGCGGGCGGTGCGGCTGGGGCCGCGTGCGATCGCCGCGCTCCTCCTGATCAGCGCGATCGGTGTCGTCGCCATCGGCTGGCCGCTGCTCGCCGGCGCGGACTCCGGCCTCGCCCACTCCCAGGACGCGCCCTGGCTGTTCGCCGCGCTGCTTCCGCTGCTGGTCGGGGTGGTCGTCGCGACGATCGCGGACTCCGGCCTGGACGCGAAGGCGGTGGCGATGCTGGGTGTGCTCGCCGCGGTCGGCGCCGCGCTGCGCCCGCTCGGCGCGGGGACGGCGGGCCTGGAACCGATGTTCTTCCTGATGGTGCTGAGCGGCCGGGTGCTCGGCCCGGGCTTCGGGTTCGTGCTCGGCTCGGTGACGATGTTCGCGTCCGCGCTGCTCACCGGCGGGGTGGGCCCGTGGCTGCCGTTCCAGATGCTGTCGATGGGCTGGTTCACCATGGGCGCCGGGCTGCTGCCGGGCCCGGACCGGCTGCGCGGGCGGGCCGAGCTGCTGATGCTCGCGGCCTACGGAGGTGTGGCGGCGTTCGCGTACGGCACGGTGATGAACCTGTACGGCTGGACGATCGTGCCGGGCCTCGGCTCGGGCATCTCCTTCCATCCCGGTGACCCGCTGCCCGAGAACCTGGTCCGCTTCCTCGCGTACTGCCTGGCCACTTCGCTGGGCTGGGACCTGGGACGGGCCGTGCTGACCATGGCGCTGACCCTCGTCGTCGGCGGGACGTTGCTGAAGGCGCTGCGCCGGGCCACGCGGCGCGCGGCCTTCGAGGCCCAGGCCACATTCGAGGTCCCCTGAGCAGCTGGTACCGATCCGTCCACCGGCGGCAGCGCGGGAAGACCCCGACCGGGTTCCGGTCGGGGTCTTCTCCGTGCTACGAGGCCTCGGTTCACGGTGTCCGGCCGCCGGCGCTCCGTCGGCTCCAGGTCCGGCCCGGCCCGGTCAGCGATGACGCGGTCCCGCTGCCCCGATCGTGTCGAACCAGCGGACGATCTGCGGGCCGGACTTCATGAAGGTCCCGTTGTGATCGGTCGACCCTTGGTCGATCACCGGCACCCGCGCACCGTGCGCGGCGAAGTCGGCCGCACAGTTGCGGGAGTTGGCGATGGCCACGTCCCGGTCCGCGGCTGACGAGTAGAGCCGCACGGGCACCTCGGGCTTCCAGTCGCACTGACCGTCCTGGGCTTTCAGCACGTCGCGCAGCACTCCCGTCGGATGCTGCAGGTCCTGATAGGCCTTGTCGGTGAGGAGTTCCTTCAGCGTGCCGGGCAGCGCCGGGATGATGTCCTCCTCGAAGTGGTGGGTGTCGAAGAGGTTCTCGACGACGTCCGCGTACGGCTCACGGAAGAGCTCCGAGGGGTCCTTGTAGAGCGGGTGCAGCCGGTTCTGCGCGGTGAGGAAGTACGACATGTAGAAGACCGCGCTGATGTCGTTGATCCGGCCGTCGAACATGGCGGGCGTCTCCGCGCCCTGGAGGTCGTACGGCCCCGAGACCGGCGCCAGCGCCCGCAGTCTGAAGTGCCGGTCCGCGCCGCCGGCGAGGGCCTTGGCCAGAGCCGTCGCGACCTGGCCGCCCTGGGAGAAGCCGCTGGCGTACACCTCGCCGGTGAGGGGGCGTCCCAGCTCCCGCGCCGCGGTGCGGGAGGCACGCAGCATGTCGAGGGAGGCGGTGACGGAGGACGCGGTGTCCATGTACGGGTGCGGGCCCGGCCCCTTGCCGAGGCCGAGATAGTCGGGCGCGGCGACGGCGCGACCGGCCGAGGCGTGCAGGTACGGGGCGAACCGGCCGAAGTCCTCGCCGACGGAGGGCGCGTAGTCGCGGTGGACCATCGTGCCGTGGGTGTCGGAGACCAGATCGAGGCGGTCGGCGCCACCCCTGGGGAGAACGAACAGACCGGTGGCGGTGGTGGGTTCGCCCTGCGGGGTGAGGGTGCGGTACGTGAGGCGGTAGGCGCGTACGCCGTAGCGGACGGTGCCCGTGTCCAAGCCTCCCGAGGCGAGGAAGGCGCTGACGTCGGTGCGGTCGAGAGTGGCGACGGGCGTGACGGCGAGGAGCGTCCCCCGTCCGGTGGTGCGGGTGGTGTGGGAGTCCCCGTCCGCCGGTCCGGCCTGCTGGGCCACGGCGGGCGCGGCGCCGAGGGCGGCGAGGGCCATGACCGTGGCGACCGCCAGCCCTCGCCGGACACCACGCCGACCCGCCCTGGAAGAAGGGGTGTTGCTGCACTTCTTGCTGTTCTTGTTCTCCATGGCCGTGACGCTATGCAACCGCGAGCGGCGCCGACAGCTGCACGGCCCCCCGACCGGGGTGCACCTAACACCACCACTCCGGCCGGGGGGTATCTTCACAGCCGCTGAATGATCGTGCCGGTGGCCAGCGCCCCGCCCGCGCACATGGTGATGAGCGCGAACTCCTTGTCGCGGCGCTCCAGTTCGTGCAGTGCCGTGGTGATGAGCCGGGCCCCGGTGGCGCCCACCGGGTGGCCGAGCGCGATGGCGCCGCCGTTGACGTTGACCTTCGCGAGCCCGTCGAGGTCCCGCTCGAAGACCTGGGCCCAGCTCAGCACCACCGACGCGAACGCCTCGTTGATCTCGACGAGGTCGATGTCCTTGAGCGACATCCCGGCCTTGCCCAGCACCGCGCGGGTCGCGTCGACCGGCCCGTCGAGGTGGAAGTGCGGGTCGGAACCGACGAGCGCCTGGGCAACGATCCGGGCCCGCGGCTTGAGTTTGAGTGCCCGCGCCATCCGCTTGGACGCCCACATGATCGCGCAGGCGCCGTCGGATATCTGCGAGGCGTTGCCCGCGGTGTGGATCGCGGTGGGCATCACCGGCTTGAGCCGGGCAAGCCCCTCCATCGTGGTGTCCCGCAGCCCCTCGTCCCGGTCGACGAGGCGCCACATGCCCTGACCGGCCGCCTGCTCCTCCTCGGTGGTCGGCACCTGGACCGCGTACGTCTCCCGTTTGAACCGCTCCTCGGCCCAGGCCACGGCCGCCCGCTCCTGCGAGATCAGCCCGAGCGAGTCGACGTTCTCCCGCGTGAGGCCCCGCTTGCGGGCGATGCGCTCGGCGGCCTCGAACTGGTTGGGCAGGTCGACGTTCCACTCGTCCGGCCAGGGCTTCCCCGGGCCGTGCTTGGATCCGCTGCCCAGCGGCACGCGCGACATCGCCTCGACACCGCAGCTGATGCCGATGTCGATGACTCCGGCCGCGACCATGTTGGCGACCATGTGGGAGGCCTGCTGCGAGGAGCCGCACTGGCAGTCCACGGTGGTGGCGGCGGTCTCGTACGGAAGTCCCACGGTGAGCCAGGCGTTGCGCGCCGGGTTCATGGACTGTTCACCGGCGTGGGTGACCGTACCGCCGACGATCTGTTCCACGCAGTCCGCAGGGATGCCGGTGCGTCCGAGAAGTTCTCGGTAGGTCTCGCCCAGCAGATAGGCGGGATGCAGATTGGCGAGCGCGCCTCCGCGCTTGCCGATGGGGGTGCGTACGGCTTCGACGATGACGGGTTCCGCGGCCATGAGCTCGTCCTCTCCTCGCGCTTCCGCAGGGGGCGTCCCGGCACCCACGGAAGGAACTAGTACGCGTTCTAGTTCTGCAAGCAGTCTTATGAGGCTTACCCTCGGTACGCAAGAGCCGTGCACGCACAATGGGCGCATTTCGAAGCCCGTACGCGCCCCCCTCGCGCAACCGATCGGGCCACAGCTCTTGCCAGTTGTAGAACTCGTTACTACGGTGCGGGCAACTTCTGATGGGTCGTCAGGCAATGTTTCGGGCGCCCCTCGGACCGACCTGGAGTTGCCGATGCCCTGCCCCCATCTGCCCGAGGGGTTCGACTTCACCGATCCCGACCTGCTCCAAGCCCGCATCCCGCACCCGGAGTTCGCCCGGATGAGGGAGACCGCCCCGGTCTGGTGGTGCACCCAGCCGGCCGGTGTCTCCGGTTTCGGCGACGAGGGCTACTGGGTGGTTACCCGGCATGCGGACGTCAAGTACGTCTCCACACACCCTGAACTGTTCTCTTCCCACACCAACACCGCGGTCATCCGCTTCAACGAGACGATCAGCCGCGATCAGATCGACGTCCAGAAGCTGATCATGCTGAACATGGACCCGCCCGAGCACACCCGGGTCCGCCAGATCGTCCAGCGCGGCTTCACCCCCCGCGCCGTCCGTTCCCTGGAACAGGCGCTGCGCAGCCGCGCCCGGTCGATCGTCGAGACGGCCCTCGCCTCCGCCGACGACGACGGTTCGTTCGACTTCGTCACCCATATCGCCGTCGAACTGCCGCTCCAGGCCATCGCCGAGCTCATCGGCGTACCGCAGGAGGACCGGTCCAAAATCTTCGACTGGTCCAACAAGATGGCCGCGTACGACGATCCCGAGTACGCGATCACCGAAGAGGTCGGCGCCGAGGCGGCCATGGAGATCGTCTCGTACGCGATGAACCTGGCAGCGGCACGCAAGGAGTGCCCCGCCAAGGACATCGTCTCCCAGCTGGTCGCCGCGGAGGGCGAAGGCAACCTCTCCTCGGACGAGTTCGGTTTCTTCGTGATCCTCCTCGCCGTCGCCGGCAACGAGACCACCCGGAACGCCATCAGCCACGGCATGCACGCCTTCCTCACCCACCCCGAGGAGTGGGAGCGCTACAAGCGCGAGCGCCCGGAGACCGCCGCCGAGGAGATCGTGCGCTGGGCCACCCCCGTGGTCTCCTTCCAGCGGACCGCCACCCAGGACCTCGAACTGGGCGGGCAGCAGATCAAGAAGGGCGAGCGGGTCGGGTTATTCTACTCCTCCGCCAACAACGACCCCGAGGTCTTCGAAAGCCCGGAACTCTTCGACATCTCCCGGGACCCCAACCCGCATCTCGGATTCGGTGGCGGCGGACCGCACTTCTGTCTCGGCAAGTCCCTCGCCGTCATGGAGATCGACCTGATCTTCAACGCGATCGCGGACGTACTGCCCGATCTGCGGCTGGTCGAGGACCCGCGGCGGCTGCGCTCCGCCTGGCTGAACGGAATCAAGCAGCTCCAGGTCCGTACCGCCGCCGGCTGACCGGCTCGCGGATTCCCGGACGGCGGGGGCCGTCCCTTCCACGCCCCGGCCCCTGCCGCCCGTCCGCGCCCCGGCCCCTCCTGCCCGCCGCGCCCCGGTACAGGCAGTGGACAGCTGTCCGAGGATCATGGCGTCCATGCATGCCCTGCTCTCCGCCTTCGCTCCGATCTGGATACTCACGGCGACCGGCTACGCGGTCGGCCGCAGTGGCCTGCTCGGCGAGCAGGCGGAAGCCGTGCTCGGCCGGTTCGTCTTCCATGTGGCCATGCCCGCGGCGCTGTTCACGATGGTCTCCGGTGCGCGACTGGACGCCTTCGCCAACTCCTCGATGGTGGCGTTCGGGACGGGCACGGCGCTCGTGTCCGCCCTCGGTTTCGTGCTCGCCCGGCGCTTCTTCGGCCGCAAGACGGCCGACCAGGCGATCAGCAGCATGGCGTCCGGTTACGTCAACTCCGCCAATCTGGGTATCCCGGTGGCGGTCCAGGTGCTCGGTGACGCGTCGTTCGTCGCCCAGATCATCCTCTTCCAGGTGCTGCTGGTCTCCCCCGTGATCCTGACGCTGCTGGACACGGGTACGGGGGCGGGCTCCGGAAACGGCGTCGCGCTGCGCCGGATGGTGACCATGCCCGTACGCAATCCGATCATCATGGCCTCGATGCTCGGCGTCGTCGTCTCCGCGCTCGGGGTGCGGCTGCCGCACGCCCTCGAACACTCCTGTGATCTGCTCGGCGCTGCCGCCGTGCCCACCGCCCTGATCACCCTCGGCCTGTCCCTGCACGGCCGCCCGGAACCGTCGACGACCGCGACGACAGTGCCCGCAGGGCGTACGGAAGTGGGCCTGGCGGTCGCGCTGAAGACGCTGGTCCAGCCCCTGATCGCCTTCCTGGTCGGCGGCCCGCTGCTGCACCTGCCGGACCACCAGTTGCTCGCCGTGGTCCTCTGTTCCGCGCTCCCGACCGCCCAGAACGCCTTCATCTACGCCCGCCAGTACGGCCTGGACACCAGCCTCGCCCGCAACTCCGTGGTGGCGTCCACGGTCGTGTCCATGGCCACGCTGTCGCTGGCCGCCTGGGCGCTGGTACCGTCCGGCCCCTGAGAGCCTGTCGGGTGACCTTCGTCCGCCCGATCAGAGGTCGCCCGACAGGCTCTGAGCCGTTCGAGTGGCGCGCCGTCCCGGACAGGCGGATGCTGGAAAACGCGGCGATCCACGCCGAAGGGGTGCCGGGACGATGCGCATCGTCCCGGCACCCCTTCGGCTCTCAGGGGCGGTACGGGCTCCGGCTACCCGGGGAGCTCCCACTGCTGTTCGGCGGCTGTTCCACAGGTCCGGATCAGCAGACGCGCGCCGTCCGTGGCGCCGCCCTCCGCGTGCAGGCACAGCGCCGACTTGACGTTGCACAGAGTGCCGTCGGGCAGCGGGGTCCAGGACTGGGCCAGGGTGCCGTTGCACCGGTAGAGCTGGACGGCGGTGCCGTCGGCCGTCGCGCCGTTGCGGACGTCCATGCACGTGCCGAACGCGACCAGCGTGCCGTCGCCCGGCACGGTCCAGGTCTGGGCGGGGGTACCGTCGCAGGCGGAGAGCCGCAGGGCGGTTCCGTCGGCGGAGGAGCCCCCTTCGGGAGCGGCGCACCTGCCGTCGATGCCGGTGATCGGGCCCGGTTCGACGGGTGCCGGAAGGGCTGTGCGTACGATGTCGGCCAGGACACAGTGGCTGGAACCGGGCCGTTCACTCCGACGTCTGTCCCTCTGGTCGACCGATCGGCCGGTCGCGACGGGGCACGACCGACACGGGGGAGGAACACGGTTCATGCGGGGGAAGCGAAGCCCATGGGGGAAGCGAGGTTCATGGGGAATCCGCGCGCTGTCGCTGCTGTTGATGCTGGCCTCGCTGCAGCTCGGATCGTTGATCGGCCCGGCGTACGCATGCGGCTGTGGGGCGATGGTCCCCGGCAAGGACGCGCACGTCAGCGTGGACCGGGAGACATCGGTGGTCGGCTGGGACGGCCGCACCGAGCAGATCGTCATGCGGCTGACGGTCCGCGGGGACGCCCCGGAGGCTGCCTGGATCATGCCCGTACCGCACCGCGCCTCCGTCGAACTCGGTGATCAGGCGCTCTTCTCCGAGCTCGTAACCCTCACCGCGCCGGTCCTCGCGACCCGGCACTATTTCTGGCCACGCTCCGGGGACTGGCCGTTCGCCGGTTCCGGGGACGGCGTGGACGCCGCGGCACCGCCGTCCGCGGCCGGCGCACCGCCGGTGGGGGTCGTCGGGCGGGAGCGGCTCGGCCCGTTCGATGTGGCGCGGCTGACGGCGACCGACCCCGAGGCGCTGCAGACGTGGCTGCGGCGGAACGGTTTCGAGCTGCCCGACCGGCTGGCGACCGCGCTGCAGCCGTACGTCGACCGGAAGTGGGAGTACGTGGCCGTCCGCCTCGCCCCCAGGGAGAAGGGCTCGCTCCTGCTGGGCGAGCTCGACCCGCTGCGGCTGAGCTTCGCGAGCGACCGTCTCGTCTACCCGATGAGGCTGTCGAAGCTCGCCGCGACACCGCAGTCGCTGGGGCTGTACGTGCTGGCCGCCCACCGGATGGAGCCGGCCGGCACGATCGGCGGGGAGGCGCCGCGGGTGACGTACGCGGGGAAGGTCGACCCGACTGCTTCGACAGCCTCTGCGACGAGCTTCCCGGCTAACGGGGCGATCCGGGAGCTGGCGGGCGGAAAGCCGGTGTTCGTCACCGCGATCGAGCAGTCGTTCCCTCACCCGGAGCGGATCGACGGCGATCACGAGCTGCGGGCGAGCGCCGCCGACGCCCCGTACCGGACCATGACGTACCGGAACGAGCTGCTGACCGTGGCCGGCGTCCCGGCCTGGCTGCTGACCCTCCTGGGTGTCGTGCTGGTCGCGGCCGTGGCGGTGCTGCTGGGCGTCCGGGCGCACCGGCGGCGCCCTGTGCTGCCCCCGCCGCCGGTCACGGTCCCACCGCCGCTGGCGTGAGCGCGCGGCGGTGCGTACTGCCGGCGCGCCACGCCAGGCCGGTCACGGCACTGGAAACCGTTGGGCTCCCCGGTCATGCCCAGGTCACAATGGCGCCCATGACGTGGACCGTGACCCCCGAACGCTTCGACTCTCCCGACGCGAGCGCCCTGCGCCGTGACTACTACGACGAGGTCGCCAGCCGTTACTGGCAGCGGCCCGCGACCGCGGACGAGATCGACGAGGGACTTCGCGGCGACGGCGCCGACCTGCTCACGGGGCCGACCGGCGCGTTCGTCGTCGGCAGATTCGACGGAAAGCCCGCGTCCTGCGCCGGGCTGCTCCTGGTGGACGCGGACACCGCGGAGCTCACCCGCGTGTTCGTGCGCCCCGTGTTCCGTGGCACGGGCGGCGGCGGTTTGCTGCTGGCGGCCGTCGAGAGTGCGGCGCGCGCCTTCGGCGTACGGCGGATCCGGCTGGACACCCGCAACGATCTGGTGGAGGCCCGCGGGCTGTACGCCAAGCACGGCTACCGGGAGGTGCCCGCGTTCCATCAGCGGCAGTACGCGGAGCACTGGTTCGCCAAGGAGCTGTGACCCGGGCGCTGTGAACGGGAGCTTTCGTCCGACCGGGGTCCGGCCGGGGGAGCCCCGGGTCAGAGTGCGTGGTCCCGTTTCGGCTCCGGACAGCGCGGCTGTTCCCTGCTCGATCCGGTCGTCTCGGCGGTCAGCTCCGCGACGAGTGCGACCAGGTCGGTCGGCCGCTCCGGCCCCCACCAGTCGCCCAACAGCTCGGCCAGCAACTCCTCACGCGCTTCCGCGAGCTTCTCCACGGCCTCCGAACCGCAGTCGCTCAGCACCAGCTGCACCCCTTCGCGCCGGGCCAGACCGCGCTCCTCCAGCTGTCGCGCCGCATCGCTGATCACGCGCACCGGTACAGGGGTGGCGTCGGCGAGCAGCGCGGGTTCGACGGCGCCGCGCCGCTTGATGCGCAGCAGCATCCAGCCGGCCGCGGGCAGCAGGTCGTACCCCGCACGCGCGGTGATCCTCACATAGACGTCGCGGCGCCCCTCGCGGGTGGCGAGCACCGACAGGGCCCGTGCGCATTCGTCGTACGAGGAACGCTCAACCGGGTTCGAGGCCAGGGTCTCGGTGCTGTCGGGGGCTGTCACCGAGCCGCGCAGCCTGTCCTCCTTGAGGAACCAGGCGATGACGAAGGCGACCAGGACGACGGGCGCCGCGTACACGAAGACGTCGGTGATCGAGGTCGAGTACGCGTGGATCACCGGGGCTCGCAGCGCGGGCGGCAGTTGGGAGATGGCGCGCGGGTCGGCGGCCAGTCGCCCGGCGTCGATGCCCGGTGGCAGCGTGACGCCCGAGAGGGCCGCACCGAGTTTGCCGGTGAGCCGGTTGGTGAAGATCGTGCCGAAGACGGCGACACCGAACGAGGCGCCGATGGAGCGGAAGAACGTGGCCCCGGACGTCGCGACGCCGAGGTCCTCGTACGCGACGGCGTTCTGCGCGACCAGCACAAGGACCTGCATCACCAGACCGAGCCCGGCACCGAAGACGAAGAAGTAGGCGCTCATCTGCCAGGTGCTGCTGTACTCCGTGAGCCGGTGCAGCAGTTGCAGGCCGATCGCGGTGATGCCGGTACCGAGGATCGGGAAGACCTTCCACCGGCCCGTACGGCTGACGATCTGACCGGAGACGGTCGAAGTGAGGAGAAGGCCGAGCACCATCGGCAGCATGTGCACGCCGGACAGGGTCGGCGAGATGTTGTGCACGACCTGCAGGAACGTCGGCAGATACGTCATCGCTCCGAACATCGCGAATCCGATGACGAAACTGATCACGGCGATGAGGCTGAAGGTCCGGATCCGGAACAGCTTCAGCGGCAGTACGGGTTCGGCGGCGCGCCGCTCGACGTACCCGAAGGCGATCAGCAGCACCACGCTGACGACGGCGAGTCCGATGATCTGCGCCGAGCCCCAGGCCCAGGTCGATCCGCCCAGCGAGGCGACGACAACCAGGCAGGTGGCGACGGAGGCGATGAGGAAGGTGCCCAGGTAGTCGATCGTGTGCTTGGCCTGACGGACCGGGATGTGCAGCACAGTTGCGATGACGAGCAGGGCGACGCAGCCGATCGGGAGGTTGATGTAGAACACCCAGCGCCAGCTGAGGTGTTCGGTGAAGAGGCCGCCGAGCAACGGTCCGAGAATGCTCGTCATACCGAAGACCGCGCCGAACAGCCCCTGGTACTTGCCACGTTCGCGCGGGGCGACGAGGTCACCGACGATCGCCATCGAGAGCACCATCAGGCCGCCGCCGCCGAGGCCCTGGAGACCACGGAAGGCGATCAGTTCCGGCATGTTCTGGGCCATGCCGCAGAGCGCGGAGCCGATGAGAAAGATGACGATGGCGATCTGGAAGAGTTTCTTGCGGCCGTACTGGTCGCCGAGCTTGCCCCAGAGCGGGGTCGCGGCGGTCGACGCGAGCAGATAGGCGGTGACCACCCAGGACAGATGCTCCAGGCCGCCGAGTTCGCTGACGATGGTCGGCAGGGCGGTGGAGACGATGGTCTGGTCGAGTGCGGCGAGCAGCATGCCGAGGAGCAGAGCGCCGATGGCAACCAGGACCGTCCGCTGGGAACGGCCTTCGCCAGGGGCCAGGGCCGGGGGGTTCAGCTGGTGGGCCATGAACATCTCCTCGGTTCCGCTACATCCCATCCTGGCCGTTGTGGACGGTTATGGCCTGTTGGGGCATCACCGTGGCGGACTGCATAATCGCAGGCAGTTCAAGGGGAGGGACCCACAATGACCGGACATGTCTGCCCGGAATGCGGCACGGACGACAGAGCTACGGATGCATGGGACGGGGGACCGCACGGCAGACCCGCCGCCGGGCCCCGGTGCGGGTGCGCGGAGCGTGCGGCACGGCGCGCGGCCGAGCGGGCGGAGGCCGAGGCGGCGGAGGACTTCGACCCGTTGCGGATCCGGCCGTACGTGACGCTGGGGGGCGACGAGGCGCCCGCGGACGCCTCCTCGGCGGACGCCGCCATGACGATGCCGCTCTTCGTCGACCGGGCAGCGCTGGTGAATCCGCCGCCTCTGTCGCCTCTGCCGCCGGAGAGTGCCGGGGCGGATGATCCGCGTACGGACGCCATGACCGTGGACCTGGTGGGCCCGGCGGACCCGGTGCAGCCACGCCGCCGACGGCCCTTCGCGGTGCTCGCGATCGGCGCGGCCGTGGTCGGCGTGGTGGGCACCGCGGCGTTCGCCGGCGGCCTGTTCGGCGGCGGGAACGGGGACTCCGAGCGCGACCGGGCGCTCCCGAGTCCCCGGGTGTCGAGCGTCCCCGATGCACCCCTTTCACCGGACGCATCGCCGTCGGCGTCCGCGTCCTCCTCCGCGTCCTCCTCCCCGTCGGCTTCGGTGTCGCCGTCCGCGTCCGTCTCCGCATCGGCGAGCGCCTCACTCTCCCCCTCCGCATCCGCTGCCTCTTCGCGCCCGCCCGCCCCGTCGGCATCGGCGCCGGTCTCGCAGCCCACGGGGACCTCGACGGCTCCGCCGCTCGAAAACCCGGACGGCCCCACGCTGCAGCGCGGCGACCACGGCCCCGAGGTGGCCGAGCTGCAACGGCGGCTGCAGGAGGTATGGCTCTATCAGGGACCCGACAACGGCAACTACACGGACCGGGTCGAGAGCGCCGTACGCGTCTACCAGTCGTACAAGTCCATCGAGGGCGACCCGCCGGGCGTCTACGGCCCGAGCACCCGGCGCGCACTGGAGGCGGAGACGACGGGCCGCGGCCAGTCCTGAGGAGGCGGCCGGCCCCGGGGAGCCGGACCTCTCCTCCCGTATTCGGGAAGGGATTCGCTTTCGCGGGCAGGATTTTGTATCGTGATGGAACAAAGTGGTCCTCGCCCGCACCCCCTGACCGGCGGGCGGGACCACTTGTTCACTTCACCCCACGCCGCCCCTTCCCCCGCGCCCTGGAGCCCGCCGATGCCGGCCACCGTCCTCACCGCACGTGCCCTCCTGCTCGACATGGACGGCACACTCGTGAACTCCGACGCGGTGGTGGAGCGCTGCTGGCGGCGCTGGGCGCTGCGGGAGGGTCTGGACCCCGAGGCCGCGCTCAAGGTGGTCCACGGGCGGCAGGGGTACGCCACCATGGCGGTACTCCTGCCCGACCGGCCGATGGAGCAGAACTACGCCGACAACCGGGTCATGCTCGCCGAGGAGACCGCCGACACCGACGGCGTGGTCCCGATCGGCGGCGCCCCGGCCTTCATGGACGCGATCGCCACGCTCCCGCACGCCCTGGTCACCTCTGCCGACGAGGCGCTCGCCCAGGCCCGGATGACGGCGGCCGGACTGCGGATGCCGGGCACCCGCGTCACGGCGGAATGCGTCGGCGCCAGCAAGCCCGACCCCGAGGGCTTCCTCAAGGGTGCGGCCGAACTGGGCTTCGCCCCGGCCGACTGCGTCGCCTTCGAGGACTCGGAGGCGGGTGTCGCGGCAGGCCGGGCGGCCGGGATGCGCGTCGTGGGCGTGGGCCCGCGCGCCGCGGCACTGGCGCCGGATGCGCACGTCGGGGATCTGACGCAGATCCGGGTGGAGGCGTCGGCCGACGGCTCGATCCGTCTGCACATCCGTGCCCTCTGACCCGGGAAGACCTCCCCGGGACTCAGTCGCGGCTCAGCCGCCCCCGCGCGACCAGTTCCAGCACCGTGGCAACAGCCACCGCCTGTACGGCCATCAGCGCCACCAGTACGAACAGTTGCACGGCCCCCGCCTGAACCGGTGAGGCGCCGCCCAGCAGCATGCCCACGAACGCCCCGGGCAGCGTGACGAGCCCCACCGTCCGCGTCTGGTCCAGCCCCGGCAGCAGCGCGTCCGACGCCGCGGGCCGGGCGATCTCCAGCCGGGCATCGCGGTCGAGCAGCCCGAGCGCCATTCCCGCCTCCACCTCCCCGCGCCGCGTGGTCAGTTCGTCCAGCGCCCGCCGTCCGCCGAGCACGGTGGCGGTGAGCGCACCCCCGATGAGAATGCCCGTCACCGGGATCAGCGCGATGCCCCGGACCGGCAGGAGCCCGCTGAGCAGCAGCAGGGCGACCACCGGCGCGACCCCCGCGGCGATCGGCACAGCCGCCCACCACCAGGTGCGGTTCCTGGTGATCCGACGTCCGGCGGTCCGTACCGCCACGGCATACATCAGCGCGACGAAGCAGAGCAGCGGTGGCAGCGAGCGGACCACCCAGCCGATGAGCACGGAGACGGCGGCGAGTTGGACCGCGGCGCGCAGCCCTGCGAGGACGATCTCGCGCGACCGGCCGAGCGAGGCCAAGGCGGCGACGGCGGCGGCCGCCGCGAGCAGCACGGCGAGGACGATGCCGAGCGTGTTGTTGACCGGAAGCAGCACGCGGCAACCATAAGACCGACCCACCTCGCCATCCGCGACCCGTCGACACGTCAGCCCCCGCTTCCTCATATCCCTCGCGTACGGGCCCGGACACCCCCCATGGGCCGCGAACATCCGCGCAGGCCCGCACATTTCCTTCCGTACGGCCTCGCACCGCAGCCCGGTCCGCCCCAACCTTGATGTGACGTGCTCATGTCGCCACCCTGTTACCTGGCGCCCACCCCACAGAAACCTGGCGCCGCCACGATGGCCGGGCTCCACAGGTCGCCCGTCCAGGATCCCCCCGCATCAAGGGAGTTCGCATGTCAGGTGTCTACGCGCGTCGCATAGGCATGGTCGTCGCCTCCGCCGCACTTGCCGCAACCACGGGGCTGCTCACCGCACCCACCGCCCAAGCGGCCATGCCCACCCCGGTCAGCGCCTCCACCGCCCGCACCTATCTGAGCGAGCTGACGGTGTCGGCGGAAGGCTCGTCGACCGGCTACAGCCGGGACAAGTTTCCGCACTGGATCACCCAGTCGGGCACCTGCAACACCCGCGAGGTCGTCCTGAAGCGCGACGGCACGAACGTGGTCCAGGACTCCAGCTGCGCCGCCGTCAGCGGCAGTTGGTACTCGGAGTACGACGGAGCCACCTGGACCGCCGCCTCCGACCTGGACATCGACCACATGGTCCCGCTCGCCGAGGCCTGGCGCTCCGGCGCGAGCAGCTGGACCACCGCCCAACGCCAGGCGTACGCCAACGATCTGACGCGCCCGCAGCTCATCGCGGTCACGGACAACGTCAACCAGTCCAAGGGCGACAAGGACCCGGCCCAGTGGCTGCCGTCGCGTACCGCGTACCGGTGCACCTACGTGCGCGCCTGGGTGCATGTGAAGCACTACTACAACCTGACCGTCGACTCCGCGGAGAAGAGTGCGCTCCAGTCGGTCCTGAACGGCTGCTGACCTCGGAACCGCCCGACCCCTCTCCGTCGTTCCGTACGGTACGGGGCCGCCCGTACCGTACGGGCCCGTGAGCTCCGTCCGTGCGGGACGACGCGAGGAGGGCACGTCATGGCCGGGCTGCGCCTGGGACCACTGCTGCGATACGTCGACTGGGAGACGGGCTCCACCGCGACCGTCTGGGTGGAGGCCGACCGGCCCACCACGGCCGAAGTCCGATGCGCGGACGGCGCGTCCGGCTCGTCCCGGACGTTCGCGATCGCCGGTCACCACTACGCGCTGGTGGTGGTGACCGGTCTGACCCCGGACTCGACCACCGCGTACGAGGTGCTGCTCGACGGCCGCCGGGTCTGGCCGCTCAAGGATTCCGGCTTCCCCGCGAGCACCATCACCACGCCGCCGGCATCGGCCGATGACACCGGGGACCGGTCCGTCCGGATCTCCTTCGGGTCCTGCCGCTGGGCGGCTCCCCCCTCCGGCGAGCCCGACACCGTCGGCCCCGACGCCCTGGGCACCCTCGCCGCCCGGCTCGCTGCCGACCCCGGTGCCGTACGCCCTGACGTACTGCTCCTGCTGGGCGATCAGGTGTACGCCGACGAGACGTCGAAGGCGACCCGCCGCCGCCTCGCCGCACGCCGGGACCTGAACGAACCGCCGGGCGCCGAGATCGCGGACTACGAGGAGTACACCTACCTCTACGACGAGTCCTGGCGGGACCCCGAGGTGCGCTGGCTGCTCTCGACCGTCCCCAGCTGCATGATCTTCGACGATCACGACGTCGTGGACGACTGGAACACCAGCGCCGCCTGGCTCGCCGATGTCCGGGCGACCCCCTGGTGGCACGAGCGGATCGTCAGCGGGCTGGCCTCGTACTGGGTCTACCAGCACCTCGGCAATCTCTCCCCCACCGCCCTGGCCGCGGACCCGCTCTATGCCGAGGTGCGGGCCGTCCCGGACGGCACGGAGCCACTGCGCCGTTTCGCCGCCGAGGCGGACGCCGAACCCGCTGGTACCCGGTGGAGCTACCGACGTGTTTTCGGCCGAGTACGGCTGCTGATGGTGGACACTCGCGCGGCTCGCGTGCTCGACGAGGAGCGGCGGTCGATGCTCGACTCCGAGGAGGCACGCTGGGTGCGCGAGGAGGCGCTCGCCGACCCCGGCTCGTACGACCACCTCCTGATCGGTACGTCGTTGCCGTGGCTGCTTCCACCGCTCGTCCATGACGCGGAGGAGTGGGACGCCGCGCTGTGCCGTGGCGAGCGGGGTGGGCCCGGCGGGCGCTGGGCGCGGTTCGGCGAGAATCTGCGCCGCCGCTCCGACCTGGAACATTGGGCGGCGTTCCCCGCCTCGTTCCGCCGGCTGACCGAGCTGATCCGGGAGGCGGGGAGCGGCCCGGACGCTCCGGCGACGGTGTGCGTGCTGTCGGGCGATGTGCACCACGCGTACATCGCGGAGCCCTCGTGGGCGGCCGACACGCCGGGAGGTACGCCCGGGGCGCGCATCCTGCAGCTGACCTGCTCTCCCGTGCACAACTCGGTACCCGGTGCACTCAAGGCAGGATTCCGCTTCGGCTGGAGCCGGGCGGGACGGTGGCTGGGGCGAGCGCTGGCACGGCACGGACGGACGGGTCCGTCACCGATCCAGTGGCGCAAGACCGGCGGACCGTGGTTCGGCAATCAGTTGATGACCCTCACCCTGCGTGGCCGGAAAGCTGTACTGGCATTGGTTCAAGCCAAAGAGAACGGCGCCGGTGCGCAGCTGGAGACGGTACTGGACCAGGAACTGACCACCGGCGCGTAGGCAAGGGCCGGAGGCCACTCCCCCCGGTGCAGATGTGACGCGTGAGGTACACGACATCCTCCGGACTCCGATGATGTTCAGGTAAACGGCAGGCGTACGCTGTACAGCTGGCCCTGCCGCTCCTGCCGCTCCCCTGCGACGTCGCGGCGTTGAAACGAATCGGGGAGTAGAAGGTGCTTGAGAGTGTGGGTGCGCTGACCGGCAGCCCATGGATCTATGCCGTGGTCGCCCTCTCGGTGCTCCTGGACGTCTTCCTGCCCGTCCTCCCCAGCGGGGTCCTGGTGATCACCGCTGCGACAGCCGCCGCCGCTGGCTCGACCACGGTCGTGGGCACGGCAGGCAGCCCCGGAGAGGTCCCCCAGGTGCCCTCGCTCCTCGCCCTGATCCTGAGCGCGGCCGCCGCCTCGGTGCTCGGCGACCTCGTCGCGTACCGGCTGGCCTGGCGCGGCGGCGACCGCCTGGACCGGGCGATTGCCCGGTCCCGTCGCCTCACCACCGCGCAGGAACGCCTCGGCGCGGCTCTGAGCCGCGGCGGCGGCATCCTCGTCGTCATCGCCCGGTTCGCGCCGGCCGGCCGCTCGGTCGTCTCCCTGGGCGCGGGCGCCGCGCACCGCAAGGTGAAGGAGTTCCTGCCCTGGTCGGCACTGGCCGGGGTGGCCTGGGCGGGCTACAGCGTGGGCCTCGGCTACTTCGGCGGCCAGTGGCTGGGCGCGACATGGCTGGGTACGGCGGTCTCGGTCCTGGCCCTGTTCGTGGCAGGCGCCCTCGCCGCGTACCTCATGCGCCGCCCCGGAGCGGCGGCCGCGACGGCTTCCGCTCCAGCACCCGCTTCGGCTTCTACGGCGTCCTGACGGCCACCCCCCGCACCTCAAGACCGTCCATCAGTCTGGCGGTCGCTGCGGCGATCTCGTCCACGGCCCGGTCGAACACCTCCTGGTTGTGCGCGGCCGGAGCCCGGAAGCCGGACACCTTGCGCACGAACTGCAGGGCGGCCGCCCGGATGTCCTCCTCAGTGGCCTCCTCGGGGATGGCGGGCGGGCGAAGGGTCTTGATGCTGCGGCACATGACTCCAGTGTGGACCGCCCCACTGACAAGAGGCCGGGACACCCGGGTCAGCTCAGTTCGATGGCGGGCAGCTCATAGCTGCCGTCGATGATCGCGCGCCCCGGCATGCGGAACCTGAGCACAGGCCGGAACTCCCCGTCGGGAGCGGGCAGCCAGTTCGCCGCCGCGGCAGGGTCCGTGGGCGGCTCCTTGCTGATGTGGACCGTCAGCGACCCGTCGGCCCCGCGCACCAGCCCGGGGGTGCGGTCCCCGAGCGAGTGCCGGCCCGCCGGGGGTGCGACGGGGTGGTGGTCCGGCGCGTCGTACATGGTCACGGACCAGAACGCCTCCACCGGCGGCGGCTGCTCGAAGCGCATCACATAGGCGTGCGCACCGCTCAGCGGATTGCCGTCGGCGTCGTGGGAGGTGTGGGCGCACACCTCCTCGTACCCGTGGCTCCCCCACAGAGCAACACGCCCCGCCACCGCTCTGACCAGGTAGGACGCCTCCCGGTCGGCGATCCTCCACTCCGGGGAATCGATCGTCCCCACCCCGAAGTGGTCGAGGTTGTAGTCGAAGAGATGCGGATCCATCTCCCATCCCCCGCCCGTCACCGTGCTCGGCCGGGCGGCCACCTCGACCCGCTCCCTGCCCTGCGCCATCCCCTCGGTGAGTACGCGGACGAGGGCGGACTCGGCAAAGACGTACGGCGAGGGCCCCTCCTCCAGCAGCCCCAGCGGCTGGAACCGGTCCTGGTACGCACAGTCGGCGGCGGCCGGTGGAAAGTCGGCCATCCACACCCTGAGCTGCTCGAAGAACCTCAGCTCCGCCGGTACGTCGGGGTCGGGCGCCGGCAGCCCCGTCCGGTGCGTGCCGGGTTCGAGATACGTGAGCGTGTACTGCTCCTGGAGCGCCCGCACCCGCGTCATGTCGTCCGGACCGTCGAGGACGCTCCGCCCGACGACAGAGACGACGGAGGTCGGCGCATCGATCGCGCCGCGCAGCCCGCTGGGCTCCCGGCCCGACCAGCCCGGCGGCACGATGAGCCAGTCACCCGCGCCCGTGCCGGTGGCCCGGCGCCCCACGTAGGCGAAGTTGTTGGTCCAGGCGTCCACGAACTGCAGCACGTAGTAAGCCCCGCCGGTGTCCGGGACATGCAGCCGGATCGGCCCTCCGGACAGGTCCAGCTGGGCGATCGAATGTGCGGTGTCGCTGTCGACTGACACGGTGTGCACATCGGGGCCGGCCCATGGCCCCGCGTGCGCGAAGTGGTTGAACGGGGTCGGCGCCAGCGGGCCGAAGCCCTCCTGCATCGATCTCTCGACCGTCGACAGGTCGACGACCAGCGGATACCCGTACACGTACGCCTCGGCGGCAAGAGCGACCAGGTCTTCCCCCTGCCCGTTCGGTTCGCCCATCACCTGCGCGCCTTCCCTGCCACGGCCGCTCACGGTGAGCACCGCAGCAGCGGACAGCCCCGGATCCAGGCCTCCGCTGCCGCCGTCGCACGCGCCACCCCCGCCCTCCCGGCCGCCACTAGATGACCGCCTTCGAAGGTGCGGTGCACAGGGCCCAGATCACGAACCCGTCGATCGCGATGGAGATGATCGCCCAGATCGGCTGGTAGGGCAGCCACATGAAGTTGGCGATCATGTTGA
Source organism: Streptomyces sp. NPDC051286 (assembly GCF_044455345.1). Classification (NCBI taxonomy): domain Bacteria; kingdom Bacillati; phylum Actinomycetota; class Actinomycetes; order Kitasatosporales; family Streptomycetaceae; genus Streptomyces; species Streptomyces sp. NPDC051286. The sequence continues at coordinate 191,206 of NZ_JBITER010000001.1, read as the reverse complement.
GCGCGGCCAGCACGACACCCGTCACCCTGGCCCAGCCGGCACCCTTGAGAATGCTCCAGCCGACGAGTACGAGAACCACGCCGAGCACGAGGTGGATCCAGCGCCAGCCCGTCACATCGAACTTGAAGGTGTACTTGCTGATGCGCGTGTAGACATCGTCGGACGCGATACCGGAGATCCCCTTGATGATCCCCATGACGCCGTCCACCATCAGCAGAACACCGGCGAACATGACTCCCCCCGCCGCCCTCATCCAAGGAGTCGGTGGTGCGACGGTAGCCGGGGGCGGGAGCAGACTGTGCCATGGGAGTCTCCTTGGCCGGAGCGGAACAGCTGAACGAATCCGACCCTGCGTGGCACCCTCCCGCGCGACCACCCGGACGCGTCCGTACAGGTGACGGCGTCGACGTGGCATCGGTCATGAAACAACGCCCCGAAACCCTCGCTGCGTGAACGGTCCCCTCTCGGGCCCTGATCAGCAAAGGGTTCACAGACCTGGGGGTGGAGCGGGTAACCGCGAACACCATGACGGTGACCACGCGATCCCGGCGTGTGGTGGAGAAGGCGAGCCTGTCATTCCTCCGGGACTCCACCGGGGACTGGCCGGAGGCAATCGCAGGATCCGAGGATGGCGAGGTCGAGTACGACCTGGTCCGGGCCGACTGGGAGCAGCGTCGGTAACCGTCAGCGGTGCAGCCGGATCCTGCGGCTTCTTTCCGTACCGGTTCCCAGCTGATCCACAACTCTGGACTATTTCTCTGAAGATGGTGGCAAGGTGGAGTCCGGCGAGTTGGACGGTCGCGGTCTTGACCTAGCAGTTGGCCAGGCCGCGCCACTCCTTGAGTTCGTTGATGCAGCGCTTCCTTAGGATCTCACGAAGCATGCAGACCAACAGATGGGGTGGGAGATGGCAGGTCGGGTCACAGCGGTGAGCAGCAACGGGGCGTACTCGTTCAGCAAGCCCAATCGTGAGTCCGTCACGCTGCTTGCGGGCCTTGGCGTCGAGGGGGATGTCCACGCGGGGGAGACGATCCGCCATCAGTTCCGCATGACCTACGAGCCGGACCTGCCCAACCTGCGTCAGGTACACCTGATGCACGAGGAACTCTTTGACGAACTCGCCCTCAAGGGCTTTGCCGTTTCTGCGGGCCAGCTCGGCGAAAACATCACCACCCGAGGTGTTGACCTGCTCGGCCTTCCTACCGGCAGCCTGCTACACCTTGGCGAGCAGGCGGTGGTGGAGGTGACGGGGCTACGCAACCCGTGCGCGAAGATCAACAACTTCCGGCAGGGCCTGCTCGGAGAGGTCTTCGTCCTCGATCCCGTCTCGGGGGACTTCACTTTCAAGTCCGGCATCATGGCCGTGGTCCGCCACGGCGGCCCCGTCCGCCCGTACGACCCCATCGAGGTCGAGCTCCCACCGGCCCCGCACCGTCCCCTGGAGCGCGTTTAAGGGGGACTCTCTGCACTCGGTGCGGGCGGACGTGGCTGACTTGCTGGAACTATGCGTCAGCGGGGACCTGGACGACGAGTGTGCCGGCGGTGAGGCCGTACGGCTCCCAGCTCGCCGACAGCTGCACCGGCCTGCCGTCGGCGAGGAGCTCATACACGGTACGGACGCACAGGTCACCCTCGCCGATGCCGAGGCGCGCCGCGATCTCCGCCGTGTGTCTTGTGGCGGCGAAGGTTGAGCGCGTGCCTCCCGGCAGCGGGAGTGCCTCGGCCTGACCGGAGGCGCCGTGGCGTTACTTGTTCTGGCAGGCCCTGGCTTTGAACTCCGCTATGGGGACGGTGATTACGGATTCGTCACCTTTGTCCGAGATGTTGTCGTAGCGGACTCTTCCCGGGGTGAGCCGGTCCCGGTCGGTCAAGGTGAAGGAGACGCTGCTCGATGACCACGAGTTGTCCTTGGTCCAGCCGTAGAGGGCATAGGTGGTCCTGGAGGTGAGCGGAGCGAGAGGTCTGGTCGCGGTCCAGCCGGCTGCAGGAGAATCGAGGGTCCAGGTGGCGAGACCGGCCGTGAGGGGGCGGTCGGCGGTCCATGAACCGACCGTCACCGTCTTGTTGACGTCGGCGCTGTCCACGTAGAGGGTCGCGCCATCGATCCGATGCCCGCAGACCATCATGACGCCGAGCAGATGGCCGTCGCCGGTAACGGAGATGCCGGCGACGGTATCGATGGGAACCGTGCACCCTGAGGTTGCGGCCAGGGCCGCGCCGACCGCGACGGCACCGACGAAGCGCCGGAACACCGGCCGTGAAGTGGTCGACCACATGATGAGCCCCCTGCCCCGGGGGGGCATGGGGGCCCCCGGCTCCCGGATGATAGGCGGCGAGCGGCGTCGGGCGCAGCGTCGCCACCCACCCGTTGCGCGCTCGTTGTTGCCTTGTAGTTGCTTGGCTGCGTCAGCCCAACACGGCGCCGATGACCGGCACCTTCTGCCCAACCATCGGTGTCATGCGGAACGGGTGCGGCCACCGGTGATCATCGGTGTGTGAAGACAGTAGATCAGGCGGTGACCTCCCCGTGAGCCCCGCTCGACCTGACGCGGTTGTGGCACGGGGAACTTCCGATCCGTAGCGCAAGCCAGACCGGTCATGCACGGTCGTTCCGGTAGTTGATCGGTCAGCACCGACCGATGCCGGGCACCTGCCGCCGCTGTGGTTGCGGTACAGCGCCGCTGCACGCCGGCCTCCGGCCCCGACTTTCACGTCAGACGCCCGCACTCTGCTCCGGGGGCCGTTGCGGGGGCGCTTCGTTGTCACGCTTTCGGGAAGTCCCTGGCTTTGATCTTCGCCATCCGCCCGTCGGGGTGGTGCCAGACGATGCCTTCGCACCCGTCGGCGCCGGCCAGGGCCACTACGGTGCTACGGATGCCCTCGAACGTCAACTCCGGCACTGAGACGTGCTGCGCCGCGGCATGCTCGACAAGCCGGTGAGCATCGACACCCTCGGGATTTCCGTTCACCTTCGGGCCGATCAGCTCGAAGGTCCCGGTGGACAGCCCGCCCGGACCGGCCGCCTGAAGGGCCTCTGCGTGGAACTTCGCGAACGATGACTGGTCGATCGGTTCCCAACCGATGGTCTTGCCTGTCTCGGTGTCGACGGAGAGGACTATGTAGTTCCGCGGTACCGACTTGCGGGGCTTCACCTCGCGACGCGCCCACCAGTTGCCTGCTTCGTCGAGCATCACGCAGGTGCCGTCGTACTTGCGCGTTGCCTGCCCTTCGCCGGAGAGCACCCATGCGCAGCCGGGCGTCACCTTGGGCAGGACGTGCGCGGGGTTGTTGTCGAAGTCGCGGACGAACATGGTGGGAATCTTCTGCATTCCGGGATCCTGTCGGTTGACCGGCTTGCGCGCATCGGAATTTCGTTCATGCCGCGATCCGCCGCTCTGCCATGGGCAGTCGCAGAACCTCGCTGTGCCCGTACTGCTCGCCGCATCCGGGGCAGCCGAGCTCGACTGCACGGCCGTCTCAGATGGCCCAGCCTCGGAACAGCCGCAGGACCTCACCGAGGTTGAACGGACCGCGGGGCGCCTGGAAGACACCGTCGTGCACCTTCGTCGTGATCAAGATCTAGGGCGTGTTTCGAAAGTCCCGCCGGCTTGGCGACGCCGGGCACGCACGCTCACTGCGTTGTCGGGCTCGCCCCGATACGCCCAGTATCGGGACGCCTTCCGCCTTGCGATCGCACGCACCAGACGCCGCCAGGCCCGCCCTACGGGCGGACGACGCTACTTTCGAAACACGCCCTAGTCCAGGTCCGCCTGCCAGAGGTCGGGGCCGAACACCTCGTACTGAATGTCCTGGGGCGCGACGCCCCGCTCGAGCAACCTGCTGCGCACACCTTGCATGAACAGCAGCGGGCCGCACAGGTAGTACAGGGCGTTGTCGGGCAGATCGACTGCTGCGGGGTTCATCAGTCCCTCGAAGACCCCGTTCAGCGGCTCCATGCTCTCCACGCCCTTCTCGTACCAGGCGTACAGCTCCGCACGCCGCAATTCCAGGACATCGCTCACGACCTGGCGGCGCAGGGGAAACGAGGGCTCGTCGAGATCGGCGTGGAGGAGCGTGATGTGCAGCCCGGACCCGGCCTTGGCGAGGTGCGAGAGCATCCCGGCCACCGGAGCGATCCCGATGCCCGCGGTGGCGAACACCACCGGCCGTCCCGAGTCGTCGAGCACGACGTCGCCGTACGGCAGCGACAGCGTCAGGACGTCGCCCACGTCCACCGAGTCGTGCAGGAGCGTCGACATCTCCCCGTCGGGCTCGTCGCCGACACCACAGACCCGCTTGACCGAGAACTGGCGGTGCTCCCCGTCGTCGGCCCGGGTCAGGCTGTACTGGCGCGGCTGGAGCGCCCCGTCCGGCATCGTCATCCGCACAGTGACGTACTGGCCGGGCAGCGAGGTCTTCACCAGGCGGTCGTCGATCCGCTTGACCACGAAGGTCACCACGTCGGGGGTCTCCCGGATCTTCTTCTCGACCTTCCACTGCCGCCATACCGTCTCCGGCCTGACCCCACGCGCACTGTAGAGGCCGCGTTCCTGGTTGATCAGAGCATTGGCCATCAGCCAGTAGACCTCGTCCCAGGCGGCGGCGACCTCCGGGGTGACCGCGTCGCCCAGGACGTCGGCGATCGCCCACATCAGGTTGTCGTGGACGATCTGGTACTGATCGGGACGGATGCCGAGGGACGCGTGCTTGTGCGCGATCCGCGAGAGCAGGTGCTCGGGGATGTGCTCCGGTGATTCCACCAGTCCGCTCGCGAACGCCGCCACCGATCCGGCCAGCGCCTTCTGCTGTTCTCCGTGGACCTGGTTGCCGCGGTTGAAGACGCCGTTCAGGAGTTCCGGATGCTCGGCGAACATGTGCCTGTAGAAGCGCTGGGCGATTTCTCCGATGTGTTCGGCGACAACCGGCAGTGTTGCTGCGACGACAGGCCGAGAGGTGTCTGAGAGCATGGCAGCTCCCTCCAGCGAGGACGTGTGGATCCCGGCCGTGGGCCCTGAACGGCAGCGGTCACACGAGGGCATCGAAGCGGGCCGGACAGGTGCCGGACGATGATGGAGCGAACCCCTCCGGGTGGGCGGCGACGAGGCCGATCCGAACGCGCGGCCACCTGCCGGGAGGCGGCCTGCTGCCTGGTCAGGATCTGGAATTGTCCCCACCAGGCTATGACGCGCTCCAAGGCCGGGCGAGTCGGCCCAGGCCTGTGCGACTGACATCGATCGCTTACGCCTGGGTCGTCAGCGTGGCTGTTGTGCAAAGCGCCTCTCGCACGTTCCAACCACCGTGATCAGCTGCCTGCGATCGCTCGTACAGCTCGTTCGGGTGCGCACCTCGTGCAGGCTTCCGTCATAACGTCCAGGATCAACCTCGCGATGTGTTTCCTCCTGAAAGTGAAAGAACATGCCGACGTATGTCGCGTTGCTGAACTGGACCGATCAAGGGGTCCGAAACTACAAGGACACCGCGAAGCGCGCCGAGGCCTTCGCCGCAGCGGCACAGAAGCTCGGGGCAAAACTCCTGAACATCTACTGGACCGTCGGTCCATACGACCTCGTGGCCATCGTCGAAGCACCCGACGAAGAAACCGCCACCGCGACACTCCTGCAGCTCGGCGGAGTCGGCAACGTCCGTACCACGACTCTGCGGGCCTTCGGTCAAGAGGAGATGGATCGCATCGTCGCCAAGGCAACTGGCTGACGACCTCCACACACTGCAAGCAATGACGTCTGCTGAGCCGGCTCAGGAGGACGCAGTACAAGTCTGTTGGCGGGTCCTCCTGAGGCGTCCACCTGCGTACATGCCAGGTCTACCTGCCCGATCAGCGTCGTCGTACTGCCGTGGACGGCTCTGAACCATGGTGAATGAGACGGAAACCGAGACGGCCCGGCCTGGGCTGATCCGCCTTGCCCTGTGACTCAGACGCGGACCTGCGAACGACACCTCCGGCCCGGTCCGGCTGCTCCGCGACCCGAAACTGCAGTCGGCCTGGTACGACGCGATCGATGCCGGGGCCATCGCGTCCTGCTACGTGCAACGCGCGGAGTTTCTCCACAGCGCCCGGAACGGACGCGAGTACGACGAGATCGCGGAGATGTTCACCGACCTCTACCCCGACGTGTCGGTGCCGAAGAACGCGGGACGCTGGATCGGCGCGGTGCAACACCGTATGGCCCAGGCCGGGAGCATCTCAGCGCCTCGGCGGTGGACCTCGTGATCGCCGCTACAGCGGCCCACCACGGCTTGGCCGTCCTCCACGACGATGCCGACTACCGCGCTGTTGCCCGGCACGCATCCGACCTGACCGAGCACAACGTCCACGACATCGCCTGAGGCGACCGGACACCGCACGGCGTGGTGCCAGTCGTCCTCCCCGAGCACTTGCGGGACGGCTTCTGCCGACGGCACTTGAGCCCTGACCCCGCGCGGCGGCCGAACTGTGGGCCAGTCCGCGATCTCTTTCCCCGGTAGTCCTGATGGGCCTGGGCATGCTGCTACTCTCATGCCGCTGTGCATGGGGGGCAGTTGGGGGGCTGGGCATTTTCGCAACGCCGACGCGCGCCTGATCGGCCACCGCCGTCCCGTCACGCCTTTCTCCGTTGAGAGGCCCAGGAGGCGACAATGGCCCGTCGTACCACCGCCCGTGGAGTCGTCGCCGCGTTGGCAGTTCTCGCCGTGACCATCGGTCCCGGCCCGCTCGCCGTCACGGCCGACGCGGACAACAGTGTCGGGAGCACCGCCCTCGCGGCGGAGAAGGTCTTCCAGGCAGACCGCTACATACCGCGCGGGGACCGGATCCACACCGCCGGCCCCAGTGGCTATCTGCATGCCCAGGCGGGGCGTTCCGGCTACCTGTGGACGTCGTACGACACCGGTACGACGACCGAACTGGGCGACCTGGCCCGACTCGAACTCCCCGCGTACCTGGGATCGTCGTCCGACGTCGTGGCCGATGTCGTCTCGCCCACCCAGAAGGTCGTCCTCAGGGATTCGTCGGCCGGCACCACCACGGACGTCGCCCTCACCCACGGCGCGTACGAGGCCACCTTCGGCACCCATGTGCTGACCCAGGCCCGGGACGCCGACGGCAACCGCGTGCTGTGGCTGTACGGCGAAGGCGCGCCCGCCGACGGCACCCTCGTCGACGGATGGCCGACCGGAATCCCGGCCAACTTCAGTGTTCTGGGCGGCGACAGCGGCACCGCCGTCATCGGCTACAGGCTGGGAACCGGCGAACGCCACCTGGCGCTGGTGGACCTGGCCACCGCGAAGGTCACCGGCAACGTGACCGTACCCGTCGCCCCCACGGGCGTCGCGCTGAGCGCGGACCGGCTGGTCTGGTACCGGTCCGACAGTGCGGTGGCACACGTCCTGGACCGCGCCGACCTCTCCGCCGCCGAGACGACGGTGACGCTGCCCGGTACGGAGGGCACCCCGTCCGTGGGCATCGCCGGGCGCTGGCTGGTGGTGGCCCGTTCCGTGCCGTCGAACCCGAACGACCTCGTCGACAGGTCCGGCGAGCGGCTCATGGCCGTCCCCCTCACGGGCGGCGACCCGCTCACCCTGCTCCGGCACGCGAACAGCTCCCTCGTCACGGCACCGGACGGCAGTCTGCTGGCCGTGGGCGGCGCCGACGCCGGGCACTGGGCGGTACGCAGGGTCACCGACACGGGGGCGGGCACCCCGACGCTGACGGAGCTCACCGCCGTATCGCCGGTGGCCGCGAAGATCGACCGGCTGTCGCTGCAGAACGGCACCCTGGCCACCGACGAGGCCGACAGCAGCTTCATGGGCGGCTACTACACTCGCCGGATCGCCGCCGACGGAGCGCCGAGCGCGCCGACCTGGCGGAAGTGGGGCGGCCTCGGGGTGGGCCCGTACGCCACCGGGGACGGCCGTGCGGTGACGTTCACCGCCCAATCCGACCCCGTCGGCTCGTACGTCCAGTCCCTCGACAAGACCGACCAGGCCGGTTTCTTCTATCTGCCCTCGGCCTCCGGAACCGTCCTCGACGTCACCGGCCGCTACGCGATCGTCAACGGCTCCTCACCCGCCAAGCAGTACGTCGGCGACCTCGGCGTCTACACCAACCTGCAGCCCATCGTCACCCGCTCCGTCACGGCCGCCTCCGTCTGGGGGACCAGCCTGTGGACGCCGGGTTCCGGTACCGGTGTCGTCACCGCGAAAGACCTGAAGACCGGCAAGACCACTGACACCGTCAGCACCGGCGCCCCGTGCGTCCCCAAGGAGCTGCAGGTGGTGGGCCGCTGGATCTACTGGTCCTGCGGCCCGACCGCGACGGCCGGCGTCTGGGACCGTACGGCCAGGAAGAACATCCCCGTCCCGTCCGGCCAGGCGCTGCTCGGCGACGGCTACCTCGTCCGGCACGACACCTCGGCCGGGGCGCTCCTCCTCACCGCCTTCGCCGACGGCACCGCGACCACCCACAAGATCGGCGACCTCGCGGCGGGCACCCCCAGTCTCCGCGGGGTGACCTGGACCGTGGACAAGTTCGGCGGGCCCGCGGCCTACGTGGACGCGGACAAGCGGATCCACCTTGTACCCAGTGGAGTCGCCACCCAGCCCCTCTCCGTCATCGAGTCCGAAACGGCCGACAACGCGTGGGAGAGCAGCGCGGCCGGCAGCCCGTGGTGGCAGTGGCGCGGACTGTTCTCCAAGCCCGCCGCCTCCTGGAAGGCCACACTCACCAGCAAGGCCACCGGCGCAGTGGTCCGTACGCTCTCCGGCGGAGAGGTGGACGGCACCCTGACCGCACGGTGGGACACGCGCGACACCAAGGGCGCGCTCGTCCCCAACGGCACGTACACCTTCAAGCTGACGGCCCCGCCCGCCGACGGTTCAGGACCGGCGCTGACGAAGTCGCAGACGGTGAAGGTGTCCGACGGAGCCGCCGTACGCCACGACTTCACCAACAGCGCCGCTTGGGCGCCCGACGGGACCGGCGACGCCCTGACCCTCACCTCGTCCGGCGTCATCAGCTACCGGCCGGGCAACGGGACAGGCGCCTTCGGCAAGAGCATGTCGGCCTCGGGCTGGCCCTCCTCCGTGACACTCGTCCCGTTCGGCGACCTCAACGGCGACCGCCGCAACGACATCCTCGTCCGGTTCAGCAGCGGCGAACTGCGTGTGTACCGGACCATGCGCGGGCAGGCCTTCATCACGAGCACCCCGCGCACCTCGCTGGGCACCGGCTGGAACCAGTACAACGTGCTGACCTCGCCCGGGGACATCACCGGTGACGGGCGTCCCGATCTGATCGCGCGCAAGGCGTCGACGGGAGAGTTGTTCCTGTACAAGGGCACGAGCACGGGGAAGCTGTCGGCACGCGTCCGGATCGCGGCGAACTGGTCGGGCTACAAGAAGATCGTGGGCGTCGGGGACTTCAACGGCGACGGCCGCGGTGACCTCCTGGCTCAGGACCGCTCCAACAATCTCTGGCGCTACGACGGCAACGGCTCCGGCGGCTTCAAGTCCCGCGTGAAGGTGGCCTCCAACTGGGGCTCGTCGTACAACGTCATCGTGGGCGTCGGCGACATCACCGGCGACGGCAAGGCGGACATCATCTCCCGCGACACCTCCGGCAACCTGTGGCGCAACAGCGGGAACGGCTCAGGGTCGATCAAGTCCCGCACGAAGATCGCCTCGGGGTGGCAGGCGTACAAGAGCGTGTTCTGACGTCCCGGCCTGCGACGGCGGCGGAGCACCTGAACTGGGCGAACGGCTGAGGCGCGGTCCTTCCGGGCTGGGTCGACTTCACCGTGGTTCCCCGCCGTATCTGGTGCGGTAGTGGTGCACGGCTGGACGTCGCCGGGCACCTACTCACCGTCGGTGTCGGGGGCGGGAAGGATAGCCGTCAGCTCCTCCGAAGGAGGAAAGATGCGTAGGCCTCCCGTTGGATGTCACGCCGCCACTGCAGGTGCGCAGCGTTTGCCTCCGCACGAACAGCGTCCAACGCCGCACGGTATGCAGACTCGGCTTGAGCCAGCCCCGCCTGACTGGTCGCCTCCGCACTACGCAAGGTGGCCCTCAACTGCGGCCAATGAGCACACTTGCAGGAATCCCGATCAGCGCTACGGCGGCTGCAGACAGCGCACCTATCCCCTCAAGGTCCATGCCGACCATGGTGCCGCAGCTGACGGGCTCAATGGCCGAGGCGAGGTAGGGAGCGCCATCCTCAGACGGGGCGGCGCTCGCGATGACCTCGGAGTTGGAGACGTGGCCTCATCTCTATCAGGTCGATCATGGCGCATCGGAATGCTGAACTGAACGGCCTTCTGCCTGGGTCTCCGGTCCGCAGAGGTTCAGCGCTAACCGCCAACGTTCGCCCCTGTTGGTGTCGGGCACTGGTGTCAGACACCGCTGCCGGACTTGACGACTAACCCTGCGGGCGGCACGGCCCGAGAGCCATGCAAGCGACCCTACTGCGCTCATGCGGGCTGTGAGCGGCCCGCGCTGCCACGTAGTCTCGTTCTCTCCACACGGCAAGGATGGGGGCGTTCACTCGATGGCGAAGCCGGTACGTGCAGCACTGGGGGAAGTCTGGCTCAAGTGCCAGGTCTGCCAGAGTGACCTGTTCCGAGAACGGGGTGTCCTGCTCAACAGCACCGGGATGGAGTTCCTGAAGTTGGCCTGGGCTGACGAGAACGCCACGGGCCTGATCTGCTGGCGGTGCGGATACGTGCACCTGTTCGTCAACAAGGACATCGAGCTCTACCGAGCGGATAAGTGACGGAGATGCGTCCTTTTGGGCCGCTTCGTCGAGCTTCCATCCTCACCTCCACCCACCACTCTCCCCAGCCCCCATCCCGTCCGCCTTCGGCCCACACACCGTGGAGCGGGCGTGGTTCAGGGCGTCAAGGTGGAACGCGCCACTGTACGAACGACCTTGACGCCCTAAGCCGCGACTGCTCGGCTCTGCCTGGGGGGGGCGAAGGTGGTCGTGATGGGAGCCCACGACGCTCGCCACGAATCCGCCGGCACTCGCGAACGGCGCCCCTCCCATCCCGGAGTCTGAGCATCCCCGCCGGAGGCATGTCCTTGGCCCGAGGATCGGTTCTCGACTCAGGGCCGTAGTTCACTGCGGCCCCAGGGGGCCCGGGCACAAGGGGCCAGCCCGCGCCTTGCGTGGGTACTTGAACCCGTAGAGAAGGTTTCTACTCACGCAGCCCACAACTACGCGATGCGCCTGAGGGACTGCCGTCAACTACTACCGTCAACGCCCCCGCAGTAGATGGCTGCGGGGGCGTTCTGGCTGGTGGGTGCGGACGGTTTCGAACCGCCGACATCTGCTTTGTAAGCCTGGCACCGGCCACAGGGCGGTCTTGGCTGGTCAACAGCCGTACAACGGCACCAAGCCTGCCAGCGCATGCCTGCACCGCCTCACACCCCAATTGACCGTGGCTGACTGTTCGATCTGGCACGGATCTGGCACGCGCGCCGCCCAGGGTGCGTTTCCCCTTGAGTGACCGGTTGGTGCCTACACCTACAGCACGGCGCAGCTCACTGGCGTGGGGCTGTCCACGGCCCCGAACGGGCTTGCGAGCGTTCAGAAGCTGTTGGTGCATGCCGTCGGGGTGGTCACTCAGAAAGAAACGCACCCGATCCCAGGCAACCGAATCCGCCGAAACTGTGGTCTGGAGGGCGAGGGAGGGTGCTTGATGCAGGCCAAACAAGAGGTCGAGTTCCAGGAATTCGTCAGAGCGCGGTGGTCCCATCTCGTACGGACCGCGTATCTGCTCACGGGCGACGTGCATTATGCCGAGGACCTGACACAGACGGCGCTGGCCAAGGCGTACCGGCCATGGCGGCGTGTCTCACGCAGTGACAGCCCGGAGGCGTACGTCCGGCGGATCCTGGTCAGCTGCAACAGTGACCGGTTCCGCAAGCGGCGGGTGGCGGAGGCGCTGACCGCGGCGCCGCCGGAGGTGGCGGGGCGCGACGAGGCCGTCTCGTGGGCTGACGAGCGCAGCGCCCTGCTCATGGCGCTGGCCGGACTGCCGCCGAAGCAGCGGGCGGTGGTCGTCATGCGCTACTGGGAGGACCTTTCTGAGGCGGAGGTCGCCGAGGTGCTCGGCTGCTCGCCCGGCACGGTCAAGAGCCAGGCGTCCAAGGGACTGGCGAAGTTGCGTACGTATCTGGGGCTCGCGCAGGTCATGGACGGACCTGTCCGCAGCCGAGCGTCGTCCGGGCAGGGAGGCAGCAGATGAACGAGGAGCAGGAGCAGCAAGAGAGGGGAACCGGAGGGGATTTCGAGGAGCAGTTGCGCGAGTTGCTTGCCGAGGACGCATACACGATCCGGCCCTCGCTGGTGCCGTATCCGGCGATCCGCCGCCGGGGCACGGTCGAGAGGTGGCGCCGTGTGGCGGCGGCCGGGGCGGCCCTGGTGACGCTGACGGTGCTGCCTGTCGGGGCGTACGCGCTGACCGGCGGGGGCAAAGGCGAGGACACGGCGGCGGCAACACCGTCGCTCAGCGCCACGCACCGGACACGGGCGACACCGACGCCCTCCGCGTCACCGTCGGTGCCCGCGCGGCCGGCCACGGAGGGCCAGCTCCTCGACGGAATCACCTTCGGGCAGGCCGCCGCCGGGCTAGAGAAGTGCCTCGCCTACGACCAGTCGAACGCACGCGGCCGAGACGACAAGTTCCACACGGACCTGGGCGCGGCACACGACTACCGGATCATGCTGGCGATGAAGAGCACCGGCGACTCCAACACGCCCAGCGACGGCATGTACGTCGTCGCGGTGAAGGAGCAGCCGCAGCGTATCCGGCTGATCTGCAACATCAAGGGCGGCGAGGCCCAGGGCCTCGGCACCAGCGTAGGATCCGACGGTCCGCCGGATGCTGGCCCCGTGATGGCCGACATCAACGGCGGCAAGCTCTACCAGCAGTCGTTCCTCGACCGCGGCAACTGGAAGCTCCCGTTCCGCTGGGGCGTCATCGGCACGGTCAAGCCGCAGGTGGCCCGGGTGACCGTCTCCTACGGCGGCGCCACCAGCCAGGCCGCCCTCGACCACGGCTGGTTCGTCGCCTCCGGCATCCTGAACCAGCAGGTCACCGTGGCCCCCCACATCAAGGGGTACGACGCCGACGGCAAGCTGGTCTACGACTCCGACAAGGACAAGAACTACCAAAAGACGCTGCCGTAGCGCCGCCTGGCCGGGGGGTACCGCGCAGGGGACGGCACCCCAGGCCGCCCATTCCGGACGCGGCGCTGGAAGCCGGACAAGGCCTAGCCACAGTAAGGCCGTTCAGCCCGGGTCCTGCGTGTCGGCAGTTCACCGTACCTGCGTTGCCCAGGTGCCGAAGGCCGCCATGGGGGCAAACGGGCGACACATGCCTCGCCGTCAGCACGACGGCGGGCCAGCCGCCGTCCCCAGGGGAAGTTGGGTGCGTTTCCTTTGGCACCGTTCCTACCGGCGACGATGCAGCGCGTCGCAGGCGTCCTCGCGGGGCGCCAGATCACCCGGGACGCTCAGTTGCCGCGTAGGACCGGCGTCGTGGATTGCGCAGGTACATAGTGCTCACCCAGGAAGAAAAGCACCCCGCCGCCCACACGTGCCTTGTAAGTTCGATCACGGCCCGGAGGCGGCCCCGGCCTACCGCTTGTGTGCTTTGAACCAGCGGATGGCAGCGATGGTTAGTCCGACGACAGCGGTGATCGTGACAACTGTAGCGATCTTGGCGCCCGGGGGCATTGCTCCGAACACATGCATCTCCATCGTTGAGTGGCTGCGATCGCCTGCAGATACGCGCCCGGGTTCTCGCGTGGGATGACCATGGCATGCCATCCGGCGCTCGTGGCATCCAAGGCGAAAGTCTTGAGGATCTTCTGAGCTCGGCCTCTTTTTCATGCGGAGGCGTGCGGCCCGCATCGCCGAGCCACCCGACGCACCCTCCCCTACCATCCCCAATTGACCGAGGCTCGCCCCCACCCGGTCTCCAACTGCTACGTCGTCGCCCCCGCAAGCGCGAACTTCGTTGCCAAGCTCGCGACGGGCATCGCCGACAACCAAGCACTGACGCAAGTGAGCGAGGCGCTCGGCACGATCGGCGTTCCGGTCGTGGTGTTCCCGCGGGTCAACGCAGCACACGTACGGCACCCAGCGTGAGACGGGCATGTCGCGGCCCTACGGAAGGCGGACGTAGTAGCGAATCATGGGGTTGAGCTGCGCACTAGCTGTTCTGTCCACGGAGGTTGGTGACAGCGATCACGGTCGGGTGATCTTGAACGAGTGAGGGCCTTCCGGGTTCGGTGTGGATTGCGACATCGCCACCGACCAGCAGAAGGCCCTCATGCCCCACCGTAATGCACCCCTGACCGAGACCGGACGGCTGCGTCTGGCCCGCTGCGTCGTCGAGCACGGCTGGCCCCTGCGCAGGGCCGCCGAACGCTTCCAGGTCTCGCCCACGACGGCCAAGCGGTGGGCCGACCGCTACCGCGAGCTGGGCGAGGCGGGCATGACCGACCGGTCCTCGCGCCCGCATCACAGCCCGCGACGAACCCCGCCCCGCACCGAACTTGGATGGAATCGGGTGCAGTGGCTGTCATCCGACGGTGTTCGGCTTCCGGAAGGGGGCTGCGACAGGGGCTTCACAGCGGCGGCAGGGATCGACGCGCGGGCCGCGGCGGCCCGGTTCTCCCTGCCGGACCTGGAGGAGCTGGGCCGTCGCCACGCCCACGACCCGTTCGCCCTGCCCACGCTCCAGTCCCGTCTCACCGGCACGGACTTCCACTCCGACGCGGACTTCACCCGGTACGGCCTGGACGACGCGGCGGTCACCGCCCTGCGTGCCTGGGCCCAGCGCTGGTCGGACGACATCGCCGAGCGGCTGATGGAGGAGGGCGAGTCGCCCGCCAAGGAGTCTCCTGAGTGACGGCCGCCCGGCAGCCGCCGGGGGCGTGGGGCCGACGACGTAAACACCCAGGCTCCTGGTAAGGGAATGGCAAGAGGCTGGTAAAGTCCGCTCACTTGGGCGGGGGCAGGGGGCCCTCGCCGGGAGGGACTCTCACGTGGGCAGACATGCCCTGAGACGGGGCGGTCTGACCGTCGCCGTCTCCGCACTCTCGGTCGCCGTCGCGGCCGTCACCGTGGTCTCGGGGGGCGGCGAGCCGGTCCGTGCGGCCACCGCACAGACAGCGAGAACGACGGAGATTCTCCTTCAGGACCCGCGCACGGAAACGACGCGTTCGGACCGCGTGCTCGCGGCCGGCGAGACCGGCTTCCTGCACCGGCAGGCCGGTGGGGCCGGGCTGCTCTGGACGAACTACGAGGACGGCGGCACCACCACCGTCACCACCCCGCCCGGCAACGCCGGTGCGGGCCAGCCGTACCAGCCGACCACCACCAGCTGCTACGACATCAGCGCCACCTGCCCCTCGGGCACGTTCGGACAGGGCGCCGACACCGTCGCGCTCCCGCACCGGTCGTACACCGAACCCGTCTCACTGTGGACGCCCGGCGGAGCGGACGGCGGCACGCTGCGCACGCTGGACATGCCGCGGCTGGACTACGTCGGCACGTACGGCGGGACTGTCGTGGCGGCCGAGCAGAACACCAGCGTCGACGGCTCGCCCCGGCCCGGCACCGGGCTGGAACTGCTGGACTACGTCGACGGCAAGCAGCGCACCCGCGTGGTGACCGGAGGCCCGGCCGACAAGGTCTGGAAGACGGGCGTCACCTCCGTGCGCACCGGAGACGCCAAGGGCGCGCTGCTCGCGTACCCGGGCGCCGCCGAATCGACCGGCGCCGCGACCTTCGACATCCACTACCTCGACTTCGCCACCGCGGAGCTCACCCAGGTCTTCTCCGGCGCCGGGAGCGGGCTGTCACTCTCCCTCTCCGGTGACCGGATCGGCTGGTACACCCCGGCCGCGGGCCTGCACCTCCGGTCCCGCGCGGACCTCGCCGCCGAGGAGAAGGTCCCGGTGGCGGGCAACGGCACGGCCGGCTCCCCTGTGCTCGTCGGGAACTGGCTCGTCCTGGTGGCGGACCGGGGCCCCGTCACGGCCGTCTCGCTGACCGACGGCACCACGAAGACCCTGCTGAGCCGCTCGTACGGCGACCCCGTCGCCGCCCCCGACGGCTCCGCCCTCGTCACCGGCGGCACGAGCACCACCGACTGGTGGGTGCAGCGCGTCCACCAGGGCGCCGACGGCACCCCGCGGCTGGAGAAGGTGGCCAAGGTGCCGCCGTACGAGAACCCCAAGACGGGCCTCGCGCTCAGCCGGGGCAGCCTGCGCGTGGCGGAGCGCGACCCCGCCGTCAGCAGCACTATGGACGCCACGTCCGTGCGCACGCTGACGACAAACGGCAGCACCACGCTCACCGCGTCCGACGCCACGGCCGGCGACAAGGTCTCGGCCGTGTGCCCGTACCCGGGCACCTCCTGCTCGGCAATGTGGGGCAACAAGGTCACCGCCCCCCGGGACGCCTACCTCGAGACGTTCTACGACGCCGACGAGGGCGGATCGGGTCTGTCGGACGCGGACCGGGTGGCCCGCGTCGGCGACGGCTCGGGCGTTCCCGACCTTGAGTTCGGCACCGAGAAGGGCGCGATCGTCGACGTGTCCGACGACTACGCGGTCTACAACTCGGGCGGCTCCTCCCCCATGCAGTACGTGGGCCACTTCGGCTACGGCCAGAAGCTGAAGCGCTCGGTCCGCGCCGCGGCCCTGAACGGGCCCGTCCTGTGGAGCGCCACCGCCACCGCCGGCCAGGTCACCTCCTACAGCCTCACCACGGACAAGACCCTCACCACGGTCACGGTCCCCGGCGCCGGCTGTGTGCCGACCGAGCTGCAGGCGGCGGGCCGCTGGCTGTACTGGGCCTGCGGCACGGCCTCAGCGGGCGTGTACGACACCAAGGCCGGCACGTCCGCCGCCGTGGCCCCCGGTGACGTGCTGCTCGGCGACGGTTTCACCGTCCGCCACGACCACGCCGCCGACGAGCTGGTCCTCACCGACGCGGCCACCGGCGCCACCCGCGTGGTCGCCGCGAAGGTCCCGGACACCGGCCTGGCCACCGACCGCCGCTACCGCTGGACGGTCGACGAGTACACGGGCCTGGTCGCCTGGTTCGACGCGTTCGAGCAGACGCACGTCGCCACCACCGGCGTGACCCCGTCCGCCCTAACCGCGTTCGACTCGAGCGCCGACAGCTACGCCGCGCCTTCCACCGCCGACTCCTGGACGGGTTCGTGGCTGCTGTCCCGCCCTGTCGGCTCCTGGTCGCTCACCTTCACCTCGGTGGAGAGCGGCGAGACCGGAAAGGCGAGCCGCTCGGTCACCGGCGGTGCGAGCGCCGCCCGGGTCTCGGCGGGCTGGAACGGCAAGACCGCGAGCGGGGCCCGCTTCCCCAACGGCCGGTTCACCTGGACCCTGAAGGCGACGGGCCTGAACACGTCCACCGCCACCACCGTGGCGACCGGCAGCGGCTTCCTCAACAACGGAGCACCGGTACGGCACGACTTCGGCAGCCCCGACGGCCCGGACGGCACTGGCGACCTGCTGACCCTCAACTCCTCGGGCACCCTGACCTTCCAGAGGGGCACGGGCACGGGGACGTTCTCGAGCAAGGTCAGCGGCAGCGGCTGGGCGACCAGCGTCAAGGCGGTCCCGTTCGGCGACCTGAGCGGGGACCGGTGCAACGACGTCCTGGTGCGCTACAGCAGCGGGGCCCTGCGCCTGTACAAGCCGGGCTGCGGCGCGGCGCTCAAGCCGACGACGTCGTACACCACGCTGGCGACCAGCGGCTGGACCCAGTACGACGTGCTGACCTCTCCGGGTGACATCAGCGGTGACGGCCGGCCCGACCTGATCGCGCGCAACGCCTCGACCGGCGCGGTGTACCTGTACAAGGGCACCAGCACGGGCAAGCTGTCCGCGCGCGTGAAGCTGTACGACAGCTGGAAGGGCTACAAGAAGATCGTCGGCGCCGGTGACCTCAACGGTGACGGCATCGGCGACCTGGTCGTCCAGGACACCTCGAACACCCTGTACCGCTACAACGGCACCGGCAAGGGCACATTCGGCGCCCGCGCCAAGGTGTTCGGCAACTGGGGCGGCACGTACAACGCCGTCGTCGGTGTCGGCGACCTCAACCGTGACGGCAAGGCGGACATCGTCGTCCGGGACAGCGCGGGCAAGCTGTACCGCAACTACGGTGACGGGAAGGGGTCGTTCGGGTCCCGTACCCAGATCGCCACCGGCTGGGGCGGGTACAAGGCCCTCTCCTAGCAACCTGTGGGGCTCGGAAAGTCGTCGCTGCAGGTCAAGCCGCATAGCGGTACTCGTTAATGGCGCCGCCGAGGATGCGGGTGCGCAGGAGTCTGCGGACTTCGAGGTCGTGCACGGTGATGACGGCCGCCCGGGCCGCCACACTCTCCCGGAACGGGTGGAGCAGCTGTCCGCGATCGGGATGCGGTGGGCGGAGCCGCGTACGGACGAGCTGCGGGGCCGGTCAGGGTGATCCTGTCCGGCCCCGCTGTCGTCGGGTCAGCCGTCCTGCTTTGCGTCCTTCCAGCGCTTGGTCAGTTCGTCCTTCCAGCCCTTGGGCTGGGGCCACGGGACGCCCCAGGCGGCGAGTTGGTCACGCTTCCAGCCGCCGGCGGGCGTGCGAGCGGCTTCGATCTCTTCAGGCGACGGCAGTTCATCAGGCATGTTTGGTGAACGAGCGGCGCGCAGTAGTTGTCCACCGAACCCGGTGCGGAAGCGCGAGAGGTCAGCTGTCTTCCCCAGTTGGACCCAATCCTTGGGCAGGGGGTAGTCGCGTTCGTCGGGGGTTCAGTTCCGACAGGAGCGAAGAACACCTGAGGGCGCTGTCACGTTGGCTGGCTGAGTGGGATGATCTTCGGGTTGATCATGCTGGAGAGGGTTGTCCGTGGGGGACGTGTCGCCGTCGTTCAGGGGCCATCGGTACCCGGTCGAGGTGATCTCGCACTGTGTGTGGCTGTACTTCCGGTTTCCGCTGTCCTTCCGTGAGGTGGAGGAGCTGATGCTCGAGCGCGGTGTCGGCGTCTCGCATGAGACGGTCCGCCGCTGGTGTGCCAAGTCCGGGCAGTGCTACGCCGGCGCGCTGCGCCGCCGGCAGCCCCGGCCCGGCGACAAGTGGCATCTGGACGAGGTCTTCATCAAGATCAACGGTGAGCGGAAGTACCTGTGGCGGGCCATGGATCAGGATGGCAATGTCCTGGACATCCTCGTGCAGAACCGCCAGGACACTGCCGCGGCCCGGTGGTTCTTCCGCAGACTGCTGAAGACGACCCGCACAGCGCCCCGGGTGGTCGCCACTGACAAGCTGCGCTCCCACGGCGCGGCTCACCGCGAGGTCATGCCCTCGGTGGAGCACCGCTCGCACAAGGGCCTGAACAACCGGGCGGAGAACAGTCACCAGCCCACCAGGCAGCGTGAACAGGCGATGAAGGGCTTTTGCTCCGTAGGTGGGGCCCAACGGTTCCTGTCCGCGTTCAGCGGGATCTCGCCCCACTTCCGACCCCGCCGCCACCTGATGACCGCACACGACTACCGCGCCGAAATCCGCCACCGCTACGCCATCTGGGACCAGATCACCGGCGCTGTCGGCCGGCCCACCACGGCCTGAACACAGGCCCGGACCGGAGGCCCACCATGCCCCGACGCCCCGTCAGGCACGCACACACCCAACAACGTGACAGCGCCTCTCGATGTCTTTGTCCCGATCGCTCATCGGCAGCAGGCGCAGGAGCGCGAAGGTGTTGATCACGGCGAGGTAGGTCAGGCGCAGCAGCACGACAGATCATGATGCCGCCCGGCACCTGTCCCGTGAAGATCGCGGGACGAGCAGCGGGTGCCGCCCAGAGATCGGCGCTCAAGACTGCCACCTGCACGGATGATTTATCGGCACCCGCAGTGGCGAAGGCCGCCTCGGCTTTGTCCGGGGCGGCCTTCCGCATGTGCTCGTGCTCAGAGGACGTAGACGTAGTCCTCGCGCCCCGAGCTCACCAGGTGGGTGCTGTTCGGGTACAGGAGAACCGCGACCCACGTGCCGTCCTTCGAGGCCGTGAAGCCCTTGCTGAAGGTGCCGTCCGAGCGGGTGTAGGTGTTGCCCATGTCGTACCAGGTGCTGGAGCCCTTGGGGCGGAAGAGGATCTTCACCTTCTGGTCGGCGTAGGCCTTCCAGGCGCCCGAAGTGTACTGCTGGAGCTTGCCCTTGTAGGTGATCGTGCGGCCCTTGCGGACCGGCTCGGGCGAGGCATTGCCGTCGGTGATCCGGGTCGGGGTGCGCTTGGCGTACACGACCGCGCTGTACGACTCCTGGAAGTCGCGGCTGCCCTTGAAGTGCGCCCGGTAGTAGCCCTTGTAGGGCGCGTCGAACGTGCCCTTGAACGGTGCGCCGGTTTCGGGGTCGCCGCTGCCCGGCGTGACCGTCTTCACGGTCTTCCAGCCGGTCCTGCCGTCGGCCGAGTACTGGAGTTCGACCTTGTTGACCGCGTTCGAGGGCATCTGCTTTCCGGTGTTCAGCAGGCCCTTGGCGGTGAGTTCGGAGTATTTGTTCAAGGTCGCCGTGAAGCCGGTGATGGACGTCTTGTTCGCGACGTACACGTGGACTGCCTGGAAGCCGCTGTACCCCAGGTACGTCCCGGTGCGCACCTGCACCTCGACACGTCCCGACCTCGGTACGGTCAGGTTTCCGGTGAAGCGGCCGTCGGCGGCCGTGACGGTCCGTGAGGCGACGCCGGGTCCTCCGTCGCCGTTGTCCCACACCTCGTCGACGACGGCTCCGGCCAGTGGCCTCCACGCCCCGCCGACGTACACCTCGGCCCTGCCGGAGACCGTGGCCGGCTGACCGGCCTTCACGTACACGTCGGTGGCGTCCAGGGTCATGCGCGTCTGCGACTGCACGGCCCTGACCTCGACGCTCTGCTTGGCCCTGGACTGGTACCAGGGCTCGTCCAGCCGCAGCCAGGCGTTGACGTTGGCGATGGACGGGTCGTCCACGGTGTAGGTGGCGGTGAAACGGCCGTCGGCGCCGGTCGTGGTCGTCTTGTCGGCCTCGTTGGAAATCTCGAGGTCCACCTGCTTGCCCGCTGCCGGTGTCGTCTCGCCGGTGCGCGGGTCGGTGACCGTGAAGCCGCCCGTGACGGTGACGTCCTGGTGCTCGTAGTCAGGGTTCTGCGGTGTGGCCTGAAGGTCGGTCAGGTTCGCCTCGAGTTCGTACTCGTAGGTGCCCTGGGCCGTGGTGGTGTCCCCGTCGGCGTCGGTCAGGTCGACCATGACACGGTAGACGCCGAGGTCGGCGAGGCGCAGCGGGGTGCTGGTCCGCCATGAGCCCTGCTGGTCGGTGCCCGAGGCGCGGGTGAAGTCGCTGACCTCGGCGACCTCCGGGTCGCCGGCGGCGGAGTCCGGCGCGTACAGGTGCGCCGTGATGGAGGTGATGGCGCTGTCGGACGAGGCGTACACCGAGACCAGGCCGGAAGCCGGCGTGCCGTCACTGCCTGCGCCGTACAGCACGGGTGCCACCGCGGCATGCGCGGCCGGCACCGGGCCCAGCAGGACGCCTGCCGCCACAAAAGCGCAGGCGAGTGCCAGGGATCGTTTTCTCACATGAAGTCCCCCCACGAGACTGTGAAGAGCGTGGATCGCTCGGGAGCGAAGCGCATTGTACGCAGGGGCGTACGGCGAAGGCCCTCTGACCATCCCCCACACCCGTGGTGCACAAGGGCATGGCCGCGGACCTCGCCGACCTGGTCGACGCCGACGGGGTGCTGCCGGCCATCGAGCCGGGCGTGCGGTTCGAAGCCGATGATCTGGGGCGGTGGCTGGAGAGGCAGGCGAACGGCGCTGTCACGTTGTTGGGCGCGAGTACCTCGTCCAGGTGCCACTTGTCCCCGGGGCGGGGCCGACGGCGGCGCAGCGCGTTGGCGTAGTCCTGCCCGAACTTGGCGCACCACCGCCGGACGGTTTCGTGGGAGACGGCGACACCACGCTGGAGCATCAGCTCCTCAACCTCACGGAAACTGAGCGGGAACCGGAAGTACAGCCACACGCAGTGCGAGATCACCTCGACCGGGTATCGGTACCCCTTCTACGACGGCGGTGTACCCACCACGGACGGCTCCCCCCAACGTGATCAACCCGAAGATCACCCCACGAGCCAGCCAACGTGACAGCGCCCTTCGATCCGAGGATGATGCCAATCAGCCCGCCAGCAGCTGCGCCGAGCCACGGACCGAGGTAGGCGAGAGAGGGGACATCGACGTTCCAAACGCGGACGGTTGTGATGATCAGACTGAGCAGAACCGATTGCGCGATCAGATAGATCAAGATCTTTCGCCGTGCGCTCCAGGCTCGCATGTGCTCTACGAAGTTCTGCCTCATCAAACACCCCTGACCGTCGGAACGACGTGGACGATGGTAGAGCTCGGAGAGCACAGGAAGCGCGTCCCTGTCCCGATCCGCCGAGTTCGAGGGCAGCCATTCAGCCGCAACAAGTCAGCGCGCGCGGGTTCCTCGGTTCGGGCTCGGGTGCTGGCGAGACGGTAGGCAAGAACCCCGACGCCTCCCGAACTCGTCGACATCACCAATCCGTAGAACGAGGCGCCTCCCAAACCCATCGACAAGTGCCTTCACAACTACAACTGCTCGACAAAGCCAGTTCCGGGAGGAACGCGGAGGGCGTACCTTCCCGAATGATCCTGTGATGGTCACCGAGTAGGCCCGCGTTGCAGCGCTGCTCAGCGTAGTCACCGACGACGGCTCCACCCAGTCCGGCTCCCTGATCGACGAGATCGTCCGCGCGGGCGCCCGTTTCGAGGTGGCCAGCTGGTCGAACGCACCGAGACCACCGCGGCCTGAGGAGAATGCCACGATGACCGTCTTCGACATCTACGGCACGAACACCTACACGGCCAGGGAGCTGACCATCCTGCTCGCCGACCAACTCGCAGCGGCCTTCGCCGAACGCGAGAGTGACTACCTCGGCGTCTACTTCCTCGCTACCCTCGCCGACACGACCCGCATCCAGGTCCAGCCGAACGCCATTCCCGGAGACCACGGCGAAGACGATCTCTACGAGGACGAGTACCCCGACGTGTCGGTACTTCTCCTCGTCACCTCACCGGCTGCCGCCGAGCCCCTCAACGACGAGCTTTCAGCGGTCGAAGGACTCACCCGGCTCAGATCATCCCGAAGCTGAGCAACCTCTGATCCACAGGTATTGACGATTGCTCTACGGGCTTTACAGTCACAACCCCGCCTCTTGGGGCGACTCAGCAGAATCGAGCGAGCGATGCTGGGACTGCCGTCAGCTACTACCGTCAACGCCCCCGCAGCGGCTCGCTGCGGGGGCGTTCTGGCTGGTGGGCGCGGACGGTTTCGAACCGCCGACATCTGCTTTGTAAGCTTGGGTCTTCTGGCGACAGCCGCTGCGTTGACCTGCGGCGGAGTGACGTTGGAGCCCTGGCCGCACCTGCTGCCAGTCCTTGCTGTTCCCCGTGGTTCCCCGCACGATCTGGCACGCGAATGGCACGGCGCTGCGTCGGCCGGGGTAGGCGATGCCAGGACCCGACTCACCAAGAGCCGGCCTGCCACTGATCCCCTCCGCTACGGACGCCCACATCTGGGCCCGTCCGATCTGCCTGCGAAAGCTCTCACACCCCCGCGTTTACCTGGTTCTTACATTTCGTATAGCGTGCGCGCGTTCGATACCCCTGCAAGCTCCAGGAAGTCCGCAGATGAGCGCTCCGACGCCCCCCGCCGCCCCGCAAGACCCGCAGTTCCCCCAGGTCCCGGGGGCGCCCATACCCGGGGCCGCGCCGACGGCTGCAGCACCCGCCAAGGAGAGCAAGCTGAAGAAGGTTCTCAGTATTGTCGTCCTGATCGTCGTCGCGGTGGTGGTGAAGCTCGGTATCGGCTACCTCTTCGACTCCCCGGTACGCGCCGAGGCCAGGGACTGCGTCAAGGTCACCGGCTCTGAGAGCAACCCCGACGTGGAGACCAAGGGCTGCGACGACAAGGACGCCAACTACAAGGTCCTCAAGGTCGTCGAGAACACCTTCGACATCAACTCGTGCACTGTCGGCGAGGCCGCGCTTGCGCAGGAGTGGGACGACGACAAGTTCGTCCTCTGCCTGGACCCCCTGAAGAAGTAAGACCCCTCGGCAGGTGACTCAAGCCGCCGAGCTGAGAGCGCGAGCTCAAGTCTCGACACCCGTTTCAACGAAGAGCGAGACGACCGCGACCATCTCCGGTTCGACCCTGCCCTGGCGGGCGCGCCGCCGCGGCCCTCGCCGCCGGTGCGGGCACGGTACTTCCGGTCCGTCGGCGCGCGGCCCGACGCTGACGGCCGAACCCTGCTGAAGTGATGCGGGCCGCCAGGCACCTGCTCGACAGGCCGACAGCGGCCTGCTCCACCCGAGGGACGGTCAGGCCATCCGGGTAACACCCGGCTGGACTGCGACGGAGCCCGGCACGCTGATTTCCACCGACTTCGAACAGCCGGTGGACATCAAGGCCCTGGCGACGTCGTCGATACCGACAAACTCAGCAATTGCCCCCATCCGTTAGGCTGCGCGAGCCCCGACGACGACAGCGCCGATAGCCGCCCCCGCCCCGAGAGCGAAGCGACACCATGAACGACTGCGTCCCCGATGACATAGCGGGCCTCGCCACGGCCGAGGGCCTCGGCGAGCACCGCGGCACGGTCCTGCCGAAACGGCAGAGCGCGCTGATGATCTGCAACTTTGTCTTCTTGATCGTCATCGGGCTGTTCTGCTTCGTGCTGCCCGGGATCTGGTTCATCTGGATGACGATGCAGACCCCCAACTTCTCCCGCAAGGCCGCCGCTCGGCGGCTGTACTTCTTCGAGCACGGGCTGATCGAGACCGACCGCAAGGGGCAACCGGTCGCGTTCCGCTGGGACTCGATGATGGTGCTGCAAGAGATCACCGAGTCGTACGTCAATGGCATCTACGTCGGCACGGGATACCGGTACACCCTGCACAAGGGGGACGGCACGGTCCGGAAGGTCACCAACTTCTACGCCGAGCCTGAGCGGTGGGGGCCGTTCATCCAGCAGCAGATCGCCGGAGCACAGCTGCCGGGCATGCTCCGGATGCTGGAGGAGGGTCAGCAGTTCACTTTCGGCGACATCTCCCTCAACCGCGGCGGCGTCGCGACGGCCAAGCGCGGTGCCGTGACCTGGTCGGAGATCGAGGATGTACGCGTCGACAACGGCGTACTGGCGCTGCGGAAGTCCGGCAAGTGGCTCTCCTGGTCAAGCAAGCAGGTGAAGAACATCCCCAACTTCCTCCTCTTCCTCGCCCTGGTGGACCACCTTCGCCGCTCAACGGCCGTCCGCTGACCTCGCCCGGCCCACGGCAGGTGACGTTCCCATACGCCACGTGCCCGGCCGGGGGCCGAGACGCCCGAGAACCTGTCCGGTCAATCATGTGACCACCGATCGCCTGAGTCGTTGGACTGCTGTGGGCCGTGTGTGGGCCAGCAGACCCAAAGGAGGGAGCGAGGCGGCTCCCTAGCCGGGCATACGTGGCGCCGCTGATGTCACAAGGCGTCCATGCTCGGTGGGCCTGCGACGCATTTCCCAGTCTCGTCCACTACATAGATGACGTCACGGGTGCCCACGCCGTCTGCGTCCCCCGCCTTGCCGGGCTCGGGGTCGATGACTGGGCAAACCGACTCCACCCCTCGGACGACAACCTTGTACGTCACAGGCCACGCGCGTTCTTCGGTCCACCCAACGGATGCACCGCCACCCTCGCCCGGCGTTCGGTCAGGATCCCCACCGACCAGAACCCCGCGCTCTCCGCACGGCGGACAACCGACCACGTGGGCATCCCATGCCGACTCATTGACCAACCGCACCGGCAGTCCTTCATCGTCGGAACTGCTGCACCCCGTGGCGGAGATGGCAGCAATGCCTAGCGCGACCAGCAGCGAAATACACGGTCGTTCCATGCTCCGGCAGGACGCAGTGTTGGGACTGCCTGACCTCAAAGGTCGCATGTCTGGACTCCCCGTGATCATGGATCGACCTCGGATCATCGCAGGTCATAGGTGTGATGAGCAACGGCCCAAGACCGCTGACCGGTCTGACTGGGTGTGCGGCCGGTGGGGCGGGGGCGTACGTCAACGCCCCCGTAGCGGCTCGCTGCGGGGGCGTTCTGACTGGTGGGCGCGGACGGTTTCGAACCGCCGACATCTGCTTTGTAAGCCTGGCGCCTACGACAAGACGGTCTTCGCTGGTCATCAGTCGTACTGCGGCGCCCAGCCTGCCAGCACGCGCTGGACCGCCTCATGCCCCGATTGACCGTGAGTGACTGCTCGATCTGGCACGGATCTGGCACGCGTTGCGGTACCGCTCAACTGTCCGCACTATCGATGTCACCCGCTACCAGAGCGCTGGACTCAGCCCGCCACTGCTACGCCCGTCAGGTAGGCGAGGAACACCCCGCCCACCATCCCTTCGCAGATGCCAGCAATCATGCTGCGGCTGGCAACCAACCAGGCAGCGGCCATAGCCATCACCCTCTCTCGCACGCTCTCAGACGCAAGGTCACAGTTTGGGCGAGTAGGGCAATGACAAACGAACGCCACGGACACAAGCAGCACAAGACCCAGCAGTGCCGGGCTCAGCTCAGCGCACAGCGAGTATCGCACTGGAAACGTGCTGGCGCTGCGGTTGCGGGAGTACCGCCCCTCGATGCGAACTATCGGCACGGTGGTCGCTGAGGTCTGCTGGCTGGTCAGTCGGCCGCTGGCGGTCGGTGTGGGCCGGGGACAGTTGCCGTGGTTGCTGTACTTCGCTGCTGTACAGCACGACGCGTTCCCGCTTGCCCGCCCTCCGGTCGTACTCGTGCACAACACGGCCGTGTGCCCAAGTTGTTCAGGGACCCGCTTGCAAGTCGGGTGACGTCGGTTCGATCCGATCACAGATCCTACGGAATCTTCACAGGCTCACCTCCCGCGTGCGAGAGTCCGCCCATGACTGACATAGGCAGACGACGCAAGCTCGGTGCACTCGCTGGCGTATGCATCGCCGGAACCCTGCTGCCCGGCATCACCCTGGGTGCGGAAGACATGGACGTGCCGCTCTCACTCATGGTCGCGGCCCTCGTGGTCATGCTCCTCACCCAGCTCGTCTACGTCGGCCCGTCCGCCCGTGTCCCGGCCCCGGCCCTGCTGGCCTTCGGCCTGGCCGGATTCGTACAGGACTCGCTCATCTGGTGGCTGCTCTCCTGGCTGGGCGGGAAGTTCGCCGAGCTGGAGGTCGAGGGCTTCGGCACGATCCTGCTTGCGGGATTGATCACGCGCGTCTCGATCCTCGCGTTTTCTCTGATCGGGACGGAGCCGACGGCGGACTGACGACCCTGCGAGGCCACCCTGGCCACCCCGCGTTACGGCAAGGGGGCGGCCACTCCCGTACCCCTCAGGCAGCAGCCCGCGCCGCCTTCGCCATCTCTTTCAGGTGGTCCTCATCCGCCTTGCTGAGCGAGGTCTGCCCGAGCTGTCCGCCGTACGTCGCCAGTTCGGGCACCACCTTGTCGGCCGCCGCCTGCTTCACCACTGCTGAGCTGGCGCAAGGCTCTGGAGCACCAGTTTGGAAGACCCCGTACGTGGATGGCCGCTGAGCTGGCAAGGTGCTGAACTACCCGTTGCTCGCTGATTCCCCGTGGTTTCCTGTGTCTCACTGTGGGGTGGTGCCGCGTCGGGCACGTTGCGGGCACGCTCAGCCGTCGGTTTCTTGATCCTCTTGGCTTCGAGGAAGGGTTAGTTGGATCGACCACAGACCCGCGAGGTAGCCGAAGCCGAAAGACAGGCCGTCCCATGGTTGTGACAACGCGTGTTGGAGAACGGTCGTCCCAACACAGATGGACAGGAGTACCAGGATCAGCAACGGGCGCCGCACAATGTGCCTGACTATCGCCATGAACGATGCGCTGAACCGCTTCAGTCCCCCTGGTTTCATGTCTGGGACTGTAGCGACGCCTCCTCGCACTGTCGCCACTTACACCAACCCACCACTCACCCAAGCTCCCATCCCGTCCGCCTTCGACCCACACGTCGTGGAGCGGGCGTGGTTCAGGGCGTCAAGGTGGAGCGCACCACTGTACGAACGACCTTGACGCCCTGGGCCGCGACTGCTCGGCTCTGCCTGGGTCGAAGGTGGTCGGGATGGGAGCCCACGACGCTCGCCACGCTCCGGCGGGCACCCGCGAACGGCGCCCCGACCCATCCCGGAGTCTGAGCGCCTCCGCCGGAGGCATATCCTTGGCCCGCGGCTTGGTTCTCGTCTCATGCCCCCGGGCCTACACAGCGGGCGCGCGTCGGCGGCGGCAGCGCCGAGCGGGCCGAAGGCAGGAGCGCGGGCGCAGCCAGAGCCGGGAAGCGCGCCCGGCGGAGCGGAGCGCAGCCGGGTGCCTTGATGAAGTAGAGAAACTCTCACCGCGCTCGCGTCAGCCGTGCCGGGTCAGGTCGGCCATGTCCTCGATGACTGCCGTGGCACCGGCTCGGTGCAGCCGTTCGGCCTTGCCGGGCTTGTTGGCGTACCCGATCGACATGGCCCCCGCGGCTTGAGCGGCCTGGATGTCGGTCACCGAGTCGCCGATCAGGACGGCATCCTGCGGTGCTACTCCGTGCGCCTCCATCGCGAGCCAGAGCGTGTCTGGTGCCGGCTTCATCTTGCTCAGCCGTATGGCCTCGCGTCCAACCAAGGGCGACGCGTAGCGGTCAAGTCCTCGGCCGGCGAAGTAGCGCTTGAGGGCAGCCGTGCTGTTGTTACTCACGACAGCCAGCAGGTGACCGCCCGCGTGCAACGCTTCTCTTCGGGGTTTACGCCGACGCCTGGTTCAAGGAACGCGACTACGCGGCGACCACCCGCGAACGCAATAGCAGCGCGCTACGCCTCCATATCCTGCCCACCTTCGCGAACGTGGTCCTGAGCGAGATCACGACACCGCAGATCCGTCGCTGGCGCGCCGGCCTCCTGGAGTCCGGTGTCGGTGAGCCGACGGTGGCCAAGGCGTATCAGATCCTCCGGACCATCATGAACACCGCGGTCGACGATGAGCTGATCCAGCGGAACCCCTGCCGCATCAGGGGCGCAGGGGCGGCCAAGACAGCCGAGCGGCCGTTCCTCGATGTCACCGAGGTCTTCCAGCTCGCCAACGCCATGCCGGCGCGCTTTCGGGTGTTCATCCTGCTGGCGGCCTTCACCGGCCTTCGCTTCGGGGAGCTCGCCGCGCTTCAGCGCCATGACGTCGACCTCGAACGGCGAACCGTCGCCGTACGGCGTGCCCTGGCCGAGACCCGGACGGACGGCATCCTGGTCAAGACGCCCAAGAGCGCGGCCGGTGTGCGCACCGTCGCTTTCCCGGCCTCACTGGCGGAGAGCCTGGCCGCTCATCTCTCCGTCTACGCCGAGCCGGGTCGCACCGGGCTGGTCTTCACCGGAGCACGGGGCGGCCAGCTTCGCCGGAACAACTTCCGCCGCCTGTGGCTGCGGGCCCTGAAGGCGACCGGCCTCGGAGACGTCCACTTCCACGATCTGCGTCACACCGGGAACACCCTCGCCGCGACCGGCGGCGCCACGACACGTGAGCTGATGCAGCGGATGGGCCACTCCTCCGTGCGCGCCGCGCTGATCTATCAGCACCTGGTGAACGGCCGTGACCACGCGATCGCCGCCCACGTCGACGAGCAGATCAGGAAGGTCCGGCCGGCCGAGCCCGGCGACGCATCTGGCACGTAACTGGCACGACGCCCCTCCCCCGCTTCCCCGGCTGAGGAACGAACAAGGCCCAGGCTCCCGGTTCAGTACCGGTGACCTGGGCCTTTGTCGTGTTTCCTACTGGTGGGCGCGGACGGTTTCGAACCGCCGACATCTGCTTTGTAAGAGCAGCGCTCTACCCCTGAGCTACGCACCCGTGGATGAAGCAACAGCGTACATGGCACAGGGCCCATGCTCACAAACGGTTGTCCGCATCGACGGGGAGACGGGGGATATCCCCACCCCCCTTACGGTAGCCGCCCGGATTCTCCCCGGGTCGGCTCGCTCTCTACGGTGAATCCACACCGGCGGGACGGCCCGCCGGACCGGATGGGGGATCGATCACCGTGGCACTCCGCACTCATACCCGCGCTCGCACCCGGCGCCGCGCGCTCGTCGCGTCCGGCGGGGCTGTCCTCGTCGCCCTGGCCCTCACCGGTTGTGGCAGCGCGAACGTGGACGACGCGCCGGCCGAGCACAGGTCGTTCGCGCTGAGCGGGAAGACGCTGACCATCGAATCCGGCGGTACGACCGTGGAGCTCGTGCCGGCCGATGTGCGCAAGGTCGAGGTGACCCGGCGCGTCGACGGGTGGGTGGTGCTCGGGGACGGGCCCGAGGCCCGGTGGTCGATGCGGGACGACACGCTCACGCTGCGGGTGAAGTGCGACGCGTTGATCAGTAACTGCGGGTCGCGCCACCAGGTGAAGGTGCCGCGTGGCGTCGCGGTGACGGTCAACGGGGACAACGGGCGGATCCTCGCGTCCGGGTTCGACACTCCTCTCACGCTCCACTCCGACAACGGAATGGTGACCGTGCGTGACTCCAGCGGTCCGTTGAAGCTGAAGAGCGACAACGGGGGCCTCGTCACGGAGCGGGTCTCCAGCAGGTCCGTCTCCGCGCGCTCGGACAACGGGGGGATCCTGCTCGGGTTCAGCGCTGTGCCGGATCTGGTGGACACCGTCAGCGACGACGGCCAGGTGACCATCGATCTGCCGCACGGTCCGGAGGCGTACGCGGTGGCTGCCACCGCGAGCAACGGGCGCGTCTCGGTGAAGGTGCCGCGCAGCGACGGCAGTGCTCATGTGGTGAAGGCGCACAGCGACAACGGTCAGATCACGGTGCGAACGGCGAACTAACCGGCCCGTGTGTTCGTCCTTACCTGGTGGGAGAATGAACCGGGCAGGGCGAAACGGCACGGGAGAGGGATGTGACGGCGACACACGCGCGGCCGCAGGCGAGAGCGGGTGCCATGTCCGCCGTCAGGGACGTCCTGGGGCTGATGCTGCTGCCGGTGCCGTTGCTCGCCGCCACGCTGCCGGCGGCCTTCGCCGGTGGAGGTACGCGGCGCTGGTTCGGCGGCCGTGGGGAGAGCCAGCGTGTCGAGGCGCAGGCGGCGAAGGATGCGGCCGCGGAGGCGTTCTACGAGCTGGATACCGCTCAGCGCGATCTGCAGATCTCGATCGAGACGATCACCGCGGTGGACAGTTCGCCCGCCGCGCGCAAGGTCGTGGACGACTTCGCCGCTCTGGGGCGGCGGATCGACGAGGCGAGCCATGCGTACATCACGGCGGTGGACGCGCACGACCTGGACCGGGACGATCTCGAACCGGCGATCGCGGCGCGTGCCAGGACGGAGCTGACGGGCGCCAAGGACGAGCTCGTACGAGTCAAGGGCGAGCTCGACCGGTTCGCCCAGGGACTCGGTCCGCTCCTGGCCAACGCGGAGACACAGCTCGCCCGGCTCGCGCCCGCCGTGGAGCGGGCCCGGCAGGCGCTGCTCGGTGCAAGCAACGCTCTCGACGCCGTGCGCGCGTCCGGGCTGCGGGCGGACGATCTCGCCGCGCGTCTGGCGGCCCTCGCCCCCGAACTGACCAAGCTCAACCAGGGCGCCGGCCGGCACGGCGTGCAGGAGACGCTGCTCCGCGCCGATCAGGTGCTGCGCGGTGCGGAGGCCATTCGGGCGGAGGCGGCGCGGCTTCCCGAGCGTGCCGCCGAGATCGACCACCGGCTGGTGTCGTTGCGGACCCGTGCCCAGGCGCTGACGACCCGCGCGGGCTCGGTGGAGCCGGTGCTGAGTGAGCTGAGGCGGCGTTTCTCGGCCGCGTGCTGGCAGGATCTCCAGCCGGTTCCGGAGCAGGCGGCGGTCAATGTGCGGCAGGCCGAGGAGAAGCTCAAGGAGGCGGCCGAGGCGCGGGACGAGCAGCGCTGGGCGGACGCGACCTCGCGGCTCTCCACCGTACGGGCCCTGCTGAACGCGACGGACGAGGCGGTGTCCGCGGCCGGTGACCGGCTGCACCGGCTCGACGCCGTGGCCAAGGATCCGCAGCAGGAGATCCAGCGGACCCGGTTCGCGATCCGGGACGCGCAGCGTCTGGCCATGACGGGCCGCAACACGCCCGACCCGCGCCATGCCCGGCCGCTGGACGACGGGGTGGCCCGGCTGGAGCGTGCCGTCGCCGGACTGGAGGGCCGTCACCCCGACTACTGGCACTTTCTGACCGAGATGGAAGCAGTGCGACGGACGGCTGCGCGGGTGGTCTCCGAGATCCGGGAGGAGCGTGGCGCCGGGGGCTGAGCCGAGTTGTCGGGGCCTGGGGCGGGGCGGATCATGGTGGTAGTCCGAAGGAGGCCGCACCACCATGGCCCATATTCATGCTCCGCGTCTCCCGCACCTCCCTCATCACCCGCAGCGAGCGGCGCGAGGTCCGGCAAGACCCGGCAGAATGGCCCGGCTGGACGAGCATCTCCCGGTCGATCACCGGCTCAGCAGCGTCTACCGCGTCGGGGCAGGGCTGATGGGGCTGGTGCTGCTCGCCTTCGGCATCCTGGGGCTCGTCAACAAGATCGGCTTCTTCGACACGGGTGGTGCCACGATCGCGGGCCTGAACACCAACGGCGCGCTCAGCATCCTGTCCATCTGCGTCGGCCTGCTCCTGTTCACCGGAATGGTGATCGGCGGCAACTTCGCCTCGACGCTCAACATGGTCTTCGGTATCGCGTTCATCCTCAGTGGCTTTGTCAATCTGGCGCTGCTCGACACGGACTACAACTTCCTGGCCTTCCACCTGCAGAACGTGCTGTTCAGCTTTGTCGTCGGGCTGATGCTGATGATGTTCGGGATGTACGGGAGGGTCAGTGGCGGGCTCCCGCACGACAACCCGTACTGGCAGGCCCGCCATCCCGAGGAGGCAGCCCAGGAGTTGCGCCGCAGCCGGCGGCAGTCCATGCCGATTGCCCGGTCGTAGGGGCGGCCCCGTCGCGGTGGTGCGCCCTCCCCGTATCGGCCCTGGGTCCTGTTGCCGGTACCGCTGCCGGACAGCGCCGTTCGTGGGGGAGGCCGTTAGCCTGGGGGCATGCCTCGTTACGAGTACCGCTGCCGCTCCTGCGGAGACACCTTCGAACTCAGCCGTCCGATGGCCGAGTCCTCGGCCCCTGCCTCCTGCCCCGCCGGGCACGAGGACACCGTGAAGCTCCTCTCCACCGTGGCTGTGGGCGGGGGTTCGGCCAAGTCCGTGCCCGCCGCCCCGTCGGGTGGCGGTGGCGGCGGGGGCTGCTGCGGTGGGGGTTGCTGCGGCTGACCCGGCCGCGCCGCTCGACCCGGCGGGCGGGCGCTACCTCCTGCGGGAGAGTGTCAGCCCGTCCGCCACGGTGAGCATCACGCTGTCCATCCGCGGGTCGGCGGCCACATGCTCGTTGAACTCCTTGATCGCCGCCGCCCCGCCGGTCGCCTGCGGGTCGGTCACGCCGCCGTGGAACAGCACGTTGTCGGTGACGACGAGGCCGCCTTGCCGCATGCGGGGCACCAGTTCCTCCCAGTACGGGATGTAGTTGCCCTTGTCCGCGTCCAGATAGGCGAGATCGATGTGCGGGTCGGACGGCATCGCCCTCAGCGTGTCGAGCGCGGGGGCGATGCGCAGCTCGATCCGGTCGGCGACGCCTGCCTTCTCCCACGCCTCCCTGCCGTAGGCGGTCCACTCCTCCGAGATGTCGCAGGCGATCAGCCGCCCGTCGGCGGGCAGCGCCTGCGCCATGGCCAGGGCGGAGAACCCGGTGAATGTCCCGACCTCGACGATGTGCCGGGCCCCGGTCAGCCGTACGAGGAAGGCGAGCAGTGGCCCCTGTTCCTCGGCGGACTGCATGCCGGCCTGATCGGGAAGGCGTGCGTACGTGGTCTCGACGAGCTCACGCTGCACCGCGTCGAGCGGCGGGTTGTGCGCCAGCATGTACGCGTACAACTCGTCCGTGATCTTGGTTTCGTTTCCCTTGCTCATCGCAGACTCTCTTCGTGCCTGCCGGGCAGGCTGGTCAGGTCCCCGAGTACCGGAGTACGGCGGGAACGCGGCGGCTGCCAGCCACTGTTCCCTGTCGGTCCGGGCTTGTCGAAGATCGCGTCGACGTGTTGCTCCGCGCACCGGTGCAGCTGTTCGGTGACGGCCGCGCAGGGTTCAGAGACCGCGCCGGGGGACGGAAGCCCGGATGAATCGGCGGAGGATCTCCTCGCCCGCCGCCACACCACGTTCCGTCAGGACGTCGACGTGCGGGGCACTCCAGCCGGTGTCGGCGAGTTCGCCGTGGCCCGGACGCCAGGCGAGGTCGGCGGCGAGGAGCAGATCGGCGTCGAGGAGCGAGTCGCCGGCGGCGAGGGTGAGCGTGGCGCCGGCACGGCGGGCGACCTCGTGCATCGCGGCGCTCTTGGTGAGCGGCTTGGGCACGGCGTAGATCTTGCGGCCCTGGAGGGACACGGTCCAGCCGCGGGGCTCCGCCCACTCGGCCAGTTCCTGCAGCCAGTCCGTGGGCAGCAGCGAGCGTTCGACGACGAGATAGGCGAAGAGGTCCTCGGCGACTCGTTCCTTCAGCAGCCAGGCAGGGTCGGCGGCGGCCACGAGGTGGGCGCGGACCTCGGCGAGCGAGGCGCACTCGTCGGCCAGCCGGCGGGCCACCCGGTCCTGCCAGTCGGGATCGGAGACGCCGTCGACCAGGAGGTGTCCGCCGTTGGCACAGATGGCGAACTTCGGTTCGGGGCCGGGGAACTGGATGCGGTGGTACTGCTCCCGGGTGCGGGTGGTCGTGGGTACGAAGACCGTGGCGCGGGCCAGTTCGTCGACGAGTGCGGCGGCCGTCTCCGTCATGTAGGAGAGCGGCTTGTTCCCGTACACCTCGACGCAGAGCAGCCGGGGGGCGTCCGCGTCGGGCATGGCGAGCTGGAGTGCCGCCGTCGAATAGATGAGGGTGCGGTCGAGGTCGCTGGCGACCAGTGTCACAGGGGCGGTCGGGGCGGTCGGGGTGATCGGGGTGGTCGTAGTGGCCGGGCGGGTCACTGTGACGCCACCGCCTTGCCGTCCGCGCCCGTCGCTCCGCGGGTGTACTTCGGGTGGATCAGTCCGACGCAGGTGTACGGGAGACCGTCGACCTCCTCGACCGGCACGCCGCGCTGCTCTGCCAGCAGCCGGATGTGTTCGAGGTCGGCACCGGCGCCGCGCTTGGCGAGGATCTTCCAGGGGACGCGTCGCAGCAGTACGCGGGTGGTCTCGCCGACCCCCGGCTTGACCAGGTTCACATCGTGGATGCCGTAGTCCTCGCTGATGCGCTCGACGGCCGCCCAGCCCTCCCAGGTGGGGGCGCGGTCGGCCGTGAGCAGCTCCTTGACCTCGGCGTCCACGGCCTCGACGACCTGGTCGAAGTGGGCGGCGACGATGTCGAGGAAGTCGCCGGACACATCGGCTTCCGCGAGTTCCCGGTAGAACTTCGCGCCGTGGAAGTCATGGGGTCCGACCAGGTCGGACCGGAGGACGGTACGGGAGATCAGCCCGGAGACAGTGGAGTTGAGGCAGGCAGACGGGATGAGGAAGTCCTCGCGGGTGCCGTAGGTGCGGACGCAGCCGCCGGGGTCGGCCAGGACCGCGATCTCGGGGTCGAAGCCGTCGAACTCCTCCAGTGCGGCGGCCAGTTCGCGGGTGATGGCGCCCTTGCCGGTCCAACCGTCGACGAAGACGACGTCGGCGGGGTCGTGGTGGGCGGCCAGCCAGCGCAGGGCGTTCGCGTCGATGCCCCGGCCGCGCACGATGGAGACGGCGTAGTGCGGCAGATCGAGCCCGTGACGGTGCTGGGCCCAGCGGCGCATCAGCACGCCGACCGGGGTACCGGCCCGCGCGAGGGAGACCAGGACGGGGCGGGGGGTGCGCTCGGCGAGGACCGTCTCGGTGACGGTTCCGACGGCCCGCGCGATGCGGGCCGCCGACAGGTCCAGGGCCGCCTTGAACAGGTCCTGGTACTCGGCCGACGGCTGGTACTCGACGGGCAGCGACTCGGCGTAGTGCGCGCCGCCGCTCTGTATCGCCTCCTCGCGCTCCTCGGTGGGAGCCTCCAGCTCGGTGTCCGAGAGGTCCTGGAGCAGCCAGCCGACTTCTTCCGGCGCGTAGGAGGAGAAGGCTGGGCCGCGGAGGGGCTCGGACAGCATGGGAGGTTCCTGCCGTTCGGAGGCGGTGGAGGGGGCGGACGACGGGGGGACGTACGAGGGGACGACGGCCAGCAGGACGTGGGAGGTGTGCGCGGCGAGTTCCGCCAGCAGGCCGCCCGGGGCATGCAGTTCCGGGGTGTCGGCGGCGGAGTCGACGACGACGACCACGGCGTCGAAACCGGCGTCCGCGACGTTGTACGCGTAGCGGACGCCAGGGCCGTCGGCCGGGTTGTCGTGGGCCGGGAAGACCAGCCGGCTGCGTATCGCGTAGCCGGGGTCGTTCACGGCGAGGACGGGGGACCGTGTGGTGGTCGAGTAGCGCACCTCGGCGTCGGTGTGCTCCTCCAGGGCGGTGCCCAGTCGGAGCGGTGCGTACATCAGCTCCTCGAAGCCGAGGACGAGTATGCGGCGGGCTTCACCGCCCAGGGCGCCGGCGATGCGGGCAGCCATGGCGGGGAGGGCCGATTCGAGCGTCTCGCGGTGGGCGGAGGTGAAGCCGTGCCGTCCGCCGTCGGGCACGCCGGCGGGCCACTCAAGCTCCACCCGGGTGCACGGGCTGCCGGGTCCTGCCGCGCCGGCCCGGGCGTGTTCCCGCTCCGACTCGTGGGCGGCGACCAGGGCCTGGCCCTTCTCCAGAACGCCGTCCGGGAGCCGGACCGTGCCCGTGCCCCTGGCCACCAGGTCGACGCGGGCGCCGATCTCGGCGGCGAACCCGGTCAGCCGTTCGCGGTCGGCCGCCGACCGCATGTCCACCAGAGCCACGATGACGTAGCGGTCGCGCGGGTACAGCTCGTGCAGCGCGCGGATCGTGTTGAGCACGGTGTTGCCCGTGGAGAACTCGTCGTCCACCAGCACGAGCGGCGCCCCGCTCCCGCGCGCCAGCAAGGCGGGGTCCTCCGGCAGCAGCAGATGCGACGTCGCGTGCGAGTGCGACTCCTCGAAGCCGCCCGCCCGGGCCACGCCCTCGACCGGACGCCGGGTCGAGTGGAGGTACGGGACCACGCCCAGTCCGTCGGCGACCGCGTGGCCGAGACCGGTGGCCGTCTCCGCGTACCCGAGCACCACCGCCCGGCGGGCCTCCGCCTCCCCGAGGAGCGCGCGCACGCTCAGGCCGAGCTCGAACCCCGCGCCGTACACCACGGAGGGTCGCTGCGGCACATGCTTGCCCAGCACATTGGAGACGAGCAGATGGGCCCGCTTGGGGTTGCGGCGCAGGGCGAGACCCAGCAGTTCCCGGAGCTCCCCGTCGCCCTCGGGCTTTCCGTTGCCGACGAGCTCGACGCCCAGCCGCTCCGCCACCCAGCTACCCGACCACACCACGTTCGCCGTCTCTTTCCTTGCTGCGCGTTCGCTCATCGAGACGCGCTCATTCCGCGAGCCCCGCGGCCAGCAGATCCACGAAGCCGACGTCTTCCTTCGCGACGCCGAAGACCTCGGCCCGCTGCAGGGTGCGCTCGGCCCAGGCACGGTGCGGCTTCACTTCATTCATCTTGTTCGTGTACGCGGAACGCATCACTCCGCCACCGCCCCGCTCCGGCCGCAGGATGTCCTGTGCGTCGCTGAACTCCTCGTGACTGACCACGGACAGTGCGTGCACCGGCGCGACGTGCGACGGGTGGATGCAGGTCTTGCCGAGCAGCCCGTTGGCCCGGTCGAGCTCGATCTCCCGCAGCAGGCCGTCCAGGTCGTGCTCGATCAATGTCGTGCGCAGCTCCTCGGCGCGACCCTCCAGGAAGGGGCTGCGGCGCAGCTGCGGCTTGAACATGCGCTCCTGGAGCCGGAAGTACTCCCACACCGGTCCGGTGATCGTGAAGCCCGTCCCGTCCGACCGGCCCAGCACATTGACGACATCGGCTATGACCGCGGCGACGAGCTGGACGTCGTACGCCGTCATGTCGGGCGCCCTGCGCAGTCCGTACGCCGAGCAGAAGTCGGTGACCCCGAGCCGCAGGGCGAGCACCCGGTCCCGGTACGTGTTGACGGTGCGGACGATTCCCCGGAGCGCCGCCGCGCGGGTCTCCAGGTGCAGCAGCTCGGGCGATTCGAGAACGGGCATCGCGAACAGGCGCTGTCCCCCGGCCGTCTCGGCCTTGGTGAGCGCCTCCATGAACGGAAGACCACGCTCTTCCGTGAACTTCGGAAGTACAAAACCGGACAACAATCGGACGGAGCTGCCGAGCCGCTGCACCAGGTCCGTTATCTGCTCCGGTTCGCGGACCCGGATGAAGAGCAGCGGCACCTCGGCGCCGCGCGCAGCGAGGTCGCGGAACTGCCTGACCAGGTTCTCCTCGGCGTCCAACACCTCGGAGTCGTCGATGGAGTCCTCCAGGCACAGCACCATCGAGACGACACCGCGTCCGGCCTGCTTGAGGACGTCATCGGCGAGCCGCAGCCGGGTGGCCGGGGAGTACAGGGTGGCGCCGAGGGCGGCCGAAAGCATCCGGGCGGGGGAGTCCGCACCGAATTCGCACGGCTGCTGAAAGAACAGGCCTTCCCGCGCAGCGGGCGAGATGTGCCCGAAATGACGCATGTGATTCCCCCCTACTGCCGGATCAGCCGGACAAGGCGTGGCCGGTAATAGTACGTACGGACGGGTGTCGAGGGTTCCCCACGTGCATGAATTTCGGGTAACTCGTCCATTTCCCGACGGTTCCCCAGGGTCCGGAGGACGTGGTTCCGACGCACTGCCGAGACATGGGTCGGGCCCCCACGTTGTCTGCGCAGGCAGCCAGCAGGCAGGATGACCGGCATGACGCACGCGATGCTGAAGGGCTCGAACGTCCCCCTCGATGCCATGGCCGTACGGGCCGTGCTGCGCTGGACTCCGGGCGCCGGGGTGCCCGATGTGGACGCCTCGGCCCTGCTCCTCGGCGCTGGTGGCCGTGTGCGCTCGGACGAGGACTTCGTGTTCTACAACCAGCCCCGGCATCCCTCCGGCCTGGTACGACGGCTGCCGAAGCGCAGTGTCGCCGCGGGGCTCACCGACACCATCGAGGCCGACCTGGGCGCGCTCGACCCGTCGGTCGAACAGGTGGTCGTCGCCGCTTCCTCCGACGGGGCCGCCTTCCAGCAGGTCCACGATCTCCGCATACTTCTCTACGACGCGGCATCGGCGGACGGCGACCCGCTCGCCGTGTTCGATGTACGGCCGGAGACCGGCGAGGAGACCGCGATCATCTGCGGTGAGCTCTACCGGCGCGGCGATGGCTGGAAATTCCGGGCGGTCGGTCAGGGCTACCCGACCGGACTGGTCGGGCTCGCGACCGCATTCGGCATCTCGGTCGACGAGGCGGAGGCCGCGGCCGAGCCCGATCCGGCCCCCGCAGTGCCGACGGTCGCCCCGGTGTCTCCCCCGGCACCGGCACCCGGACCCGACTCGCAGGCCACGGTCCAGCACCAGCAGCCCCCGTACGGCTACCCGCAGCCCGCAGTCGCCCCGGCCGCCCCGCCTGCGTACGGCTACCCGCAGCCCGCGGCTGCCGCCCCCGCTCCTCAGCCCGCCTACGGCTACCCCCAGTCGGCCGCTCCTCAGCCCGCATACGGCTATCCGCAGCCCGCGGCGACCGCCGCGCCGGCCCCGGACCCGAATTTCGTGCTGCCGCCGCAGGGCCCCCAGTTCGTCCGCTCCTGACCGCCGAGGCGGCAGGTGCCCGCTCAGAGCCTGCCGGGCGACCTCTGATCGGGCGGACGTCAGCGACAGGCTCTCAGGCCCGGGACTTGTAGCCGCGCCCCCACTGCATTCCCCAGCCGTACAGCCGGTCCAGCTCCGACTGGAAGCCGTAGACGAACTTCACCTCGCGCCGCACGATCAGCTCACCCTTGACGTTCTCCACGGTGAACACGGCGCACGAGCGCGCCTGCGGGGCCCGCTCGTCGAGCTCGATCTCGATCCGCGGGCCGTTGCCCGGGTAGAGCGTCACCTTGGCGTGTG
Organism: Streptomyces sp. NPDC051286; assembly: GCF_044455345.1. Classification (NCBI taxonomy): domain Bacteria; kingdom Bacillati; phylum Actinomycetota; class Actinomycetes; order Kitasatosporales; family Streptomycetaceae; genus Streptomyces; species Streptomyces sp. NPDC051286. Next base: position 151,018 of record NZ_JBITER010000001.1, on the reverse strand, counting down.
TACGGTCGAAGGCCGGCGTCTGGTCGTAGATGTAGACGAAGAACAGCAGCCGCTTGATCTGGTCCCGCTGGTCGAGGTTGACGTACACGGTCTCCCCCGACGGCGCGCCGAAGCGGTCGTCCCCGCTGAGCCTGATGTACGGCGGCGCGTTCAGGTCACCGATCAGGTTGCCGAGCGGCTGCACCACACCTTTGGTGCCGTCCTTCAGCTCGTACATGCAGCCCAGGTCCAGGTCGACGTTGACCACACCCTGGGTGTGTGCCTGGACCACATCGGGCTGGAAGAGCTTGAACGGCCGCAGCAGCCGGCCGCTCTGCCGCGACCTGCCCTCGATGTCGGACGTGCGCATCCGCCAGGAGAGGTTGACCCGGAGGTTGCCGGTCAGCGCACCCTGTTTGGTCAGGGAGACCGTGGCGTGCCGCTTGGACAGCACGATGGAGTTGGTCGCCGCGTTGCCCGACTCGAACTGTGCTTCCCGCCTCGGCCACAGGCTGTCCCAGAACGCCATCCCCAACCCCCACATGTCTCAGTAGTACCCAGGCCCCGCACGCATCACTGCGGGGCGGCCCGCGGGCCGGTTCCGGGTGTTCCCGGAGAACCGTCGCCGTACGGACCGCCCCGCTGAGAGCGTTCCTCAATCCCTACCGGGTCACACCCCGGACGGCACCTCCGCCGGGGAGCCTGAGTTGTCGTCGCCGCCTCCGGCCTCCAGTGCCTTGTTGCGCCGGACCGAGGACCAGAAGGACAAGCCGATCAGCACGACGCCGACGGAACCGGTGATGAGCTCGTTGATCTGGTACTGGATGGTGACGAGCAGGATGACGGACAGCGCGCCGATGGCGTAGTGCGCGCCGTGCTCCAGGTAGACGTAGTCGTCCAGGGTGCCCTGGCGGACCAGGTAGACGGTGAGCGACCGGACGTACATGGCGCCGATGCCGAGGCCGAGGGCCATCAGCACGATCTCGTTGGTGATGGCGAAGGCGCCGATGACCCCGTCGAACGAGAAGGACGCGTCGAGGACTTCGAGGTAGAGGAACATGAAGAACGCGGCCTTACCGGAGAGCGCCACCGCGGACAGCTTCTTGCCGGTCTTCCTGGCCTCTTCCTCGGCCTCGTGCTCGCGCTCCTCGTCTTCCTCGAGCTTGTTCTCGAAGTAGCCGGAGAGACCGCCGACGATGAGGTACGTGATCAGACCCGCGACACCCGCAAGCAGGACGGTCTCTGCCTTGTCCGCGTGCGCGCCGCCGTGCTGGTGCGCCTGGGTCGCGAAGGTTATGGCCGAGACCAGCAGCACGATGAGCGCGATGCAGACCGACAGCATGTCGACCTTGCCGAGCTTGGCGAGCGGGCGCTCGATCCAGCGCAGCCACTGGATGTCACGGTCCTCGAAAATGAAGTCGAGGAAGATCATCAGAAGGAACATGCCACCGAAGGCGGCGATCGCCGGGTGGGCGTCCGTGACCAGTTGCTGGTAGCGGTCGGGCTGGTTGAACGAGAGATCGACCGCCTCGATGGGCCCGATCTTGGCGGTGATGGCCACGATCACGACGGGGAAGACCAGCCGCATACCGAAGACCGCGATGAGCACACCGACCGTGAGGAAGATCTTCTGCCAGAAGGCATTCATCTTCTTCAGGATCCCGGCGTTGACCACCGCATTGTCGAAGGACAGCGAGATCTCGAGGACGGAAAGAATCGCGACCACACCGAAGGCTTCCCACCCCCCGTAGAGCACCGCTGCGACCAGGCCGAGCGCGGTAATCGCGAACGACCAGCCGAAGGTTTTCAGAAGCACTGGTTACCCCATCGTGTATGTAACTGGGTCTCCCCCGGATGTGTACGGGGCTCCCCCGCTGTGCGCGGCTTTACGAAACGTTGACCCCGAAGTCTAGAGCGATGCCCCGCAACCCCGACGCGTACCCCTGTCCCACTGCACGGAACTTCCACTCGCCGCTGTAGCGGTAAAGTTCCCCGAAGATCATCGCGGTCTCGGTGGAGGCGTCCTCGCTCAGGTCGTAGCGCGCGAGCTCCTGGCCGTCCGCCTGATTCACCACGCGAATGAACGCATTGCTGACCTGGCCGAATGTCTGGCCGCGATTCTCGGCCTCATGGATCGAGACCGGAAAAACGATCTTGTCGCAGTGGGCGGGGACCTGGTTGAGGTTCACGATGATCGACTCGTCGTCGCCCTCGCCCTCGCCCGTGAGGTTGTCGCCCGTGTGTTCCACGGAGCCGTCCGGACTCGTGAGGTTGTTGTAGAAGACGAACCATTCGTCGCCGAGCACCCGGCCCGACTGGCACAGCAGCGCGCTGGCGTCGAGATCGAAGTCGGCGCCCGTGGTGGATCGTGCGTCCCAGCCGAGGCCGACGAGCACCTGGGTGAGGTTGGGTGCGGCCTTGGAGAGGGAGACATTGCCTCCCTTGGCGAGCGTGACGCCCATGATGTGAGTCCTCCCCGAGTCGATGAACCGTCTGTTGAGCGCGTCCGGCGCCGCACGGGGTGCGGCGCCGGACAGGGACGTGCTGGGGGTGTACGGCGGATCATGGCCGGACACCTCCGGGGGCGCGGCCCGGGCCGTGCCCTCTCAGGAACAGCCCGGTCGCGCGCTCTGGGCCGTACCTCAGACGTTGACGCCGAAGTCCTGCGCGATGCCACGCAGACCCGAGGCGTAGCCCTGGCCGATGGCGCGGAACTTCCACTCGGCGCCGTTGCGGTACAGCTCGCCGAAGACCATGGCGGTCTCCGTCGAGGCGTCCTCGCTCAGGTCGTACCGCGCGAGCTCAGTGTTGTCCGCCTGGTTGACCACGCGGATGTACGCGTTGCGCACCTGGCCGAAGCTCTGCTGGCGGGTCTCGGCCTCGTAGATCGAGACCGGGAAGACGATCTTGTCGACGTCGGCCGGGACTGTGGCCAGGTTCACCTTGATGACCTCGTCGTCGCCCTCGCCCTCACCGGTGAGGTTGTCACCGGTGTGCTCGACGGAGCCGTCGGGGCTCTTGAGGTTGTTGAAGAAGACAAAATTACCGTCGCTGCCGACCTTGCCCTCGGCGTTGGTCAGCAGCGCGCTGGCGTCGAGGTCGAAGTCTCCACCGGTGGTGGTACGGGCATCCCAGCCCAGACCGACGACGACGGCGGTCAGGTTGGGCGCGGCCTTGGTCAGCGAGACGTTGCCGCCCTTGCTGAGGCTGACTCCCACGAGTCCTCCCATTGTTTTCTTGGGGGCCGACGACTGCCGGCGCCTCCACGTTGCGTTGGCATCGGATCAACGACTGGATCCTAGTGACCGGTTCCCGGCCAAAGCAGGCTTTTGGCCGAGGGGCGCCGGGAGATCGTCCGGAACACCGGCGCGGGATCGTCCGGAACCGGATCAGACCGCGTCGAGGGCCTTGATGTAGTCGTTGAGGTCGCGCGCGTCCGGCAGGCCGTTGACGACGGTCCAGCGCACCACACCCTCCTTGTCGATGATGAAGGTGCCGCGCACCGCGCAGCCCTTCTCCTCGTCGAAGACGCCGTAGGCCCGGGAGGTCGCTCCGTGCGGCCAGAAGTCCGAGACCAGCGGGTACTCGAGGTCCTCCTGCTCGGCGAAGACGCGCAGGGTGTGGATGGAGTCGTTGGAGACGGCCAGCAGCTGCGTGTCGTCGTTCTGGAACCGCGGCAGTTCGTCACGGAGGGCGCAGAGCTCACCCGTGCAGACGCCGGTGAAGGCGAACGGGTAGAACAGCAGCACCACGTTCTTCTCGCCGCGGAAGTCGGAGAGCTTCACGGTCCGGCCGTGGTTGTCCTTCAGCTCGAAATCCGGGGCCTGGGTACCGACCTCGATCGCCATGGAAACGCGTCCCTTCACTGCTTCACCGGGCTGGGCTGTCCGGGTGGACTCCCAGCCTACGCAGGGACCTCGGCGGGCCTGCGGACAGGGACGTCCGCGGGCGGGGGACATGCGTACGGGCATGCGAAGGCCCCCGCAGGTGCACGACCGGCGGGGGCCTCCTGGTGAGTGCGGTTCAGCGCCTGGCTTTGGCCGACTTCGGGGTGACCAGACGGCTGCCCGTCCAGTCCTTGCCCGCATTGATGCTCTTGGTCTGGGAAAGACCGGCTGTCTGGCCGGCCTCGTTGATATCGCTCGGTTCGACGTAGCCTTCACGGCCGGTCTTCGGCGTCATCAGCCAGATCACACCGCCTTCGTCGATCAGACCAATGGCATCCACCAGCGCGTCCGTAAGGTCGCCGTCCTCGTCGCGGAACCACAGCAGGACGACGTCAGCGACGTCGTCGTAGTCCTCATCGACGAGTTCCTGGCCGGTAGTGGCCTCAATGCCCTCACGGAGCTCCTGCTCGACGTCGTCGTCGTAGCCGATCTCCTGGACCACCTGTCCGGGCTCGAACCCCAGCCGTGCAGCCGAGTTGGTCCGTTCCTCCGCGTGGTCCGCGGTCGCGCTCACGGGTTGCCTCCTGATCATGTTTCGGAAAATGCTTCAGCCACGCGCGTGCGCGGGGCGTTGGCCGTAGTCCACACGGGCGCGGCGGATCGCGCAAGTACCCAGCGTGCGAGACCGCCTAAACGGTGACGTTCCCTGCCACGTCGCCGCACGATCGGCAGGTCCCTGACTGGGCTCCACACGGCCGTCCACACCCTTTACGTCCTTGCACAGCTTATGCCGTTTCGGTCCGCCAATCGGAGTCGAACAGCCTTTGGGAACGCTTGGACGGGTTGGGCGTATGGTTGCGGTTTGATCCAACCCGTCTGCCGGGCCGCCCTGGCGCACCGGCACGTGATGTCTCCCCACCTGGCGGTTACCCCTCGGTAGAGATGACGTACGCGCCGTCGCGGTACACGATGGTGCTGGCGTACATGCATACATCCCTGGGGCATGCCTCCCGTAACCAGGCCCCGTAGAGCAGCACCGAACAGCGAAGGAACAGCGTGGCTTCCGGATCCGATCGCAACCCGATCATCATTGGCGGCCTTCCGAGCCAGGTCCCGGACTTCGATCCCGAAGAGACCCAGGAATGGCTCGACTCACTCGACGCCGCCGTCGACGAGCGCGGCCGTGAGCGGGCCCGCTACCTGATGCTCCGGCTCATCGAGCGCGCGCGCGAGAAGCGCGTCGCCGTGCCGGAGATGCGCAGTACGGACTACGTGAACACGATCGCCACGAAGGACGAGCCGTTCTTCCCCGGCGACGAGGAGATCGAGCGCAAGATCCTCAACGCGACCCGCTGGAACGCGGCCGTGATGGTGTCGCGCGCCCAGCGCCCGGGTATCGGCGTCGGCGGTCACATCGCCACGTTCGCCTCCTCCGCCTCGCTGTACGACGTGGGGTTCAACCACTTCTTCCGGGGCAAGGACGACGGTCTGGGGGGCGACCAGATCTTCTTCCAGGGGCACGCGTCCCCCGGCATCTACGCCCGCGCATTCCTGCTCGACCGGCTGAACGAGGCGCAGCTCGACGCCTTCCGGCAGGAGAAGTCGAAGGCGCCCAACGGCCTGTCCAGCTACCCGCACCCGCGGCTGATGCCGGACTTCTGGGAGTTCCCGACCGTCTCGATGGGCCTCGGTCCGCTCGGCGCGATCTACCAGGCCCGGATGAACCGCTACATGGAGGCGCGCGGCATCGCCGACACCTCCCGGTCGCACGTCTGGGCCTACCTGGGCGACGGCGAGATGGACGAGCCCGAGTCGCTGGGCCAGCTCTCCATCGCCGCCCGTGAGGGCCTGGACAACCTGACCTTCGTGGTCAACTGCAACCTGCAGCGTCTCGACGGTCCGGTGCGCGGCAACGGCAAGATCATCCAGGAGCTGGAGTCGCAGTTCCGCGGCGCCGGCTGGAACGTCATCAAGCTGGTCTGGGACCGCTCCTGGGACCCGCTGCTGGCGCAGGACCGCACGGGCATCCTGGTCAACAAGCTGAACACCACGCCGGACGGCCAGTTCCAGACGTACGCCACCGAGTCGGGCGCGTACATCCGTCAGCACTTCTTCGGGGACGACCCGCGGCTGCGCGACATGGTCAAGGACATGACCGACGACCAGATCCTGCACCTGGGCCGCGGCGGTCACGACCACAGGAAGGTCTACGCGGCGTACGCGGCGGCCAAGGCCCACAAGGGCCAGCCGACGGTGATCCTCGCGCAGACGGTCAAGGGCTGGACCCTGGGTCCGAACTTCGAGGGCCGCAACGCGACCCACCAGATGAAGAAGCTCACGGTCGAGGACCTCAAGCGGTTCCGCGACCGGCTGCACATCCCGATCACGGACAAGCAGCTGGACGAGGGCTACCCGCCGTACTACCACCCGGGCCGCGACTCGGAAGAGATCCAGTACATGCACGACCGCCGCAAGGGTCTGGGCGGCTACGTCCCGACCCGTGTGGTGCGCGCGAAGCCGCTGGTCCTCCCCGAGGACAAGACGTACGCGACCGCGAAGAAGGGGACGGGTCAGCAGTCGATCGCCACGACCATGGCGTTCGTCCGCATCCTGAAGGACCTCATGCGGGACAAGGAGATCGGCAAGCGTTTCGTGCTGATCGCGCCCGACGAGTACCGCACCTTCGGTATGGACGCGTTCTTCCCGAGCGCGAAGATCTACAACCCGCTGGGTCAGCAGTACGAGGCGGTGGACCGCGATCTGCTGCTCGCGTACAAGGAGTCGCCGACCGGTCAGATGCTGCACGACGGCATCTCCGAGGCGGGCTGCACGGCGTCGCTGATCGCCGCGGGTTCGGCGTACGCCACGCACGGCGAGCCGCTGATCCCGGTGTACGTCTTCTACTCGATGTTCGGTTTCCAGCGCACCGGTGACCAGTTCTGGCAGATGGCCGACCAGCTCGCGCGCGGCTTCGTGCTGGGTGCGACCGCCGGTCGTACGACGCTGACCGGTGAGGGTCTGCAGCACGCGGACGGCCACTCGCAGCTGCTCGCCTCGACGAACCCGGGCTGTGTGGCGTACGACCCGGCGTTCGGGTACGAGATCGCGCACATCGTCAAGGACGGTCTGCGCAGGATGTACGGCGAGAACAGCGAGGACGTCTTCTACTACCTCACCGTCTACAACGAGCCGATCCAGCACCCGGCCGAGCCGGAGAACGTGGACGTCGAGGGCATCCTCAAGGGCGTCTACCGCTTCAGGAGCGGCGAGAAGGGCATGATCCCGGCCCAGATCATGGCGTCCGGTGTGGCGGTCCCGTGGGCGGTCGAGGCGCAGCGGATCCTCGCCGACGAGTGGAACGTGAAGGCGGACGTCTGGTCGGCGACCTCCTGGAACGAGCTGCGCCGCGAGGCCGTCGAGGTGGAGCGGTACAACCTGCTGCACCCGGAGGAGGAGCAGCGCGTCCCGTACGTGACCCGGAAGCTCTCCGGCTCCGAGGGCCCGTTCGTGGCGGTCTCGGACTGGATGCGTTCGGTGCCGGACCAGATCGCGCGCTGGGTTCCCGGTGCGTACCAGTCGCTGGGTGCGGACGGCTTCGGCTTCGCCGACACGCGTGGCGCGGCCCGCCGGTACTTCCACATCGACGCGCAGTCGATCGTCCTCGCGGTGCTCACCGAGCTCGCGAAGGAGGGACGGGTCGACCGTTCGCTGCTGAAGCAGGCGATCGACCGGTACGAGCTCCTGGACGTGACTGCGGCCGACCCCGGCGCGGCCGGCGGCGAAGCGTAGGCACGACCGGACAGATCCGAAGGGCGGCGGACCTCTTGGTCCGCCGCCCTTCGGCGTCAGTTCTCCCAGACCTTGAAGGCCCTGACCCGGTACGGGGACTGCGGCACCCAGGTGCCACCGCCCGGATAGGTCTCGAACTCGCCGGTCTCGGCGCACTCCGCCGACTGGTAGGTGGTGACGGGCCGGCCGGTGCGGTTGGCGAGCGCCTGGGCCTGGCCGGCCGGTGGCAGCGGGACGCAGCTCTCGATGTCGATGGTGGACAGTTCGTGGACCTGCCGGGCGCCGGTGAAGTCCGGCTTCTCCCAGAGGCAGAGCTGACCGCTTCCGCAGGCTCCGAGGCGGGCGGGTGCGGTGCGGGCCGCGGCCTGCGGGGTCGCGGTGTGGGCCGCAGCCTGCGGAATCAGGGCTGTGACAGCCAGGGCGGCGGCAAGAACGGTCGTACGCATGGAAATCGACCCCCGTGGTGGTGCGAATCAGTTGGACGCACCCTGACCTGCCCGGCATCACCCGGGGAAGGGGCTGCGGAGCGCATCACCCTGATAGGCGACAGCCCCGCCGGAACGTTCCGGCGGGGCTGTTGTCCGCACTGTGTTGACGCCACGGGGGCTTCGCGACGAGCGGTCAGATGTGACCTGCGCCCGCGCCGGCCTCGGCGTTCGCACCGCGCTTGGTGAGGGTGGCGACCAGTGCGGCGACCACCGCGACGATGCCGGCGACCATGAACGCCGTGCTCATGCCCGACACGAACGTGTCATGGGCGACGTCCGCGATCTTCGCCGCGACCTCCGGCGGAGTGTTGCCGGCCACCGGCGGCACGCCGACCTCGACGGCCGAGGACGCGGCGTCCAGCTGCTGCGGCGCAAGGGGCGGAAGCTTCGCGGCCGCCCAGTTGTCGGCCAGCTCCGAGTCGACCCGGGAGGCCATGACCGCGCCCAGCACCGCCGTACCGAGGCTGCCGCCGACCTGCATCGCGGCCTGCTGAAGACCGCCCGCGACACCGGAGAGCTCCATCGGGGCGTTGCCGACGATGACCTCGGTGGCGCCGACCATCACCGGGGCGAGGCCGAGGCCGAGCAGACCGAACCAGATGGACATGGTCAGGGTGCCGGTGCCGATCTCCAGCTGGGACATCCCGAACATGGCGACCGCCGTGCACACCATGCCGCCGACCAGCGGGACCCGCGGGCCGAACTTGGTGATCAAGGCGCCGGCGAGCGGCGAGGCGACAATCATCATCCCGGTCAGCGGCAGCAGGTGCAGACCGCTGTCGACGGGGCTCAGACCGTGCACGTTCTGCAGGTAGAAGGTGACGAAGAAGAGTCCGCCCATGAAGGCGAACGCCATCAGCACCATCAGGACCACGCCCGCGGACAGCGGCACCGAGCGGAACATCGCCAGCGGGATCAGCGGCTCCCTGACGTTCTTCTGGGAGAGGGCGAACACCACGAACAGGGCCACCGCCGCCCCCAGGAAGCCGAGCGTCTTGAAGTCGCCCCAGCCCCACTCCGCACCCTTGATGAGCGCCCAGATCAGGCAGAACATCGCCTGTGACAGCAGCACGATGCCGCCGATGTCGAAGGAGCGCGGCGCGTTCTCGGCGCGGTGGTCCTTGAGGATCACGGCGCCGAGCAGGAGCGCGATCACTCCGACCGGCACATTGATGAAGAAGACGGACTGCCAGCTGACGTGCTCGACGAGGACACCGCCGAGGATCGGACCGCCCGCCGTCGAGGCGCCGATGACCATGCCCCAGATGCCGATCGCCATGTTCAGCTTCTCGGCCGGGAAGGTGGCGCGCAGCAGGCCGAGCGCGGCCGGCATCAACAGGGCGCCGAAGAGACCCTGCAGCACCCGGAACGCGATGACCAGGGCCACGCTGCTGGAGAAACCGATGGCTCCCGATGCCGCGGCGAAGCCCACGACACCGATCAGGAAGGTCTGACGGTGGCCGAACCGGTCACCGAGCTTGCCCGCAGTGATCAGGGAGACCGCGAGTGCGAGCATGTAGCCATTGGTGATCCACTGGACGTCGGCGAGCGAGGCCTTCAGGTCCTGCTGGATGGCGGGGTTGGCGATCGCGACGATCGTGCCGTCGAGCGCGACCATCATCACGCCGATGGCCACGGAGAAGAGCGTCAGCCAGGGGTGGCCGCGAAGCCCCTTGACCGGAGCTGGAGCAGGAGCGCCCTGCGGCTCCCGCAGGGGCTTTTCTGCGGTGGTCTGACTAGTCATGCGAGGGACACTAGTGTCAGCCGCTGACAGTTGACAAACCATTTCACAAGCCAGTATCTGTCACGTAGCTCACAGGTACCCTGAGCTGGCCAAAGAGACAGAAAGAGGACCGCTCAGTGACCGATGTCCGGCGCGCCGCAGAGCAACCGACCGGGCTGCGGGAACGCAAGAAGCGACGCACCCGGGACGCCCTGCTGCACGCCGCTCTCGACCTCTTCACCACCCAGGGGTACGACGCGACCACCGTCGACGAGATCGTCGACGCCGTCGAGGTCTCCCAGCGCACCTTCTTCCGCCATTTCGCCAGCAAGGAGGAGACGGTCTTCGCGGTCCAGGAGATGCTGGAGTCGCGCTTCCTCTCCGAGCTGCGTCAACGACCCGCAGCTGAAGCCCCTTTCGAGGCAATGCGCAACGCGGTCCTGTGCACCTGGAACAGTACCGGCGAGACGATCGAGGAGACCGTCACGGCCGAACTCCACGTGCGTACGTACCGGATGATCGAGTCGACCCCGTGCCTGCTCGCGACCCACCTGCGGCGCAGCTTCGACCTGGAGACCGAGATAGCCGAGGTGATCGCCGGGCGCGAGGGCCTCGACATCCGGACGGATCCGCGACCGCGGGTCGCCGTCGCCGCGTTCTGCGGGGTGATGCGGGTGACCGGGCAGCTGTGGGGGCAGGGGCGGGACACGAGCGTGGAGTCGCTGCGCGCACTGACCGAGAACTATCTGGATCAACTGGGCCCGGCTCTCGCGGGGAACTGGCATACGCCGGCCGAATCCGCGACCGCACCTTCCGCCGGATAGCCGGCTCCGCCCCGGTCATGTGCCGAACACCTCATATCGGAGCATGACGGACTTCACAACTGCCGTACCACAACCGGCCCGTGCAGGACGGGAGCGGCGCGAAATCCGGCGGAGCGTACCGGACGCGCACACAGAGCGTGAGGGAAACCCGCCCCAATTCCCTGCAGGCGAGTGATGTGTGTCACCCGGTTCACGGTGGTCGTCGCGCGTCTCCTAATGTGGGCCGGAGTGACTTCCTTCGACTCCTCCCCCACGCTCACCGCATGGCGCGCACTGCTCGCCGTCGCGGTCGTGTTCGTGATGCTGGCGACCACCGGCTGGACAGCCGTACGTCACCAACCCTCCCACGAGCCACGCGACATCGCACTCGCCTCCTGGGCGCGGGGGCGGATAGCGGGTCACCCGCTGCCGGACGCCGATGCACCGCCGTACCGGCTGGCGCAGTTCTTCGCCATGCTCACCGCCGCGCAGCGGACCGCGCTCGCCGACAGGTACCCGTTGGTCGTCGGCAATTTGAACGGCGCCCCGGTCACCCTGCGCTACCACGCCAACCGGCGGGCCCTGGTTCAGGCGCGGGCGGTCGAGCGGCGGCGCATGCACGACGTCAGGCTCTCCCCGGACGGCCGCGCCGAGGCGCTGCGCCGGATGAAGCGCTTCGGGTCGATGCTGGCCCACGGCCGGCATTTCCTGGCCTTCGACCCGTCCGGGAAGGGCCGCGCCGCCGAGGTGTTCGGTGATCTGGACAAGGCCGAGCGGATCTCGATGGTGGTGCCCGGTGTCGACACCAATCTGCTGACGCTGGAGCGGACCGGGCCGAAGGTCGACGCCGCCCCCGTCGGCATGGCGAAGTCGCTGTACGCGGCGGAGCGCGCCGCCCGCCCCGGCACCCGGACCGCCGTCATCGCCTGGGCCGACTACACCGCGCCCGCCGGCATCGGCATGGACGCTGCCCTGGGGAACCTCGCCGCGCGCGGCGCGGTCCGGCTCAATGCGCTCGTCGACGCGCTGCCCGGCACGTCAAAGGTCTCGCTGTTCTGTCACAGCTACGGGTCCGTGCTGTGCGGTGTCGCCGCGGAGGAACTGCCGTCCCGGGTCACCGACATCGCGGTCGCGGGCAGCCCCGGCATGCGGGTGGAACACGCGGCGCAGCTGCACACCTCGGCCGCCGTCTGGGCGATGCGGGACCGCAACGACTGGATCCAGGACGTACCGAACATGGAGGTCGGCGGGCTCGGCCACGGGGCCGATCCGGTGGACCGGGGCTTCGGCGCGCGTGTCGTCTCGGCGGGCGACGCCAACGGGCACAGCGGCTATTTCGTGCCGGGCACCGAGAGCCTCCGCAACTTCGCCGCCATCGGCGTGGGTGCCTACGGCTCGGTGACCTGTGCGAGCGCCGACAGCGCCTGCCACAAGGGAATGTCCGGCGCCAAAGCCATGTGACGCGCGTAAAGAGCCGCAAGAAAGCGTGAATTGCGGCATACGCCGAGGGGGGGACGTGCGGGCAAGTGCCGCATACGATGAGGCACATGGGTGATGTGCTGGCCGGAATTCATGCCACCTGGGAGTTCGACACCGACTCCGTGCTCATCCGCTTCGAACGGAGTATTCGCACGCCAAAGCTCTTCCAGAGCCTGCGTGAACGCCGCATTCCGCACGCGGCGTTGTCGTCGGTGACGCTGACTCCGGGCAAGCGGGGCACGGTGGTGCTGCATGCGGTGCCGAGGCCCGGTGCCGATCCCCTGCTCGAGGCTGCGGCAGGGCAGTTGAAGGACGGCTGCAATCCGTACCGGCTGGTGCTGCCCGCCGAACGCGAGACGCTCGCCGAGTACTACGCGGACGAGCTGCGCGCACTGCTCGGAGCGGACGCGGGGGAACCCGCCGAACGTTTCATGGTCGCGGCCCCCGAGGCGCCGATGCAGTTCAAGGCGTACGACGGCCGGGCCAGCTTCGACGGGGACCGGATCTCCTTCCACTGGTTCTGGACGGGTGCCTCCACGGCGAAGTGGAAGGCGGGCGACCAGACGTTTCCGGTCTCCGAGCTGTGCGGGGTCGAGTGGCGGTCGCCCGAGGCGTTCGACGGCTACCTGCGGCTGGTCCCGCGAGGCGCCGGGAGCGCGGCTTCCGTGGCGGCCTCGGAAGCGGGTGCGGCTGCGGAGGACGGGGCGCCCCGTACGGACCCCGCACCCGGTCCGCAGGCAATGACCCCGCGGCCCACCCAGGCCGATCAGGACCCCGCCGCGGTGATCTTCGGGCTCGGCTACGGCCCGGTGCACGAGTCGCTGCCGTTCGCCGCCGCCGTCCTGGAATCCGTACGCAGGAACCAGTCCGCACCCGTGGCGGCAACCGCCGTCCTGGCGGGCGCGGGGCGCCGCGATCCGGCGGACATCGCCGAGCGGATCCGGCACCTCGGGGAACTCCACCAGGCGGGACTCGTGACGGACGACGAGTTCAGCGCGAAGAAGGCCCAGCTGCTCGCGGAGCTGTAGCGGCGGGCGGCGATCCCCCGCCGGGCAGAGGCGGGGGATCGCCGTGTTCGCGCTGGGGATCGGGTAACGGGGGCGGCCCGCGCCGCCGCCGGTTACTCGCGCGCCGCCGACGTCGAGCTCATGTCCGGGTAGCGGTCCCCTGCGACCAGGCCGGCGATCGGCTCCAGCACGGCCAGCTCCTCCGGCGTGAGGGTGAGCCGGGTTGCCCCGACGTTCTCCAGCAGCCGGCTGCGCTTGCGGGTGCCGGGGATCGGCACCACGGTCAGCCCGTGCACCTCGGCACGCTGCTGCACCCAGGCGAGTGCCACCTGCGCGGCCGTCGCCCCGTGCGCTGCCGCGATCTTGTGAACGGGCTCCAGCAGGGCGGCGTTCGTCTTCGCGTTGTCGCCGGTGAAACGGGGCTGGTACTGGCGGAAGTCGCCCCTGGACAGATCCTTGGCGGCGTCGGCGAACGCCCCGGTCAGGAAGCCTCGGCCGAGCGGCGAGTACGGCACGAAGGTCACTCCGAGCTCGACCGCCGCGGGCACGGCGCTGAGCTCGACGTCCCGGCTGAAGAGCGACCACTCCGACTGGAGGGCGGCGATCGGGTGCACGGCGTACGCCTCGCGCAGCTCCGCGCCGGTCACCTCGCTCAGCCCGAGCTGCTTGACCTTGCCCTGCTGGACCAGTTCGGCCATCGCGCCGACGGACTCGGCCAGCGGGACGGCCGGGTCGCGGCGGTGCATGTAGTACAGGTCGATGACGTCGGTGTTCAGGCGGCGCAGGCTGCCCTCGACGGCCTGGCGGATGTACGCGGGGTCGTTGCGCACGCCCCGGTAGTGCGGGTCGTCGTCCTTGCGCTCGATGGCGAACTTCGTGGCGAGCGTGATCTCGTCCCGGTGCGCCCCCACGAACGGGGCGAGGAACGTCTCGTTGGCGCCGCTGCCGTAGACGTCCGCGGTGTCGAAGAGCGTGACGCCGGCCTCCAGCGCCGCGTCCAGGGTGTCCCGGGCGGCGGCCTCGTCGGTGTCCCCGTAGAACTCGCTCATGCCCATGCAGCCGAGTCCCTGCACGCCGACCTGCGGGCCGCCGTGTCCGAGCTCTACCGTGGCGATCTTGTTGTCAGTCATCAGGCACAGGGCCTTTCCGGCGCCTGTCGGGCGCTCGCATAGAAGTCGATCTTGTGGTCGAGGACGGCGAGGGTGTCCTGGAGCTCCGCGATCCGCGTCCTCACGTCGCGGCGGGTCGACTCCAGCAGCTCCTGCCGCTCCTCGAAGGTGTGCTCGCCCTCGCGCAGCAGCTCCGCGTACCGGACCATGTCGGCGACCGGCATCCCGGTCAGCCGCAGCTTGCCGACGAAGGCCAGCCAGTCCAGGTCACGGTTGGTGAAGCGGCGCTGGCCGGTGTGCGACCGGTCGACGTGCGGCATCAGCCCGATGCGCTCGTACCAGCGCAAGGTGTGCGCGGTGAGCCCGGTGAAGGCGACGACTTCGCTGATGGTGTAGCGGTCCTGACCCTCGGGGCGCGGATGCGGCCGTGGAGCCGATGCGCAGATGTCCGTCCGTACGGAAGTGCTCTCCATCACCGTCATGGCCTCCACGCTAGAACCTTGGAGTGCACTCTAAGCAAGCGCGAACGGGGACGGGTTTCGGCGGCGGCCGCGCCACCCCCTCCGAGCCGTGCAGGACGGCCCTTTAGGCTCATACGTATGCAGAGCCTGGCGATGATCGACAACTGGCCCGTCCCCACCGCGGCGGCGGCCGTCGTACGAGCGGACGGCACCGTCGTCGGTACGCACGGCCCGACCGCGCACCGCTTCCCGCTCGCCTCCGTCACCAAGCCGATCGCGGCCTATGCGGCGCTCGTGGCATACGAGGAGGGCGCGGTCGAGCTCGACGAGCCGGCCGGGCCCGAGGGCTCCACCGTCCGGCATCTGCTCGCGCACACCAGCGGGCTCGCCTTCGACGAGCACCGGACGACGGCCGCCCCCGGCACCCGGCGGCTCTACTCCAACGCGGGCTTCGAGGTCCTCGGCGACCACATCGCCAAGGCCACCGACATCCCGTTCCCGGAGTATGTGCGCCAGGCGGTGCTGGAACCGCTCGGGATGACGTCGACCACGGTGGACGGCTCGCCCGCCAAGGACGGCATATCGACCATCGACGATCTGGCGCGGTTCGCGGCAGAGGTGCAGACGCCACGACTGCTCGACCCGCGCACGGTGCTGGCCGCGCAGACCGTCGTACACCCCGGCCTGAAGGGCGTACTGCCCGGTTACGGCCACCAGAACCCCAACGACTGGGGGCTCGGCTTCGAGATCCGGGACCACAAGTCGCCGCACTGGACGGGCGGTTCTTCGTCGCCTGCGACCTTCGGGCACTTCGGCCAGTCCGGGACGTTCCTGTGGATCGACCCGGTCGCGGGCGCGGCCTGCGTCGCGCTCACGGACCGGGCCTTCGGCCCGTGGGCGGTGGAGGTGTGGCCGGCGTTCACGGACGCGGTGCTCGCGGAGCTCCGCTCCGGCCACTGAGAAGCATCACCGGTCGGCCGCTTTCGTGGCCAGACACTCGAACCAGACCGTCTGTACTGCCCTTCACGGCCGGTGAACACGCCAGCCTCGCTGGGTCGTTCACCGCCATGCGCTTCGCCGACGACCCCGACATCGTCTACACGGAAGACGTCATCTCCGGCCATATGACGGCCAGCCCCGACACCGTCAGGGAAGCCGCGCTCCGTTACGCTCACTTGCAGGCCGCAGCCCTATCCGTGGAGGATTCGGCGGCCCTGATCACCCGCGTGATGGAGGAGCGTTATGGAGACCGGTCCCGACCTGAAGAGCGCGCGGTGGCGTAAGTCCAGCTACAGCGGAAACACCGGCGGCGCGGCCTGGCGCAAGTCCAGCTACAGCGGAAACACCGGCGGCGAATGCGTCGAGGTGGCCGACGGCCTCCCCTGCACCGTCCCCGTCCGCGACAGCAAGAACCCGGACGGCCCCGTCCTGACCATCGGGGCCGACGCCTGGCAGAGCTTCGTGGACGGGCTCCGCTGACGTCACCGGAAGCCCTGTGCGACGAAAGGGGGCTCGGGACGACCATCCGTGGTCGTCCCGGGCCCCCTTCCGCTCCCCCGTGACGCGTGCCGCCACGGGCAGCATGCGTCATGCGATGGCATGTTCTGCACGTGCGGGTGGCCGTAGGAAGCGGTGCACACGTACAACTGCAGGCTGTGGCCACGGCCGATGTTGAGCTGCGTGGCACGGGCCGGGCCGAGGAAGTGCAGGCCGGTGTAGTCGGCATCCTCGACCGGTCGCCAGCTCCCACTGCCACCGTCCCACTCGCTGCCGTCGATGGTGAGCAGCGGGCGGACGCCCGAGCCGCACTCGGGGCAGGCCATGGGGAACGGGTCGGAGAAGCTCCACGGAGCGTGGCCGCCGACCTCGCAGCCCGGGACGACGCCGAGGTCGGCGCTCAGCAGGTCGGCGCCTTCCTCCCTGGGCCGGTGCCACGCCTCGGCACGAATCCTTTGCCGCGAACGGGGTTGACGGCCAATCAGAGAGAACTCGTCGAACGGGTACGGATGTTGAGGCTCGGCAGGTCGGAATTCGGCACCCTCCAGGCTTGACGGCTAACGCCGTTAGCCGTAGTTTGGCGCCACGCGGCTAACATCGTTAGCCACGTCGGTCAGTCACAACGTGAGAGGGCTGCAGTGAACACCACCACAGCCGGCAGCACCCCGTGCAGCAGTGTCCCGACCCGGCCCTTCCGTGATACATGGAAGGCGCCGGCGCTCCTCTCCGGGGCGATGACGGTTCCCGGGAAGGAGCGCCGTGGCTGACCGCGCGCAGCAGATCATGGCCGCCGCCCGGGAACTGCTCGACGCCGAAGGTCCGGATGCGTTGTCGATGCGGCGCATCGCCGAGCGTGTCGGCATCCGGGCGCCTTCCTTGTACAAGCACTTTCCTGACAAGGCCGCTGTCGAGGCCGGACTCCAGGTGCAGGGGATGACCCAGCTGGCTGAGGAACTGGAGGCCGCCGAAGCCGAGATCGGCGTCGAACCGCCCCTGCTCGTGCTCGCCCGTGCCTACCGACGTCACGCTCTCGCCAACCCGCACCTCTACCGCATCACTCATAGTCGGCCGCTCGCCCGCGCCGCGCTTCCCGAAGGACTCGAAGATCGCGCGGCGACGCCGTTGGCCAACGCGGTGCACGGCGACATTCACATCGCGCGCTCGCTCTGGGCATTCGCGCACGGCATGGTCGTGCTCGAGCTCGACGGTCGCTTCCCGCCCGGCGCAGACCTGGACGCCGCATGGCGCACCGGCTGCGATGCGTTCGCCCAGGCAATCCGGGACAAGACCCGCGACATCGCATGACCACAATCGCCGAAGAGCCCGCTACCGGCATCACCGCCCGCGCCGCCGGATACGTACACGCCGCGGCTTGGATTCTCGGGCTCGCCGCCGCATGGGGAGCCACACCCGAAGTCGGTGACGCACACGCCGGGATCACGACCGCGTACGCCGACCGGCCGGTCCAGGTTGTCGCCCAGGCGCTGCTCGTCCACGGTGTGGCAGCTGCCGCCCTGCTCGTCGTCGGATCCGGACTGCTCGACCGGGCCCGCCGAACCGACAACACCGCGGCTCGCTCGGCCGGATGGGCCGGGAGAGTCGCGGGGGCGCTCGCATGCGTGCAACTCGTCATGGAACTGATCGCGGTGTCTGGAGCTGATCCGGCGTCACCGGGCAGGACCGGCACACTGTTCGAGGCGGTTCAGCGTGTGGACGGTGTCAGGATGTTCGCGCTCGCCGTGCTCGCCGCGGCTGCCTGTGCGGCCTCCCGGCACGGCGCGCTGTTGCGGCGTTGGGAGGTCGTCACCGGCTGGGCCCTCGCCGCCACGATTACCGCGTCCGGCATCGGATACCTGCTCCTGTCCACTGCCCTGACCCCGACGGCATTCATCTCACTGCCCTTGCTCCTGATCTGGATCGCCGCACTCGGCGCAGCCCTCGGACGCCTGCCTCGTCGGGCAGTGAGTGAAACGGAGCGACCATGAATCTCGCCTACCTTCCCAGTCCCTCGACCGGGGTTCTTCACCTTGGCCCGGTTCCCTTGAGGGCGTACGCCTTCTGCATCATCCTGGGCGTGTTCGTGGCCGTCTGGCTGGGCAGCCGGCGCTGGGTTGCGCGCGGCGGGGATCAGGGCGTGATCGCGGACGTCACCATCTGGGCAGTGCCGTTCGGTCTCGCCGGTGGACGGCTGTACCACGTGATCACCAGCCCCGACGCGTATTTCGGCGAACGCGGCGAGCCGATCCGAGCGCTGTACGTGTGGGAGGGCGGGCTCGGTATCTGGGGTGCCATCGCCCTGGGCGGGGTCGGCGCGTGGATCGGCTGCCGTCGCCACCGCATCCCCTTCCCCGCCTTCGCGGACGCGGTCGCCCCCGGCATCGCCCTGGCCCAGGCGGTCGGCCGCTGGGGCAACTGGTTCAACCAGGAACTCTACGGCCGCCCCACCACGCTCCCCTGGGGCCTGGAGATCGACCGCGCGCACCGTCCGTCCGCCACGCTCGACATCGCGACGTACCACCCCACCTTCCTCTACGAGTCCCTCTGGGACATCGGCGTCGCCGCACTGGTCCTCTGGGCGGGCCGCCGGTTCGCGCTCGGTCACGGCAGGACCTTCGCCCTGTACGTCGCCGCCTACACGGCCGGCCGGTTCTGGACCGAGTACCTGCGCATCGACGAGTCCCACACGTTGCTCGGCCTGCGCCTGAACAACTGGACCTCCGTCGTGGTCTTCCTCGGCGCCATCGCCTGCCTCGTCGTCTCGGCCCGCCGCCATCCGGGCATCGAGGACGTGTCGCGACCGAAGGACGAGGGCCGCAACGAGAGGGCCGGCGAGCCGCGCCCGGACGTCGCGGTCAAAACAGGAGGAGCGACGCACGATGACAGGTGAGACCGTCAGCGCCACCACGGGCCCGGGCCACCCGGCTCGCCTGGGGCCCCGTGCTGAGTACGGGCCGGTGCCAAACGCTTCTGTCTGATGGACGAGTCCGCGCTGCGGAGCGCGGTTGGAGATGCCGAGATCATGTGGGGCCAGTACCGGGTCAGGCGGATTCTTCGCCCGGTACCTTGGCGAGCTCCACACCACGCAGGCTGAGCAGCACCAACGCGACGCACCCGCAGGCGAGCGCGATGTCGGCGACGTTACCCACGAACGGGCCGTAGTCGATGAAGTCCACAACATGCCCGCGGGCCACCCCGGGCTCGCGGAAGAGCCGGTCGCCCAGGTGGGACACCGCACCGCCGAGCAGCGCGCCCAGCACAAGCGCCCAGCCCGCAGAGGCCAGGCGGCGTGCGGTGTAGAGGATGCCGACCACTGCCGCTGCCGCCGCCAAGGTGAACACCCATGTCGCCCCCGTGCCGATGGAGAACGCGGCGCCAGGGTTGTACAGCAGCCGGAAGTGGATCAGAGGGGGGACCACGGCGACGCGCTCGCTGTCGGACAGCGCGGAGACCGCCCACATCTTGGTGAGCTGGTCCACGAGCAGGACCACCGCCGCCAGCATGAGCATCATGCTGTACCGTCGGCCTGAACCCCGCTCCAACCGCATCATCAGGGCCTCCGTGCGTTGCGATGTCCGAACCAGAATTCCCTGAGACTATCGGCCCCTCCTGAGGCATCTTCCAGCTTTTCCCGGACGAAGCCCCGTCGGACTGTCAGTGGTGCCGTCCACGATCGTTCCCATAGCTGCTCCAGCTGTTCGAGTCCGGCGATCAGGGGGTGAACGATGGGGACGTCACCGGTGTCACCGGCACAGGTACGCACGCCTGAGCCGACGATTGCGCCGATCACTCGAGTGGGATGGAGTTCGGCACCCCGGGAACCGCTACCCTCCTCGGCCATGGCCGACATAGTCCGCGCTACCGTCTCCGACGTCCCGGCGCTCGCCTCCGTGCTCGCCAGTGCCTACGCCAAGGACCCCGTCTGGTCCTGGCTGATGCCGCACGACCGGGACCGGCGGCTGCGGCTGCTGTTCGCCGCGCATCTGGCGCAGCAGGTCCCGGCGGGCCGGGTGTGGACCGATCCGGACCGCACGGTGGCGGCGGTGTGGGCGGAGCCCGGGAAGTGGAAGCTGCCGGTGAGCTATCTGCTGCGTAACGCGGGCACGCTGCTGCGGACGGGACGGGCCCAACTGCCAAGGACCGGAATGCGGTTGCTGGCGCTTGAGCACCGCCACCCTGCCGAGCCCGCGCACTGGTACGTCGAGTACATCGGCACCCACGCGGACGCGCGCGGCACGGGGCGCGGATCGCAGGTGCTGAGCGAGCTGCTGGCGCAGGCGGACGCGGACGGGCGGCCGGTGTTCCTGGAGTCGAGCAACCGCCGCAACCTGACCTTCTACCAGCGGCACGGCTTCACCGTGCGGGAGGAGATGACGTTCCGGGCCGGGCCGCCGATGTGGTCGATGTGGCGCCGGGACACGGGCCAGTAGCGCTCGCCGACGAGTGGGCCCGCCGCCCACGGCGGTGCGGTGGTTGCGGACGAGAACCACGGCCCGTGCCGGTGTCCCGCCCGCAACCACGCAGTCATTCACCCTCACTCACCGGAACGCCCTCGCGGGTCGCGCCGGCATCCCCGAGCGGGCCCTCGTCACTTCCGCCAGAACAGGTGGTGCGTCACGCCACTCGGGCTGGGCACCACGTCCAGGTGGTACCGGTCGAGCAGCTCATCGGGTGACTCCCAGAGCCGTACTCCGGATCCGAGCTTCACCGGCGAGACCGCCACATGCAGGGTGTCGACGAGGCCCGCGTCGAGGAACTGCCGGATGGTGGTGACTCCGCCGCCGAGCCGGACGTCCTTGCCCCCGGCCGCCTCCCGCGCCTGCTGCAGGACCGTGGCCGGATCCCCGTCGACGAAGTGGAACGTGGTGTCGGACAGTGTGTACGAAGGACGTGTGTGGTGCGTCATGACGAACACCGGGGTGCGGAACGGGGGCTCGTCGCCCCACCAGCCGCGCCACTCGTGGTCGTTCCAGGGCCCGCGCTGGGGCCCGAACTTGTTGCGGCCCATGATCTCGGCGCCGATGTTGTGTGCGTAGTCCCGGGTGAAGTAGTCGTCGAGGCCCCGGCTGCCCCCGGGGTCGGTGCGCATGGGCCAGCTCGCCGTGGCACCGGCCCAGGAAAACAGCCTCTCCGGACCGGCAAGGCCGAACGGGCTCTCGAAGCTCTGGTCCTCACCGGCCCCGATTCCATCACTGGAAACATTGAAGTTCTGGACTCTCAGTAGCTGGGTCACACGTTCCTCCTGCGTCGTCGGTAACAGTGATCAGACTCTTCGGACCGGCAAAACTCATCGCCGCGACGCGACCGATCTGAATTCGGGCTGCCCGTGGTCCTGCCGGCTCAGGCCGACAGTTCCCAGATCAGCACCTCGGCCGCGTCGGCCGCCACCAGTTCCAGTCCCTGCTCTCCCGTGATCCGCGCCGCGTCGCCCGGTCCCAGTTCCTCGTCGCCGATCCCCACACGCCCCGCAGCCACGTGGACGTACGCCCGCGCCGCGTCCGGCACCGCCGTGCGTTCCCCCGCGGCCGGTCTGCGTACGTGCAGCATCGCGCCGGCCGCCGGGAGGGCGTACGGGGTGGAGTCGGCGATGCCGGGAACGATCGTGTACGCGGGCTCGCCACCCGGTTCGATCGGGGTCAGCCACACCTGAAGGAACGTCAGCGGCCCGTCGCCGTCGTTGCGCTCGACGTGACGGACGCCCGCGGCGGCGCTGAGGTGCTGGAGGTCCCCGGCCCGTACGACCGTGGCGTGCCCGGCCGAATCGCGGTGGGTCAGCTCGCCCTCGACGACCCAGGTGACGATCTCCGTGTGGCTGTGCGGGTGTTCGTCGAAGCCCGCGCCGGGGGCGAGCCGCTCCTCGTTGCAGGCCAGCATCGCGCCGAAGCGCAGATTGTCCGGGTCGTAGAAGCTGCCGAAGGAGAAGGCGTGCCGGGACAGGATGCCGGCGGCCCGGTCCCCGCCCAGGAAGCGGTCTTCGGCGCGGTGTACGGAAATCACCGGTCCACGGTAGCCCGACCCGGCGCCCCTGCGTCCCGGCCGGCCACCGGCCACCCGCTACGCGACAGTACGACCCGCGGTAGCCCCGGCCCACCGCGCCCGCGGCCCGATAAGGCAATCTTGTCTCCGTGCCCCGACCCGATCCTGAGCAGCCTGCTGCGAATGACGCCCACCTGCATGCCGCGACCCTGAAGCGGCTGGAGCAGTCCTCCGGCCGGCTGGCCGCCAACGCGATCGCCCGCATGGACGAGACGCTGCCCTGGTACCGGGCGATGCCACCGGAGAACCGGTCCTGGATCGGCCTGGTGGCCCAGGCCGGAATCGCCGCCTTCACCGAGTGGTTCCGGCACCCGGAGACGCCGCAGGCCATCTCCACCGATGTGTTCGGTACAGCTCCGCGCGAGCTGACCCGGGCGATCACCCTGCGCCAGACCGTCGAGATGGTGCGCACGACGATCGAGGTCATGGAGGCCGCGATCGAGGAGGTCGCCGCGCCCGGCGACGAGTCGCTGCTGCGCGAGGCGCTGCTCGTCTACGCGCGGGAGATCGCCTTCGCGACCGCCCAGGTGTACGCGCAGGCGGCCGAGGCGCGCGGCGCCTGGGACGCCCGGCTGGAATCGCTCGTGGTGAACGCGGTGCTGTCCGGGGAGGCCGACGAGGGCGCCGTCTCCCGGGCCGCCGCGCTCGGCTGGAACTCCCCCGAGCATGTGTGCGTGATCCTCGGTACGGCCCCCGACGGCGACAGCGAACTGACCGTCGAAGCGATCCGGCGCGCCGCCCGCCACGCCAAACTCCAGGTCCTCACCGGAGTGCTCGGCAGCCGTCTGGTCGTCATCGCGGGCGGCAGCGACAACCCGCTGCACGTCGCGAAGGCGCTGATCGGCCCGTACGCGGCCGGCCCGGTCGTCGCCGGGCCCGTGGTGCCCGACCTGCTGGCGGCCACCCGGTCCGCCCAGGCCGCCGCCGCCGGGCTCAAGGCGTGCGGTGCCTGGCAGGACGCACCGCGGCCGGTTCTGGCGGACGACCTGCTGCCGGAGCGCGCCATTGCGGGCGACCCCGCCGCGCGTGACCAGTTGGTGGAGGAGATCTACAGACCGCTGGAGGAAGCGGGCTCGGCGCTGCTGGAGACACTCAGCGTGTACCTGGAGCAGGCGAGCAGTCTGGAGGGCGCGGCCCGGATGCTGTTCGTGCACCCCAACACCGTGCGCTACCGGCTTCGACGTGTGACAGACGTCACCGGGTGGTCACCCTCCGACGTCCGCTCGGCGTTCACGCTGCGAATCGCCCTGATTCTGGGGCGTCTGGCTGACAGGGATACCCAGTCCTAGACTTTTGTCGGACATCAACAATTCCCCCTACGGTTCTTCGTCCCTGTCCCCACGGGCGTTCAGGACCGTTCACAAGAGAGAGTGTGAGGGTGCTCGTACTCGTCGCTCCCGGCCAAGGCGCTCAGACGCCCGGCTTCCTGACTCCCTGGCTCGACCTCCCCGGTGCCTCCGACCGCGTCGCGGCCTGGTCCGACGCCATCGGGCTCGACCTTGCCCACTACGGCACGAAGGCCGACGCGGACGAGATCCGCGACACTGCGGTGGCTCAGCCGCTGCTGGTCGCCGCGGGCCTGCTGTCCGCCGCCGCACTGGCCGCGTCGCCCGATGTCGTAGCAGGTCACAGCGTTGGCGAGATCACCGCGGCGGCGCTCGCCGGTGTCCTCGACGAGGAGGCCGCGCTCCGTCTCGTACGCACCCGCGGGCTCGCCATGGCGGACGCCGCAGCGGTCACGGAGACCGGCATGGCCGCGCTGCTCGGCGGCGACCCCGACGTGACGGTCCCTCACCTGGAGATGCTCGGGCTGACCCCGGCGAACGTCAACGGGGGCGGCCAGATCGTCGCCGCCGGCACCGCCGCGCAGATCGCCGCGCTGACCAAGGACATGCCCGAGGGCGTGCGCCGCGTGGTGCCCCTCAAGGTCGCCGGTGCCTTCCACACGCACCACATGGCTCCCGCGGTCGACCGGCTCCGCGAGGCGGCCGCGGCGCTGACGGTCTCCGAGCCGACTGTGACATACGTCTCGAACGCCGACGGGAAGCCGGTCGCCACCGGCGCCGAGGTCATCTCGCGGCTGGTCGGCCAGGTCGCCAACCCGGTCCGCTGGGACCTGTGCATGGAGACGTTCAAGGAGCTTGGCGTCACGACGCTCATCGAGGCCTGCCCGGGTGGGACCCTGACCGGTCTCGCCAAGCGGGCACTGCCCGGGGTGCGGACCCTCGCGCTCAAGACCCCCGACGACCTCGACGCGGCCCGCGCGCTCCTCGCTGAGCACGCAGGCGCCTAAGGAGCCCGAGAGCATGTCGAAGATCAAGCCCAGCCAGGGCGCCCCGTACGCACGGATCATGGGTGTCGGCGGCTACCGTCCGACCCGTGTCGTGCCCAACGAGGTGATCCTCGAAACGATCGACTCGTCCGACGAGTGGATTCGCTCGCGCTCCGGCATCGCCACCCGCCACTGGGCCTCCGAGGAGGAGACCGTGGCCGCGATGTCCGTGGAGGCGTCCGGGAAGGCCATCGCCGATGCCGGGATCACGCCCGGGCAGATCGGTGCCGTAATCGTCTCCACCGTCTCGCACTTCAAGCAGACCCCGGCCATCGCGACCGAGATCGCCCACAAGATCGGTGCGGGCAAGCCCGCCGCCTTCGACATCTCCGCCGGCTGCGCCGGGTTCGGCTACGGTCTGACCCTTGCCAAGGGCCTGATCGTCGAGGGTTCGGCAGAGTACGTACTCGTCATCGGCGTGGAACGGCTCAGCGACCTCACCGACCTGCACGACCGCGCGACGGCGTTCCTGTTCGGCGACGGTGCCGGCGCGGTCGTCGTCGGCCCCTCCAAGGTGCCCGCCATAGGCCCGACGGTCTGGGGCTCCGAGGGCGACAAGTCCGAGACGATCAAGCAGACCGTGGCGTGGGACGAGTTCCACGCCGAGCGTCCGGAGAAGTTCCCGGCCATCACGCAGGAGGGTCAGGCGGTCTTCCGCTGGGCCGTCTTCGAGATGGCGAAGGTCGCCCAGCAGGCGCTGGACGCGGCCGGGATCGCCCCGGAAGACCTGGACGTCTTCATCCCGCACCAGGCCAACATGC
Source organism: Streptomyces sp. NPDC051286 (assembly GCF_044455345.1). Classification (NCBI taxonomy): domain Bacteria; kingdom Bacillati; phylum Actinomycetota; class Actinomycetes; order Kitasatosporales; family Streptomycetaceae; genus Streptomyces; species Streptomyces sp. NPDC051286. The sequence goes on along the minus strand of NZ_JBITER010000001.1, from coordinate 125,670 downwards.
GGATCATCGACTCGATGGTGAAGACCCTGAAGCTGCCGGAGCATGTCACGGTCGCCCGTGATGTGGAGAACACCGGCAACACCTCCGCCGCCTCGATTCCGCTCGCTATGGAGCGGCTTCTGGCGACCGGTCAGGCGAAGAGCGGCGACACCGCGCTCGTCATCGGCTTCGGGGCGGGTCTCGTCTACGCCGCGACGGTCGTTACTCTCCCCTAGGCACACCGGACCTTCCGGTCCGGACGTCCGTACCCTGCAGAAATACATCGAAGGAGCGCCAACATGGCCGCCACCCAGGAAGAGATCGTCAACGGTCTCGCCGAGATCGTCAACGAGATCGCCGGTATCCCGGTCGAGGACGTCCAGCTGGACAAGTCCTTCACCGACGACCTGGACGTCGACTCGCTGTCCATGGTCGAGGTCGTCGTCGCCGCCGAAGAGCGCTTCGACGTCAAGATCCCGGACGAGGACGTCAAGAACCTCAAGACGGTCGGCGACGCTGCCGACTACATCCTGAAGCACCAGGCCTGATCCAGCCGGCTCGTGTGTCGCCACCCGGCGGTGGCGCCTCTGATTCACGACCCTCTACACGTGGAGAAGATTTTCCAGTGAACTCGACCAATCGCACTGTGGTCGTCACCGGTATCGGCGCAACCACTCCGCTGGGTGGCGACTCGGCGTCGACCTGGGAAGGTCTGATGGCCGGTCGTTCCGGCGTCAAGCCTCTCGAGGGCGAGCGTTTCGCCGAACTGCCCGTCCGGATCGCCGCCCTCGCGGCCGTCGACCCGGGCGACGTACTGCCCCGCCCGCTCGCCCGCAAGCTGGACCGTTCGGCGCAGTTCGCGCTGATCGCGGCCCGCGAGGCGTGGGCGGACGCCGGCTTCACCGGCAAGGCCGGTGAGGACGAGAAGATCCAGCCCGACCGGCTCGGTTCGGTCATCGCCTCCGGTATCGGTGGTGTGATCACACTCCTCGACCAGTACGACGTGCTGAAGGAGAAGGGCGTACGCCGCGTCTCCCCGCACACCGTGCCCATGCTCATGCCGAACGGCCCGGCGGCCAATGTCGGCCTCGAGGTCAACGCACAGGCCGGTGTCCACACCCCGGTCTCCGCCTGTGCGTCGGGCGCCGAGGCCATCGGGTACGCCGTCGAGATGATCCGCTCCGGCCGCGCCGATGTCGTGCTCGCCGGTGGCACCGAGGCAGCCATCCACCCGCTGCCGATCGCGGCGTTCGCCAACATGATGGCGATGTCCAAGAACAACGACGAGCCCGAGAAGGCGTCTCGTCCGTACGACACGGGCCGTGACGGCTTCGTGCTCGGCGAGGGCGCGGGCGTTGTGGTCCTGGAGTCCGCGGAGCACGCTGCCGCGCGGGGCGCCAAGGTCTACTGCGAGGTGCTGGGGCAGGGGTTGTCCGCGGACGCCCACCACATCGCCCAGCCCGAGCCGACCGGGCGCGGGATCGCTGCCGCGATGCAGAACCTGCTCGACCAGACGGATCTCAAGCCGTCGGAGGTCGTGCACCTCAACGCCCACGCCACGTCGACGCCGCAGGGCGACGTCGCGGAACTGAAGGCTCTGCGCAAGGTCCTGGGCGACGACCTCGACCATGTCGCGATCTCCGCGACGAAGTCGATGACCGGTCACCTGCTCGGTGGCGCGGGCGGCATCGAGACCGTTGCGACGGTCCTGGCGCTGCACCACCGGATGGCTCCGCCGACGATCAACGTGGAGAACCTCGACGAGGCCGTGGAGGCGGACATCGTGCGCGACGAGCCCCGTCCGTTGCCCGAGGGGCCGATCGCCGCGATCAACAACTCGTTCGGGTTCGGAGGGCACAACGTGGTGCTGGCGTTCCGCAGCGTCTGATCCACGGCCCACGCCCGGTACACCGAGGCCCGCCTCCCCCGAGTGGGGAGGCGGGCCTCGTCCGCTGTGCGGGACGTCTCGGGGGGCTGTGCCGCCGGGCCCCGCCCCTCAATCGCCGGAGTGGCTGATTTTTGTCGCGCCGGATTCCGGCCTCGCGGGGCCCCGGGCCGGGCCCCGGTTTCAGGAAGGGGCGGGCAGGGAAACAGGCCGGCCGCAGGCGCCCCTCACACCACCTGGTGGAGCCACCGCACCGGGGCCCCCTCCCCCGCATGCCGGAACGACTCCAACTCGTCGTCCCACGGCTTGCCGAGAAGTTTGGCGATCTCCGCCTCCAGCTCCGTCTCCCCCCGCACCGACCGCGCCAGCGCGGCCCGCAGCCGGTCCTCCGGAACCAGGATGTCGCCGTGCATGCCGGTGACCGCGTGGAAGATGCCCAGCTCCGGCGTGGAGCTGTACCGCTCGCCCTCCGCCGTCTCACACGGCTCCGCCGTCACCTCGAAGCGCAGCAGATCCCACCCCCGCAGCGCGGAGGCAAGCTTCGACGCGGTACCCGCGGCACCCTTCCAGGAGAACTCGGACCGCCAGGTGCCGGGCGAGGCCGGCTGTCTGATCCAGTCGAGCTGAACCCGCACACCGAGGACACCCGCCACCGCCCATTCGACATGTGGGCAGAGCGCGCGCGGTGCGGAGTGAACGTACAGAACTCCACGTGTCGTCACCGGGACCTCCAGTGTGGGACGAGGTTCGCCTTCCCCAGCGGCCTCGCGCCCGTACCGCCCTTACTCGGCCGGTCCCCGAGGCTGTCGTCAGTAAACAGCATCGGGAGTTAATCTCCGGAAAGGAACAGTATGTAACGTGATGTGATGATACGAAGCCACCCAACTGGAGTCGGGTGGCGGAACGCGGCACTGGTTCGACGGGGAAAAGCTACCGTGCGGTGGCGCCCAAGGTGTGACGTACCGTCGGTCCTGGGCCCATGATTCGCAGAGCTTTCACCCGGCAGGGCGCGCGGGCGTGTCGCCTGGGGCCACGGGGGTTGCCGGGGGCATAAACGGGAGGGCATGAGGGATGCAGAATCGTTCCGCGAGCCATCGCTCGCGCGCCGCTGCCGCCGTTCTGACGGCGCTTCCGGTGATCGCCGTGGCCGCGCTGGCCGGCTGTGACGCTGGGCCGGACGCGACGACCAAGGGGTCCGCCGCCGGGCGGCACCACCCGTCCGCCGCGCCCTCCCCCGTCTGGAACCCCAGTCCAGGGTCGGTCGCCGCGGTCGGGGACTCCATCACCCGTGGTTTCGACGCCTGTTCCGTGCTGGCCGACTGCCCCGAGGCCTCCTGGGCGACCGGCACGGACAGCGAGGTCCGGAGCCTCGCCGTGCGGCTGCTCGGCTCCTCGGGCGCGGCCTCGCACAGCTGGAACCACGCCGAGACCGGGGCCCGGATCGCCCAATTGCCGGGGCAGATGGCTCTCGCGGCGGAGCGGAAGCCGGACCTGGTGACCGTGATGATCGGCGCCAACGACGCCTGCCGGGACTCGGCGGGACTGATGACGCCGGTGGCGGACTTCCGGGCCTCGTTCGAGGCGTCGATGCGTCAGCTCCGCAGCAAGGCGCCGAAGACGCAGGTGTACGTGTCGAGCGTGCCGGATCTCAAACGCCTCTGGTCGACGGGGCGCGACAACCCCCTGGGCAAGCAGATCTGGAAGCTGGGCATCTGCAAGTCGATGCTGAGCCATGCGGATGACATGAGCGCCGGGGCCCAGGCGCGCCGCGCCTCGGTGCAGGAGCGGGTCGTGGCGTACAACGAGGTGCTGCGGAACGTGTGCGCGAAGGATCTGCGCTGCCGGTACGACGGCGGTGCGGTCTTCGACTACCGGTTCACCGGCCGGCAGCTCAGCCAGTGGGACTGGTTCCATCCGGGGCTGAGCGGCCAGGCCCGGCTCGCCGAGATCGCGTACCGCAATATCACGGCGCGGAAGCCCCCGGCGTAGCCACCGGCACGTGGTCTAAGGTCCATGATCATGGACACCGGTCTGGGCAGCACGGCGATACGTACGGAACTCTTCGGCACCCTCGCGGACGGCACCGCCGTCCACCGCTGGACGCTGGAGCGGGCCGGTACGCGGGTACGCATCCTGACGTACGGCGGCATCGTGCAGTCGGTGGAGGTGCCCGGACGGGACGGCGTGCGGGCCGGGGTGGCGCTCGGGCTGCCGGACCTCGCGGCGTACGAGAGGTTCTCGGGCCCCTACTTCGGGGTGCTGGTCGGACGGTACGCGAACCGGATCGCGGGCGCTTCCTTCGTGCTCGACGGGCAGACCCACCACGTGACCCGCAACGAGGGGCGCAACCATGTGCACGGCGGGGCCCGCGGCTTCGACAAGCGCGTGTGGGAGGCGCGGGAGGTCCCGGGCGGCGTGGAACTGTCGCTGGTCGCGGAGGACGGCGAGGAGGGCTTCCCGGGGCGGCTGGCGGTCTCGGTCGCGTACACCCTGGACGAGGACGGGGCGCTGCGCATCGCGTACCGGGCGACGACGGACGCACCGACCGTGGTGAACCTGACCAGTCACACGTACTGGAATCTGGCCGGCGCCGACAGCGGCAGTGCGGCCGGGCACATCCTGCGGATCGCGGCCGGGCGGATCACCCCGGTGGACGGCGAGTCGATTCCCACGGGCGGGCTGCTGCCGGTGGACGGCACCCGGTTCGACTTCCGTGAGGCACGGACGGTCGGTACGGGGTACGACCACAACTTCGTGCTGGACGAGGCGGTGGACGGTCCGGTGGCCGAGCTGTGCGACCCCGGATCGGGGCGCGTCCTGACCGTCACCACGACCGAGCCCGGGATGCAGCTGTACACCGCCGACCACTTCGACGGGCGGCCGTACCGGCCGTGCGCCGGGATCGCGCTGGAGACGCAGCACTTCCCGGACTCGCCGAACCGGCCGGAGTTCCCGAGCACGGTGCTGCGGCCGGGCGAGGAGTACGTGTCGACGACCGTGTACGGGTTCTCGGTGCGCTGACCGGATGAGGAGAGCCCCGGAGCGGGGTTCAGGTGCCGCTCCTCGGCTCTCCGGCCCGAGGGGCCGCCGCTACTCCCAGGGCGTGTTTCGAAAGTCCCGCCTGCCAGGCGGCCGTCAGGGACCCGGAGCGGGGCCGCGCCACTGCTTGTGGCGGTGCTGGACGGGCTCCGGTACCCGTAGTGCCCGACCCCGGATCGGTGGACATGCCGGCCGCGTTCCGGGACTTCCTGCGGCTGTTGCAGCCCGGACCCCGGACGCCCCCGACGAGCGCGACGACTCCACTCACGAGCGAGGTGACCTGCGACAACACCGATACGACAAGATCGATAAGCGGCACCTGCGAGTGATTCCGCACGGTCTGCGCGTGTCCGGGCAACGCGCTCCCTTGCGTGCCCCCCAGGGTGTCCGCATGACTACCGAGCCGGCCGAAGCGACCTCCGCCCTGCCCTCGCGGCGCACCATGATCGCGGGCGCCGCCGCCCTCGCCACGACCGCCGCCCGCGACCAGCCCGAGGCGGCGCATGTCATCGGCGGCGGGTCCGTCACCGACAACGCCAACCGCTTTATGTTCCAGCCCTCCCACCCGGTCGACGGAAGCAAGGGAGGTGTTCTCCTCGCCTCGTACAGCTGGGCCGACGACGCCCTGAAGTGGGACTCCCTGGACGACGACGAGCGCTACCCGCACGCCCTGGGCGGCGTGCAGGACGTGTACGGGCAGCGCATCGAGGTCTTCTACACGGGGGTCGGCGCCACCCAGTCATGGATGCGCGACCCGTACGCGTACGGCGAGGCGTCGGTGCTGCTGCCCGGCCAGCACACCGAACTGTTCGCCGATGTGCGCTCGGTCGAGGGGCCGCTGCACTTCGCGGGCTGTCACACCTCGGTCAAGCCCGCCTGGATCGAAGGGGCGTTGGAGTCGGCAGTCCGCACGGCGTTGGAAGTGCACATGAGTTGACGTCCGTCACGGACTCAGCGGGCGAGGCCCAGCGTGACCCCCAGTCCGACGAGCACCGATCCGATGCCCCGGTTGAGGACCTTCTGCCACCGCAGCATCGCGGTGCGCAGGTGGGCGTGCGAGAAGAACAGCGCGACCAGTCCGAACCAGCCGAGATGGGCGAGGGACATGAAGAGCCCGTAGCCGGCCTGCCGCCACAGGCCGGTGTCGGGTCCGACGACCTGGGTGAACGTCGACACGACGAAGAGAGTGGTCTTCGGGTTCAGCGCATTGGTGAGGAAGCCGGTGCGCAGGGCCCCGAGACGGCTCAGTCCCGGCTTCGACTCCAGGTCGACGGCGAGGTCGTTGCGGGCGAAGAAGGTCCGTACCCCGATGTAGACGAGATACGCCGCACCCGCCAGCTTGATCGCGGTGAACAGGGCGGTCGAGGACGCGATCAGCAGCCCGACGCCGAGCATGGTGTACGTGACATGGACCAGGACACCCGCGGCGACACCGGCGGCGGCGAGGAGCCCGGTCGTCCGGCCGTACAGATAGCTGTTGCGCACGACCATCGCGAAGTCGGCGCCCGGGCTGATGACGGCGAGGACGGTGATGACGGCGACGGCGATGATCTCGGTCATCGGCTCAGGTCTCCTCAGTCTGTGTTGACGCTGTACGGGGAAGGGGACGCGTCCTCGTCGCCGTCCTCGTCGCCGGCGGGCGGCGCCACCAGGTGCCGGGCGAGCAGGGTGGCCCCGGCGACGGCGCCCGGCATCAGGAACACGGCGACGAACGGGACCAGGAAGGCGAGCCCCAGCGGTACGCCGAAGCCGAGGATCAGCATGCGGCGGCCGCGCAGCAGGACGAGCCGGTCGGCCAGGACCATGCCGCGGCGCTGGAGCGCGACGGCGGTGAGTTCCTCGGCGAGGAAGTAGCCGGTGACGCAGAAGCCGATGACGGGGACCACGGTCTGGCCGACGACCGGGACGAACCCGAGGGCGAAGAGCAGGACGGCGTAGAGCGTGACACGTACCAGGATGCGGATGCTGTCACGGGCGGAGATCCACAGCTCGCGCCAGAGCGGCAGCCCCGACTCGGGGACCTCGCCGCCCTCCGTGCGGTCGACCTCCTCGGAGAGCGACTCGTAGAACGGCTGGCCGACCAGCAGGGTCACGGCGGTAAAGGTGATCACGGCGAGGAAGAGGCCGAGGGCGAAGACCAGCACGGTGAGCGTGGTGCGGAGAAGACCGAGCCACGGGCTGGACCAGTCGTCGGCGAACGGAGTCGCCCAGGCGACGAGGTCGTCGGCGCCGTAGCCGAGGCCGATGAGCGCTCCCGCGTACACGACGAGTGTGATGAGGCCGGGGACCAGGCCGAAGCCGAACCATCGTCCGTGCCGGGCCACCCAGCTCTGCCCCTTGATCAAATAGCTGAAACCCGCCCCTAGATCACGCATGGCGTCAGCGTACTGGCGGCGGCGGACGCCGGTGACCGGGGAGTCGGGCCGGGCCCGTCCGGCGGAACGATCTGTCCTGGAACGCCGGACGGGTTCGGCTTCTGCCGCGCTCAGGTCGGACGGATCACGTTCTTGTTCGGTATCTCGGTCCGAACAACGTCAGGGATATCGAACAAAACCGAGGGCCGCACCCTGGCGGGGGTACGACCCTCGGTCACGTACGAGCCATAGGGGCGATCAGACGACCGACAGCTCGACCTTGATGTTGCCGCGCGTGGCGTTCGAGTACGGGCACACCTGGTGGGCCTTCTCGATGAGCGACTGCGCGGTGGCGGTGTCGACGTTCGGAATGGTCGCGGAGATCGCGACCTCCAGGCCGAAGCCGCCCTCGGCGGTCTTGCCGATGGAGACGGCGGCGGTCACGGTGGAGCCGGAGATGTCGGCCTTCTCCTGACGGGCCACGACACCGAGAGCGCCCTGGAAGCAGGCGCTGTAGCCGGCCGCGAAGAGCTGCTCCGGGTTGGTGCCCGCGCCGCTGCCGCCCAGCGCCTTCGGCGGGTTGACGACGACGTCAAGCTGGCCGTCGTCGGAGGAGACGCGGCCGTCACGGCCGTTCTCCGCGGTGGCGACGGCGGTGTACGCGACGGTTATGTCCTGAATGGTCATGCTGAGGGTTCCTCTGCTGTAGCGCCGCGACTCGCGCCCACGATCGCGACGGCCTGTGATGAGACTAACGGGTGCCGGTGAGTGGCTTTCAGGCGAGGGAGACGATCATCTTCCCGGTGTTCTCGCCGCGCATCAGACCGAGGAAGGCGTCGAAGCCGTTCTCGATGCCCTCGACGAAGGTCTCGCTGTACTTCAGCTCGCCCGAGGCCAGCCAGCCGGCGACCTCCTGGACGAACTGCGGCTGGAGTGCGGCGTGATCGCCGACGAGCATGCCCTGCAGACGTAGCCGCTTGCCGATGACCAGGGCGAGATTGCGCGGGCCGGGGGCCGGCTCGGTGTCGTTGTACTGGGCGATCATTCCGCAGATGGTGGCGCGGCCGTGCACGTTGAGCGAGGAGAGCGCCGCTTCCAGGTGCTCTCCGCCGACGTTGTCGAAGTAGACGTCGATGCCGTCGGGGGCGGCCTCGCGCAGCTGCTCGGCGACCGGGCCGTTCTTGTAGTTGAACGCCGCGTCGAAGCCGTACTCCTCGACGAGGAGCTTGACCTTGTCGTCGGATCCGGCCGAACCGATGACCCGCGAGGCGCCCTTGATCTTGGCCATCTGGCCGACCTGGCTGCCGACCGCACCGGCGGCGCCGGAGACGAAGACGGCGTCGCCGGCCTTGAAGGAGGCGACCTCGAAGAGGCCGGCGTAGGCAGTGAGGCCGGTCATGCCAAGCACGCCGAGGTAGGCGGAGAGCGGGGCCAGGGCCGGGTCGACCTTCACGGCGTGCTCGGCGGGGACGTCGGCGTACTCGCGCCAGCCCAGACCGTGCAGGACGTGGTCGCCGACCGCGATCCCCTCGGCGTTGGAGGCGATGACCTCGCCGACCGCGCCACCCTCCATGGGGTGGTCCAGCTTGAAGGGCGGGGCATACGACTTCACATCATTCATCCTGCCCCGCATGTACGGGTCGACGGAGAAGTGCAGGTTGCGGACAAGGATGCGACCCTCGCCGGGAGCGGTGACCGGGGCCTCACGCAGCGCGAAATCCTCGGCCTTCGGCCAGCCGTGGGGGCGGGCGACAAGGTGCCATTCACGGCTGGATGTGGGAAGTGCTGCAGACATGGGCTCGGGGTCTCCTCAATGTCTTACGGGTGGGGGAAGCGTTCCCATGACGGAGAAAAGCTTCATGATGTGAAACAACCATGCTCCTGAATATTTCATGTTGTCAAGTAACCGGGTATCCTGAGTGTCATGGCCACCACGCGAACAGACCCTCTGACCCTCGAAGTCGTCGAGCTCATCGGCACTGTCGTGGCGCGCTACTACGAGGAGTACGACGAGGCAGCGGCCGCGCATTCACTGACCGGCGCGCAGGCCAGGGTCCTGGGGCTGCTCTCCCTGGAGCCGATGCCGATGCGCGGGATCGCCCAGAAGCTGAAGTGCGAGCCGTCGAACGTGACGGGGATCGTCGACCGGCTGGAGACCCGCGGCCTGGTCGAGCGCAGGCCCGACCCGGCCGACCGGCGGGTGAAACTGGCCGCCCCGACGGAGAAGGGCATCGACACCGCGCGGCAGCTGCGTGAGTCGCTCGGCTTCGCCCGGGAGCCCCTGGCGAAGCTGTCGGACACGGACCGTGCGGTGCTGCGGGATCTGCTGCGGCGGATGCTGGGCGTGGACGTGCCCTCCTAGGAACAGAAGAACAGGAACCAGCACGTCTCCGTCCCGGTCGGGCTGGGCGCGGGTGCGGGCGGCGCCGAATTCCGGGGCGGTGACGGGTTGCCGGTGGGCTGCCTCGACTCCGCCGGGTCGCGGGGCGTCCCGGAAGGACTCGGTCCGGACGGCGACTCCGTGGAGGGGCCGGTGCCGTCGGAGGGCGTGGTGGTGGCCGCGGGCGGGGCGGAGCCCTTGCCTCCTGGGGCCCCGGTGCCGGTCGGGGCGGCCGGACGGCCGGTGCCGGAGGTGTGCGCATCGGTGGCCGGGGCCACGGAGAGACCGTCCACCGGTGGGGGTTTGTCGATGTCGTGGCTCGACGAGGGCTCCGGTGCCGGTTCGGTCGTGACGTCGGTGGCCTCGCGTACGTAGTCGGAGGCGTGGTCGTCGCCGTTCGGCTCGACGGCCGACCGGGCGAGGCTCAGGGCGCCGGCGGCGAGCACGACTCCGAGGACGGCGAGCAGAGCCGTACGGCTGCGGCGGCGGTGCGAGCGACGGCCACGGCCTTCCTTGGCGCCTCGCCCTTCCTGGCCACGTCGGTTGCCCGGGCCACCCCGCTCTTGCCGGCCGCCCGGTTCATCGCTGCCGCCGCTCTCCGCCCGGCCACCGCGCCGCGCAGGTTCGGCGGCGCCCCGGGATCCGCGCGCGTGCCCGCCCCGCGCAGGTTCGGCGGCGCCGCGGGACCGGCGGCGTCCGGCCTGCATGGGCGGTGCGGTCTTCGCGCGCTCCGCGTCCGGTTCGCGGCCGGAGAGGGCGGGCGTGGCGTAGTGGCTCAGCGCCTCGACGGGGGTTCCGCACCCGGCACAGGCGAGGGCTCCGTTGAGATGCCGCTGACACGGGTGGCAGTAATCCATGGCGCCCGCAGGTTAAGTGCCGACAGGACGACAGAGAAAGCCGCTCAGGTGAGGATCCTGTGTGGAAGCGTTGATTCCATGACCACCGCCCCCTTCGGTCCGCTCGAATTCCAGCTCGTCCTGCTCCGCCGGATGGCCGACCACCAGCCGGGCCTCGTCGAGGACGCCCGGCACGAACTGAACGCCTCGCTCTCCGAGATGCGGGAGGCGAACCGCCGCTGGCAGGCAGGGGGTACCTCCCATGCCCTTAAGGCTATGGGGGAGGTGCGTGCGCCCCGCGGCCGCGGGGCGCTGCGCCGCTACCGCTCGGTGCTGGGCGAACCCGAGTCCTCCGTACGCCGCCGGATCGGCGACCTGGAGTGCGATGCCCTGCTCTGGCCGGTACCGCTCTGGCCGGATCTGCGGTTCGAGGTGATGGTCGCGCCCGGCGCTGCCGTGTGGAACGAATGGCTGGTCAGAACCCCGGGGGCGGTCGGCCCCGAGCTGCGCGCCGTCGAGGATCTGCGCCCCTGGTCGTGCACCGTCGACGAGGTGGCGCGCGCCTTCGCCCCGGCCCGCCCGATGGAGGGCAGCGCGCCGACCCGCTGGGCGCTGGCGATCACCGACCCCGTGACGGGTGCGCTGTACGTAGCCGAATTCACCTGGGGGCTGTTCCAGCGACTGCTGCCCGGCTGACTCCGGCGCGCCGCCCGCATCTGTCGGCCCGTCAGCTGCATACTCCCTCCGGCTCATCCCAACGCGCGCGATTCGTCCGGATGGCGCACGATGCAGAGAGGGCCGGCTGCCGCCGGCACCCCCATCAGCGCTGTCGGGAGAACCTGCCGTGACCGTCAGTCTTGAGCAGTTGCGCCGTTGCCATGTCGCCGTCGACCTCGGCGCCGCCCGCACCCGGGTGTACGTCAAGGGGCTCGGGCTCGTCGTCGACGAGCCGAGCGTCGCCGCAGTGAACACCCGTACCGGCTCGCTCATCGCCGTCGGTGCGCTCGCCGAGCAGATGACGGGCCGCACCCCCGACTACATCCGGGTGGCGCGCCCGGTCTCCGGTGGAACCGTCATCGACATCGAGATGGCCCAGCGCATGCTCCGCCATCTGCTCGGCGAGAAGCTCCGCCGCCAGCTGCGCCGCAAGCCGCGGCTGCGGGCGGCTGCCTGCACCCCGCACGACAGCGATCCGCTCGCCCAGCGGGCCGCCGTCGAGACCCTGGTCGGGCTCGGCGCCCGGCGGGTCGAGCTGGTCGACACGCTGATCGCGGCGGCCGTCGGCTGTGGGCTCCCGGTCGAGCAGCCGGTCGGGAGCATGATCATGGTGTGCGGGGCGGCGACCACGCAGATCGCGGTGCTCTCGCTCGGTTCGATCGTCACGGCCGCCCGGATCCCGATCGGCGGCGACGCCATCGACCACGCGGTGATCCAGCATCTGCGCCAGCACCATGAGTTGATGCTGCCGAGTCAGTCGGTACGTCCGTTGCAGCTGGCGCTCAGCGGCAACGGTCTGACCCCGTACGGTCCCGCGACGACCGAGATCCACGGCCGTGACGTGGCGACCGGTCTTGCCCGCTCGGTGCACGTCGACACCGCCGCCCTGCGGCAGGCCTTCGAGACCCCGCTGACCGCGGTCCACGACGGCGTCGGCAAGGTGCTGCGCGACTGCCCGCCCGATCTGGTGGCCGATCTCGCGGACCGCGGGATCATGATGGTCGGCGGCAGCGCGCTGCTGCCGGGTCTCGACCAGATGCTGCGTGATGCGACGGGCATGCCGGTACAGATCGCCGAGCGCCCCGACGTCTGCTCCGTCCTGGGGCTCGGCGCCATGCTGGACGGCCAGATCGAGCCGTTGGTCCTCAACCCGCTGGCCGCCTGACGACGGCGGGGGCGCGGTATGGCGCACGAGGACCAGGGCGCGGCGGACGGTCCGGCGGCGGACCGCTCCAGCGGCGAGCCTCCTGGGCTGCCGATGCTGCTGGAGGCGGTGCTCGGCGTCAGCACCGATCTCGAACTGCGGGCCACGCTCACCCAGATCGTGGACACCGCCACCGCGCTCACCGGGGCGCGGTACGGAGCGCTCGGCGTACTCGATCCCGAGGCCGGCACCATCACCGAGCTGTTCACCTCCGGTCTGACCGACGCCGAGCGGGAGCGCATCGGCAGCTTCCCGGACGGGCACTCGGGGCTGCTCGGCGTGCTCATCGACAATCCGCAGCCGTTGCGCTCCGACGACCTGACCGCCGATGCGCGCTCCTCCGGTGTGCCGCCCGGCCATCCGCCGATGCGTTCCTTCCTCGGGGCTCCGATCCGGGTGCACCACGAGGTGTTCGGCAACCTCTATCTCACGGAGAAGATCTCCGGGCATTTCACCGATACGGACATGGCGCTGATCCAGGTCCTCGCCGCACAGGCCGGGATCGCGATCGGCAACGCCCGGCTGTACGAGACGGCCCGGCAGCGGGAGCGCTGGATCGAGGGCGCGGCAGCCGTCACCACGGCCCTGCTGAGCGGCACGAACGCGGCCGACGCGCTGATGACCGTCGCCGAGCGGGCCAGAATCCTCGCCGACGCCTCGGCCGGGGTGATACTCCAGCCGACCGCGGACGGCGGCATGGAGATCGTCACCGCGTCCACGCTCGACGACCCGGCCGGCATTGTCGGGACCACCATCGAGCCCGGCTCTCCCGTACTGGTGCAGCTGCTGGGCGGTGAGCCGGTCTTCATCGACGACTCGGCGACCGATCCGCGGATGACGACGCATGTACGGTCCCGGTTCGGTCCCAGCATGATGCTGCCGCTGCAGAGCGGCGGGCGGCTCATCGGCACCCTCGCTCTGCCCCGGCGGCGCGGCGGCGCGCCGTACACGGCGGTGGACCGGCTGCTGGCCTCCCAGTTCGCCTCGCAGGCGGCGCTCGCCCTGGTGCTGGCGGACGCCCAGCAGAACAGGGAACAGCTCGCGGTCTACGAGGACCGTGACCGGATCGCCCGCGATCTGCACGATCTCGTCGTCCAGCGGCTCTTCGCAACGGAAATGATGCTCGAATCGACCCGCCGCCGGGCCGTCGAGCCGGAGGCGGACGAGCTGCTCAGCCGGGCCGTCGACGAGCTGGACTCCACCATTCAGGAAGTGCGGACCGCGATCTTCGCCCTCCAGCAGCCGCCCACCGAGGCGCCCTCCACGTTCCGCGGCCGGGTGCTGCGGGAGACCGGGGGCGCGGCCGCCGTGCTCGGATTCCAGCCGTCGGTGCAATTCTCCGGGGCGGTGGACACCCTGGTGCGGGAGCCGGTGGACCAGCAGCTCCTCGCGGCGCTGCGGGGCGCCCTGGCGGCGGCGCACCGGCGGGCCGGGGTGTCGGCGATAGAGGTGGAGGTGGATGCGACGGCGCGGCTGCCGGACGGACGGTCCGCGGTCCGGCTGTTGGTTGCCGACGACGGGCGCACCGAGGACGGCTCGCGCTCGGCGACCGTCACCTGGCAGGCGCCGCTCTGAGCGCGACCCGGGTACTGGAGTGGGCGACGCCCGCCTCGTGCTTGAGCCTGCGCAGAAGTCCGTCCAGGGCGGCGGTGTCGGCGACCGTGGCGCGTACGAGATAGTCGTGCCCTCCCGTCACATGCACCACTTCGGTGATGCCGGGCAGCGCGAGCACCGCGCGTTCGAACACCTCGTTGCTCGTGTCGATACGCAGCGTCACATCGATGAAGACCACCAGGCCCGTCCGGGTGTCGGCGGCCGGGTCGATGATCACGGTGAAGCCGCGGATGACGCCGTCCCGGCGCAGCCGGCGCACCCGGTCGGCCGCGGCGTTGGCGCTGAGGCCGACCCGTACCCCCAGATCGCGATACGAGATCCGCGCGTCCTCCTGGAGGACGCTGAGGATCTCCCTGTCCAGACGGTCCATACCGCGATTGTCGCAGCTTGTGCCGGATTACGACGGCGGAGACCCGGGGCCGGGTTCCCGTGCCCCACATGGAGCAGGCCGGCGGGCCCGCCACCGCGTCCGGCCTTGACCGACCGGGGGAAACAGCCGTCGAGCCGTGTGCCCCGCTCCGGCCGCCGAGGAGTCTCACACAGGGCGTCGGGAGCCCACTCTCTGTCGTGGGGGAGGCCGTTAGGGCCTGTTCTGAGTTCCCCGTCGTTCGCGCGAAGCGCGGCGCAGCGGCGGTCGGTGCGTGCGTGCCGGGCGTCGGGGCGCAGGCAGGGAACTCAGAACAGGCCCTAGGGTCTGTTCTGAGTTCCCCGTCGTTCGCGTGAAGCGCGGGCGCAGCGGCGGTCGGTGCGTGCGATCGGCGTGCGGTGTCGCAGGTCATGTGGCGGAGCCACCTGTCCTGCGGGGCCGTGCGGCGAGCGTGCGTGCCGGGCGTCGGGGCGCAGGCAGGGAACTCAGAACAGGCCCTAGGGTCGGAAGGGTGACTCCTCTTCTGCCTGCGCTCCAGGACGGTTCCGGCCCGGCCGCCTCCCGGGAAGCCGTCCGGTTCGGCGGACGCACCCTGACGTACGCACAGTTGGCAGCGGCCTCGGACGCCCTCGCCGCGCGGCTCGCGGGTGCCGGGCGGGTCGCCGTCTGGGCCACACCGACCCCGGAGACCGTGGTCGCGGTGGTGGCGGCGCTGCGGGCCGGGGTGCCCGCCGTACCCCTGAACCCGAGGACGGGCGAGCGGGAACTGGCCCACATCGTCGCCGACAGCGCCCCGTCGGCGGTGCTGGCCGGGGCGGGCGACGTGCTCCCGCCCGCGTTGGGCGCGCTGGACCGTACGAATGTCGACACGTCGGCAACCGCGGCGAGCCGCGCCGGCTTCCCCGAGCCCTCCTCCGAGTCCCCCGCCCTGATCGTCTACACCTCCGGCACCACGGGCCCGCCCAAGGGCGCGATCCTGCCGCGCCGGGCGATCGCCGCCTCCCTGGACGCGCTTGAGGACGCCTGGCAGTGGACCGGCGACGACGTCCTCGTCCACGCCCTGCCGCTGTTCCATGTGCACGGTCTGATCCTCGGCGTCCTGGGTCCGCTGCGCCGGGGCGGTTCGGTGCGTCATCTGGGGCGGTTCTCCGCCGAGGGTGTGGCCCGGGAGCTGGGGTCCGGCGGCACGATGCTGTTCGGCGTACCGACGATGTACCACCGGCTGGCCGAGACCCTCGGCGACAGTTCGGCGACGGACGCCGCCGGGCTGGCGAAGGCACTCGCAGGGGCGCGGCTGCTGGTCTCGGGGTCGGCTGCGCTGCCCGTCCATGACCACGAGCGGATCGCGGCGGCGACCGGGCGCCGGGTCGTCGAGCGGTACGGCATGACCGAGACCCTGATGAACACCGGTGTCCGCGCGGACGGCGAACCGCGGCCCGGAACGGTCGGCGCACCCCTGCTCGGCGTCGAACTCCGGCTGGTCGAGGAGGACGGCGCACCGCTCGCCGACCCGACGGCCGAGGGCGCTGTGGGCGAGATCCAGGTACGCGGCCCGAACGTCTTCACCGGCTATCTGAACCGCCCGGACGCGACGGCGGCCGCGTTCACCGAGGACGGCTGGTTCCGTACGGGCGACATGGCGACCCTCGACACGGACGGCTGTGTACGGATCGTCGGCCGCAAGGCGACCGACCTGATCAAGAGCGGGGGCTACAAGATCGGCGCGGGCGAGATCGAGAACGCGCTGCTGGACCACCCGGGCGTCCGCGAGGCCGCCGTCACCGGGGAGCCGGACCCGGATCTGGGCGAGCGGATCGTCGCCTGGGTGGTGCCGTCCGATCCGGGCGCGCCGCCCACGGAGGCCGAGCTGGCCGACCACGTGGCGGCTCAGCTCGCCCCGCACAAGAGGCCGCGCACGGTCCGTTATCTGACGGCGCTGCCCCGTAACGACATGGGCAAGATCATGAAGCGGTCCCTCGGCGGGTAGGCGGCCGACGGCGCGGCGGGCGATCGCGGCAGCCGACGGCGAGTCCACCGCGCGCGGTGACGGATGGCTGGTTAGCGTAAAAAACCGGACCAATCATCGAGTCAGGAGCGCAGAGTGATGGCCGCAGAACCTGAGGGCACGCCGTGCTGGGCGGACGCCATGTTCACCGATCTCGAGGGGGCGAAGAGCTTCTACGGTGACGTGCTGGGCTGGACCTTCAGCGAGGCGTCGTCGGAGTTCGGCAACTACACGCAGGCGTACGCGAACGGCAAGGCGGTGGCCGCCGTCGTACCGCCCATGCCCGGCCAGGAGGGCCAGTCGGCATGGTGTCTGTACTTCGCGTCGCCCGACGCCGCCGCCACCGCCGCGAAGATCCGGGACAACGGCGGCGAGGTGCTGATGGACCCGATGCAGGTCGGCGACTTCGGCACGATGCTGCTGGCCCGCGATCCGAGCGGAGTGACGTTCGGCGTGTGGCAGGCGGGGAAGCACGAGGGGTTCGAGGCCAAGGGCACGCCTGGTGCGTACTGCTGGTCGGAGGTGTTCACGCGGGAGCCCGCGACGGCGGACTCCTTCTTCCCCGCCGTCTTCCCGTACAACGTGAAGCAGATGAAGGACGACGCGATCGACTTCTCCATCTACGACCTGGGCGCCGACCCGATCATGGGGCGGATGAAGATGACGGACGACTTCCCGCCCGAGGTCCCGCCGTACATCAACGTGTACTTCACCGTCGAGGACTGCGACGCGGCGGTGGCGAAGGCGACGGAGCGCGGGGCGATCCTCCGGTTCGGGCCGATGACCAGCCCCTTCGGCCGGTTCGCTGCGCTGAGCGACCCGCAGGGTGCGGCGTTCTCGGTGATCGACGTCAAGACGACCGGGGGCGACATGCCGGAGTTCTCCAACGCGACCGCCTGAGCGGCGGCACACTCCGGCCATCCGGCTCACCGGCAGCCGGTCGCTGTCTGTCGGCGGCCGGCTGCTGTCTCTGCCCCTCCACTCGGCTCCGTACACGACTACACAGCAGCGAGAGCATTGCTCGGGACCGCGAGCGCCGCACTTGAAGGGCATGGCGTCCGACCGGTCACGGCTGCGGATCGCGCGCGTCGTACCGGGTGAACCCGCGCCACCTCAGCGCGAGCAGCGACACCGCGACCACGCATGCGATCCCGCCCCCGGTGACCGCCACCGCCGGGGACGTCAGGTCGGCTACCGAGCCCGCCAGGAAGTCGCCGAGCCGCGGCCCACCGGCCACCACCACGATGAACACGCCCTGCAGCCGCCCCCGCATCTCGTCCGGCACCGCCGCCTGGAGCATGGTGTTGCGGAAGACCATCGAGATGGTGTCCGAGCACCCGGCGAGCGCCAGCAGGATCAGCCCGAGCCAGAGGTGACGGGTCAGCCCGAAAACGGCGATGGCGCTCCCCCAGCACATCACGGCGACGATCACCGCGAGCCCGTGCCGTCTGATCCGGCCCAGCCAGCCGGAGAACACCCCGCCCAGCAGCGCCCCCAGCGCCGGAGCAGCGACCAGCAGCCCGGTGGTCTTCGCGTCACCGCCGTACCAGACCACGGCGACGACCGGGAAGAGGGCCCGCGGATGGGCGAGGACCATGGCGCACAGGTCGCTGAAGAAGGTCATCCGCAGATTGGGCCGCGCTCCCAGGAAACGCAGCCCGTCGGCGACGGACGCCCGCTTCTCCTCGCTCCCCTTTCCCGCACCGTCCCCCCGTTCGGGAAGCATCGGGGGCAGTCGCCACATCGCGTACAGCGAGGCGGTGAAGGTGACTACGTCGACGGTGTACGCGGCCCGGTACCCCCACCAGCCGACGATGAGCCCGCCGAGCATCGGCCCGACCAGTGCACCGGTGGTGCCGGTCATGGAGTTGAGCGCGTTGGCGGCGGGCAGCTGCTCGGCCGGCAGCAGCCGGGCGATCATCGAGCTGCGGGCCGGTGAGTTGAGCGCGAAGCAGACCGCCTGAAGGGCGACGACCGCGTACAGCAGCCCCACCTGCTCCACCCCTGCGACGGTGGCGGCGACCAGGGCGACGGAGAGCACGAACGAACCGGACGAGCTGGCCAGCCCCAGCTTGCGACGGTCGACGGTGTCCGCGACGGCACCGCCGTACAGACCGAAGACGACCAGCGGCAGGAATGAACAGATTCCGATCAGCCCGACCGAGAATGCGGATCCGGTGATGTCGTACACCTGGAGGGACACGGCGAGCGCCGTCATCCCCTGGCCGATCCAGGAGACCGTGTTCCCGAACCAGAGCCTGCGGTAGTCGAGCGAGGTCCGCAGTGGGGTCAGGTCGGCGAGTATGCGGAAGCGCTGGGCGGGTTCTTCGGTTGTTTCGGTCACAGCGGATGGTAACGACCGGCGCACGCCCGCCTTCGCCCGGAGCCGCCCTTGCCGCCGAAGCCGGGGCCTGCCGTCCGGCGCGGACCGGCGCGCCCGCCAGGGATCACCCGCTCACCCGCTCACCCGCTCACCCGCTCACCCGCTCACCCGCTCACTGCCAGGGAACTTCTGATGGGCCGGCAGGAGGGTGGGCAACGCCGTTCCGCGGCGGGGGCTGGGCGGAGAACAGCGTGGCGTACAGACCACTCCGACCGAGGAGTTGCGCATGCGTCCCCGACTCCACCAGCCGGCCCTCGTCCAGCACCAGAATGCGGTCGGCGTCCGAGGCCAGGGCCAGATCGTGGGTGATCACGATGGTGGTGCGCCCTTCGGCGAGCCGCCGCAGCGGTCCGAGGATGCGCTGAGCGGCCACGGTGTCCAGCCCCGTGGTGGGCTCGTCGAGCAGCAGAACGGGCGCGTCACGCAACATGGCGCGGGCAATGGCGACGCGCTGCAACTGGCCTCCGGAGAGCCGGGCGGTTCCGGGGGAAATAACGGTGTCGTAGCCGTCCGGAAGGGCCCGGATGAAGCTGTCGGCGTCGGCTGCCCGCGCGGCATCCACGACATCACGGTGGGTGGCGCCGGGACGTCCGCAGCCGATGTTCTCCTCGATGGTGTCGTGGAGGACGAGCGTGCCCTGGGGAAGGAGCGTGATGTTCCGGCGGAGATGGGTGAGCGGCATCCGGTCCACGGACACACCGTCCAGTCGGATGCTGCCGGAGTCGGGATCGTAGAACCTCAGCAGCAGAGCCGCCAGGGTCGACTTGCCCGCGCCGCTGGGGCCGGTGATGACCAGCAGCTCCCCGGGGCTCGCGGTGAAGGAGAGGTCGCGGAGAACCGGCTCGCTGTTGCCGGGATAGCGGAAGGAGACCTGGCGTGCTTCCACCTTGCCGAATGCGCGGCTGCGGACGGGCACGGGCACCGAATCGGCCGGGTCGGTGACGGCGGGCCGGGCGTCGAGGATCTCCAGCAGCCGCTCGGCAGCGGCAGTCGCAGCGGTGGCCGTCAGGCCGAGCTGGCCCAGCGAGCGCACCGGCGGGTAGAGGTAACCGATGAAGGCGGCGAAGGCCAGGAGCTGCCCGAGGGACATCCGTCCTGCGGCGATCTCCCATGCCCCCAGACCGATGATCGTCAGGACGCAGAGCGTTTCGAGGATTTCCACGAACTCGGTGTAGAGCGCGGTGAGGCGGACCCCGGACACCGCCGCCTTCAGCCGCTTGCGCGCCTTGTCCTGGAGCCTTTCCTCCTCCTCCTGCTGCCTGTTGTACGCCTGGGTCAGAACGACGTTGACCAGCGTCTCCTCGACTACTGCGGTGATGGCACCGTCCGCCGCGCGTCCGCGACGGGACACCTCACGCAGACGCCCCGTGAACATGCGGGTCGCGACGAAGAAGAGCGGGACCAGGACAAAGGTGACGAGGGCCAGATCCCACCGCAGCCACAGGGCGGCGGCGGAGAAGAAGACGGTGCTGAAGAGGGCCGATGTCACCCCGACGATGCCGGAGACCACGAGCTGCTCGATGGCTTCCACGTCGCCGGTCAGCCGCTCCACCAGGTCACCGCGGCGGTTGCGCTGGAAGAAGTGCGGCGGCAGCGTCTGGAGATGCGAGAAGACCCGGGCCCGTAGCCGCAGTACAAAGCGTTCAGCGGTCCAGGCCGCGAGCGAACTGCCCAGATACCCCACCACCGCACCGAGGGCGGCCACGGCGAACCATTGACCGGCAGGCTTCCAGAAGGCTCTGACGGAACCTGCCTGCAGGGCCTTGTCGGTGAGTTCGGCAAAGAGCAGGATCGTCACGGTTTCGGCGATCGCGGCCATGACGGCGAACAGACAGATCAGGACGATCCAGCGCCGGTCGCCTCGCGTCAGTGGCCAGAAGCGCCGGAACGAGACGGCGATACTGATGGGATCGGTACGGATCGGCACATCCGTCGCCGAGTACTGGGTCGGCTCGTCAGGGCGGGCTGCATGCCGGGGTGAGCTGCGGAGGCTCATGGGCGTCACGTCACAGGGGTGCTCGGGCTATGGTCCGTCGCCATAGACGCAGGCCCCAACACTTCGAGGCGGACCCGCGCCGGAGCGCGAGCCAGCCTCGAAGCAGTTGGGATGGGGGGGATGTGCGGTCAGTAGCCGCACCACCCGCCGCCGCGACCGTATCCGCCACGGCCGAATCCACCACGGCCGAATCCACCACGGCCGAATCCGCCACGGCCGTATCCACCACGACCGAATCCGCCACGACCGTATCCGCCGAATCCGCCACCACCGTATCCGCCACCGCCGTGGCGGAAGAAGCTACGTGCATTCATCTTCGGCTCCTCACGAGGTTGGTGTGCCGCGCCTTGCTCCAACTGCGGCACCTCCGACAGTACGACTACCCCCATCTGCCGACAAGTCGGGCAAGAGATGATTCGAGCGAAACTTACGAGAGGCCCAGAATTCTGGGGGAATCGCCGGTTACGCCCCTCCTGTACACCCCTCCCACACGACCCAGCGGCGGGCCGTACGGGGCCCTCCCTCAATCGACCTGACGGTGCCTCGCCGCGGCAGGGCGCACCTGACTGAGCATCCGTGCACCCATGAAAGGGCATATGCCAAAGACATATTCATATGGCATATACACAACTCCTCAATCCCCTTGTGCGCACCGAGCGGTACATCAACCGAGCTCACCCACACGGTTTCTGACGGTCCACAAGGCACGGGAAGTCCGACCGCATCCCACACGCGGCGCACACCCGGCACCCGGGACCGCAGCGCCGCATCGACCCCCACGGGCCGGTCCGGGCGAGCAACACGTAACCGCACGAAGCGACTTCCTCGTGACAGCTCATACCGTCCACCACCCCGTTGTGGGGCGTTCGACCGAGCTAGGGTGCCCCGCGACCTGCGGTGATGCACCCCCGGACGAACACGCAGGGCGTTACTCGGTCACCGGCCGCACATCGCCCCTTCGGGCCCGCGGCCCGCCTCCCATCGCGAGTTCGACCTCCTTCAGCAGCGACGTGCAGATGTCCCAGGCGAGCGGGGTCGTGGAGCGACGCAGCGCCTCCTTAATGCAGCGCCTCCTTAATAACGTGCAGGTCGCCGTCGCCCCGATGCGTGAGGGTCGCCGCGCAGTGCGGGAGGTCCCGGAGGCCGATCGGCGACAGGCCGGCCTCACGGTCCGCCGGAACTCATCGGACACCCCCTCGGGGCGCAGCCACGTGCCGTCACGGTCGACGCATACCTTCCCTGTGTCCGCCCAGTCCGCGACGCCCTCCCCGGCCACCCCCTGCTCGGCGGCATACACAGCTCCCGCCTCAGCTCCTGGGCAACGTCTCGGGCGGCCCCGGCCTCCGGCCAAGCAGACTCCCCCTGCCACCAGGGGGCCACGACGGCCCGTTCCCGGATCCCTTCGTGGAGCCGACGGACCCAGGACTCCAGGCGCCGGCGCTTCCGCAGGAGCGTCAAGGCCCAGTCACTGGTCGTAGAGTCACCGTTCCACCTGCCTGCGCCCCCCAGCGGCGGGACCGTCCGGCCGGGCAGATGCCGGCGCCCCTCCCAGCGGGCTTTGCCCCGTCGCGCCGCCCGGCACGCCCGCTCGCCGCGTCGGCCGAAAGCCCTGGCAGCTCCTTCCCCGAGCTCTCAGCTTCGTTCGAGCAGGGGAGACCCCAACCCCAGGACGTCCGGCCGCCTTGCGATCGCACGCACCGGACGACGCTCCTCACGGAGCACGCATGGCCGGCCACCGCACCCGTGCGACCCGCTGTTCGAGGGAAACCACCGGCGCGCCTCACCGACTCCGCCAACACTTCGGGCGAGCATGGGGCGAGCGAGCGATCACGAGGGACACGAAGAGGCCCCCGCGGACGCGGAGGCCTCTGCGTTGTTCCAGGTCAAACGTTTCCGCCAGGAACAGTGAACGTGGGGCGGGTGGGACTCGAACCCACGGCCGACGGATTATGAGTCCGCTGCTCTAACCGGCTGAGCTACCGCCCCGTTTCGGCGTGGCGCGTACAAGTGTGCGCGCCGTCTGCCGCAGCATAGCCGGTCATACGATCTCTCGCTCCGGATGGTCGGCTTCGCATGACCATGAAGACAGAGTCGGCCGCTGCCCGGTTCCGAACAGCGGAAATCAGACGCGAAAGAGTCCGTGCCGACGCCGGCCCCGGCTCCGGCCGGGCACACGAAAGAGGACCCCGAAGGGCCCTCTCCCGTTCCGCTCCCCCGACTGGACTCGAACCAGTAACCCTCCGGTTAACAGCCGAATGCTCTGCCAATTGAGCTACAGGGGATCGCGCTCCCCCGACTGGACTCGAACCAGTAACCTGCCGGTTAACAGCCGGCTGCTCTGCCAATTGAGCTACAGGGGATTGCTGCGTTTGCACCGAACCTTACCTGCCTGGCTACTGCCGGGCGGCGCGCGTTCGCTGCGACACATACATTAGCGCAAGCAGGGGGGTGCTTTGCCAATCGGTATCGCCCCGGGGTGATCTCGGGTGCCGACGGGTAGGCGGGCAGCACACGTCGCACGGAGCAGGAGAAGGGTGGCAGCCATGCGGTACCGGCTCACGTTCATCGCCGGACTGGCCCTCGGTTACGTACTCGGCACACGGGCCGGGCGCGAGCGCTACGAGCAGATGAAGAAGTCCGCACGCCAGTTCGCCCAGAATCCGGCCGTGCGCAACAGCGCCGAGTCCGCGGCGCAGTCCGGCCGCGAGTTCGCCGGCAAGGCGTACCACGCGGTGAGCGACAAAGTAGGGGAAAAGATGCCCGCCTCGGTGGTCGAGCGGATGCGGTCGCTGCGGGAGCGGGGCCAGGGGCAGGGCATCGAGGACGACTGGGGCACCAGCAACACGTAACGGCCGGGTGCGCGATAGCGAGCGGGCTCCCGGCGTCATGCGACTCCGCCTCCGGCGTTGTCGTCGGTCGACGACGCTCCGCGTCGCCTCCCTCCTCCGCCTTGGATTCGAAGCCCCATGACGCCGCTCGCTGATCCACTCTCTATCGCGCACCCGGCCGTAACCGGGCCGGCCGGCCCTCCTCCCGTACGGGAATGGTCCGGCGGTGCGGCAGAATCTCCCCATGGGCATAGTCGCCGGCTTGGACAGTTCTTCGGCCTTCACGCACATCGTCGTCTGCGATGCGGACACGGGTGCCGTACTCCGGCAGGGGTACGCCGCACATCCCGTCGAGGCGAAGGCCACCGAGGTGGACCCGCAGGCGTGGCTGCTCTCACTCGGTGAGGCGGCCACCGGCGGGCTGCTCGAAGGTGTGCAGGCCATCGGGGTCTCCGCGCAGCAGCATGGTCTGGTGCCGCTGGACCAGCAGGGCAATCTCGTCCGTCCGGCGCTGCTCGGCAACGACAAGCGGGCGCAGGTCGCCGCAGCCGATCTGATCGACGGGCTCGGCGGGCGGCAGGCCTGGGCCGAGGCGGTCGGGGCTGTCCCGCAGGCCGCGCAGCCGGTGTCGAAGCTGCGGTGGCTGGCGCGGAGCGAGCCGGATTCGGCGCGGCGGGTCGCCGCGGCGCTGCAGCCGCACGACTGGCTGGTGTGGCAACTGCTGGGCCGGCCGAGCCGGCGGACCACCGACCGCGGTGCCGCGTCCGGGACGGGGTACTGGTCGGCCAGTACCGGTTCGTACCGGCCCGATCTGGTAGAGCTCGCGCTCGGACAGCAGGCGGCGCTGCCGGAGGTGCTCGGTCCCTCCGATGTGGCCGGGACGACGCCCGAGGGGCTGCTGATCTCGGCCGGGACCGGCGAGACGATGGCGGCGGCGTTCGGGCTCGGGGTCGGGGCCGGCGATGCGGTCGTGTCGCTCGGAGCCTCCGGCTCGGTCATGGCGGTGCACCACGAGGCGCTGTTCGATCCGACCGGGATCATCACGTCGTTCGCGGATGCCACCGGGATGCATCTGCCGGTCGTGCACACACTCAATGCGGTCCGTGCTCTGCGGGGCTCCGCCGAGATGCTGGGGCTGGAGAGCCTGGAGGAGCTGTCCGCGCTGGCGCTGAAGTCGACGCCGGGCGCCTCCGGACTCGTACTCCTGCCCTATCTGGAGGGCGAGCGCACGCCGTGTCTGCCGCACGCAGCGGGCACGCTGAGCGGGCTGCGGCGCGAGTCGATGAAGCCGGAGCATCTGGCGCGGGCGGCGTTCGAAGGGATGCTGTGCTCGCTGGCCGACGCGCTCGATGTGCTGCGCGGCCGTGGGGTCGAGGTCCGTCGGGTGTTCCTGCTGGGGGCGGCGGCCGAACTGCCGGCCGTGCAGGGCCTTGCCCCCGCACTGCTCGGTACACAGGTCGTCGTGCCGCAGCCGGCCGAGTACGCGGCGCTGGGCGCCGCCC
Organism: Streptomyces sp. NPDC051286; assembly: GCF_044455345.1. Classification (NCBI taxonomy): domain Bacteria; kingdom Bacillati; phylum Actinomycetota; class Actinomycetes; order Kitasatosporales; family Streptomycetaceae; genus Streptomyces; species Streptomyces sp. NPDC051286. The sequence continues at coordinate 100,581 of NZ_JBITER010000001.1, read as the reverse complement.
GGCAGGCGGCCTGGGCGCTCGGGGTCTCTCAGGGGACGCTCGATCCGCAGACTCCCCCGGCCTGGCAGGGTGCGGCGGCCCAGGTACTGGAGCCGGGCGAGGAACTGCCGGTCGGCCAGGCGGTGCGGCAGCAGTACACGGCCACGCGGGACCAGCTTCACCCCGGGGCGTTCGACTCCGCGCTCTGAGCCGGGTGCTCTCGGTGACATAGGCCGGTCCCCGGTCGGAGGTCCGGTCTCCGGCGAGTGAGCCAGGTCCCGTTTTGACCTGGGCTTGAGGAAAAACGTTCGCGGTCGCACCGGGCATTGCCGGAAAATGAGTCGACTCCCGACCTCATGCCGACTCCGAGAGACACGCGTGCTCATAAAACTCCTGCGGGGCTACCTCGGCCCGTACAAGAAACCGATCCTGCTGCTGGTGGCCCTCCAACTGCTGCAGACCTGCGCCACCCTCTATCTCCCCTCCCTCAACGCCGACATCATCGACAACGGTGTCGTCGACGGGGACACGGGCTACATCCTGGAGTACGGCGGCATCATGCTCGGCGTCTCCATCGCCCAGGTCGTCTGCAACATGGGGGCGGTCTTCTACGGTGCGCGCACCGCGGCCGCACTCGGCCGGGACGTCCGGGCGTCGGTCTTCGAGCGGGTTCAGTCGTTCTCGGCACGTGAGGTCGGGCGCTTCGGGGCGCCCTCGCTGATCACCCGGACGACCAATGACGTCCAGCAGGTCCAGATGCTGGTCCTGATGACGTTCACCATGATGGTCTCGGCGCCGATCATGTGTGTAGGCGGCATCATCCTGGCGCTCGGCCAGGACGTTCCGCTGTCGGCGGTGCTGCTCGCGGTGGTGCCGGTACTCGGCATCGCGGTGGGTCTCATCGTGCGGCGGATGCGGCCGCTGTTCCGCACGATGCAGGAGCGGCTCGACACCGTGAACCGGGTGCTGCGCGAGCAGATCACCGGCAACCGCGTCATCCGCGCCTTCGTACGGGACTCGTACGAGGAGAAGCGGTTCCGCGGCGCCAACACCGAACTGACCGATGTGGCGCTCTCCACGGGGCGTCTGATGGCGCTGATGTTCCCGACCGTGATGACGGTCGTGAACGTGTCGTCGATCGCCGTGGTCTGGTTCGGTGCGCACCGGATCGACAGCGGCGGGATGCAGATCGGCGCGCTGACCGCGTTCCTCGCCTACCTGATGCAGATCGTCATGTCGGTGATGATGGCCACCTTCATGTTCATGATGGTGCCGCGCGCCGAGGTGTGTGCCGAGCGCATCCAGGAGGTCCTGGAGACCGATTCGAGCGTCGTGCCGCCGGTCAAGCCGGTGCGAGAGCTGCGCGCCCACGGTCATCTGGAGGTGCGGCGTGTGGACTTCCGCTATCCGGGCGCCGAGGAGCCGGTGCTGCGGTCGGTGGATCTGGTGGCACGGCCCGGCGAGACGACCGCGATCATCGGGTCGACGGGCAGCGGGAAGTCGACGCTGCTCGGTCTCGTACCGCGGCTGCTCGATGTGACGGACGGCCAGGTGCTGGTCGACGGCACGGACGTACGGATGCTGGAGCCGACGCTGCTGGCGAAGACGGTGAGTCTGGTTCCGCAGAAGCCGTATCTGTTCTCCGGGACGGTCGCGACGAATCTGCGGTACGGAAACCCGGACGCGACCGACGAGGAGCTGTGGCACGCGCTGGAGGTCGCGCAGGCCAAGGAGTTCGTCGAGGAGCTGGAGCATGGGCTGCACGCACCGATCGCGCAGGGCGGCACCAATGTCTCAGGCGGGCAGCGGCAGCGACTAGCGATCGCGAGAACGCTGGTGCAGCGGCCGGAGATCTATCTCTTCGACGACTCGTTCTCCGCGCTCGACTACGCGACGGATGCCGCGCTGCGCGAAGCGCTGTCGCGGGAGACGGCCGAGGCGACCGTGGTGATAGTGGCGCAGCGGGTGTCCACCATCCGTGACGCGGACCGGATCCTGGTGCTCGACGAGGGCCGGGTCGTCGGGTCCGGCACCCATTACGAGCTGATGGACGGCAATGAGACCTACCGGGAGATCGTGCTCTCCCAGCTGACGGAAGCGGAGGCCGCGTAATGGCCGGTCCTGGCGGACGCATGATGGCGGGCGGGGCTCCGACCGACCGGTCCATGGACTTCAAGGGGTCCTCGAAGCGGCTGCTGAAGCGCTTCGCGACGGAGAAGGCCACGCTGTACGTGATGCTGGCGGCCGGTGTGCTGAGCGTCGGGCTCTCGGTCGTCGGGCCGAAGATCCTCGGCAAGGCGACCGACCTGGTGTTCGCCGGCGTCATCGGCCGGCGGATGCCCGAGGGAACGACCAAGGAGCAGGCCATCGAGGGCCTGCACAAGAGCAACAGCGGCCTCGCCGACATGCTCTCCGGGGTCGACTTCACCCCCGGGCAGGGCATCGACTTCAGTGCGGTGGGGAACGTACTGCTGGCGGCGCTGGCGATCTACGTCGGTGCCGGTCTGCTGATGCTGGTGTCGACGCGCCTGTCGATCCGGGTGATCAACCGGGTCGTGTTCCAGATTCGCGAGGACATCCAGACGAAGCTGTCCCGGCTGCCGCTGTCCTACTTCGACCGGGCCAAGCGCGGCGAGGTGCTCAGCCGGGCGACCAACGACATCGACAACATCTCGCAGACGTTGCAGCAGACGATGGGCCAGCTCATCAACTCCCTGCTGACCATCATCGGCGTGCTGGTCGTCATGTTCTGGATCTCGCCGCTGCTGGCGCTGGTCGCGCTGGTGACGGTCCCGCTGTCGGTGGTCGTGGCGACGAGGGTCGGCAAGCGGTCGCAGCCGCAGTTCGTGCAGCAGTGGAAGGTGACGGGCAAGCTCAACGCCCATATCGAGGAGATGTACACCGGGCACACCCTGGTGAAGGTCTTCGGACGGCAGGAGGAGTCCGCGAGGGACTTCGCCGAGCAGAACGACGCGCTGTACGAGGCGAGCTTCAAGGCGCAGTTCAACAGCGGGATCATGCAGCCGCTGATGATGTTCGTGTCGAACCTGAACTATGTGCTGATCGCCGTCGTCGGTGGTCTGCGGGTGGCGTCGGGTTCGCTGTCCATCGGTGACGTCCAGGCGTTCATCCAGTACTCGCGGCAGTTCTCGATGCCGCTGACGCAGGTGGCGTCGATGGCGAACCTGGTGCAGTCGGGCATCGCGTCCGCCGAGCGGATCTTCGAGCTGCTGGATGCCGAGGAGCAGGACGCCGACCCCGGCACGAGTGAGCGTCCGGCGGAACTGCTCGGCAGCGTCTCGCTGGAGAAGGTGTCGTTCCGCTACGACCCGGACAAGCCGCTCATCGAGGACCTGTCGCTGAATGTCGAGCCGGGCCACACGGTCGCGATCGTCGGCCCGACCGGCGCCGGAAAGACGACGCTGGTCAACCTGCTCATGCGCTTCTACGAGGTGACGGAGGGACGGATCGCTCTCGACGGGGTCGACGTGGCGAAGATGTCGCGCGACGAGCTGCGGTCGGGGATCGGCATGGTCCTGCAGGACACCTGGCTGTTCGGCGGTTCGATCGCGGACAACATCGCGTACGGCGCTTCGCGCGAGGTCACCCGGGAGGAGATCGAGGAGGCGGCGAGGGCGGCCCACGCCGACCGCTTCATCCGTACCCTGCCGGACGGTTACGACACGGTGATCGACGACGAGGGCTCCGGGGTCAGCGCGGGTGAGAAGCAGCTGATCACCATCGCACGGGCGTTCCTGTCCGACCCGGTGATCCTGGTGCTCGACGAGGCGACGAGCTCCGTCGACACGCGTACCGAGGTGCTGATCCAGAAGGCGATGGCCCGGCTGGCGCACGGCCGAACGAGCTTTGTGATCGCGCACCGGCTCTCCACCATCCGGGACGCGGACGTCATCCTGGTGATGGAGAACGGGTCGATCGTCGAACAGGGCACACACGAGGAGCTGTTGGAGGCGCAGGGGGCCTACGCCCGGCTGTACGCGGCGCAGTTCGCGCAGGCGGTCGCCGAGGTCGACTGATTCCTCGCGGAAGTCCTGGCCCGCCTTGCCGGCGGACGACGCTCCTTTCAGCACCCTCCTAGTCGAGGTAGCCGCGGAGCTGGTCGGCGAAGGCATGGTCCCGCAGCTTGTTGAGGGTCTTGGATTCGATCTGGCGGATGCGCTCGCGCGTCACGCCGAAGATCCGGCCTATCTCCTCAAGCGTGCGGGGCCGGCCGTCGTCCAGCCCGTAGCGCAGCTGGACGACCTTCCGCTCCCGTTCGTTCAGGGTGGAGAGCACCGCTTCGAGGTGCTCGCGCAGCAGCAGGAACGCGGCGGACTCCACAGGGGACGCCGCGTCGCCGTCCTCGATCAGGTCGCCGAGCGCGACGTCGTCCTCCTCGCCGACCGGTGCGTGCAGCGAGACGGGTTCCTGGGCGAGCCGCAGCATTTCGCCGACCCGTTCCGGCGTCAGATCGAGCTGGGCGGCGACCTCTTCGGGCGTCGGCTCGTAGCCGCGCTCCTGGAGCATCCGGCGCTGGACCCGTACGACGCGGTTGATCAGCTCGACGACATGGACCGGAACCCTTATGGTCCGCGCCTGGTCGGCGAGGGCGCGGGACATGGCCTGCCGGATCCACCAGGTCGCGTACGTCGAGAACTTGTAGCCCCGGGCGTAGTCGAACTTCTCGACCGCCCTGATCAGTCCGAGGTTCCCCTCCTGAACCAGATCGAGCATCGTCAGCCCGCGGCCGATGTAGCGTTTGGCGACGGAGACGACGAGCCGCAGGTTCGCCTCGATCAGACGTCGCTTCGCCATCCGCCCCATGACCACCAACCGGTCCAGATCGACGGCGAGTCGGGAGTCCGGGTCCGAGGTGCCCGCCAGCCGCTCCTCGGCGAACAGGCCGGCTTCGACGCGGCGGGCGAGTTCCACCTCGTCGGCGGCGGTGAGCAGCGGGATGCGTCCGATCTCCCGCAGATACTGACGGAAGAGGTCGGAGGACGGACCGCCGGGGTCGGGGCGCCCGCGCGGCTCCGGCGGTTCGGGCAGCTCCGCCTGCTCCTCCATGACGTCGGCTGCTTCGGGTATGTCCGACGGCCCGGGCGGTTCGGGTGCCGGCGGATCCACCGCGGCCTCCGGATGATGCATGGCCCGGTGCTGCGCGGGGACGTCCGAGACACGCTCGGTTGTGGTCACGGTCCGGGTCTGCACGGGGGCGACCTCCAGGTGATCGCTGCCGGATCGCGGGGGATGGGGGCCCACCGTGCAGTGGGCGGACCGCGCTCCGATGACTCAGGCACCGCCATCCAGTGTGGAGGAAGACACATCACTGCCACGAGGGGCGTGCGCGGACTTTCTGAGTCCGGTCCGTAACCGGCCGGTTACCGGGGGGAGCCCTCGGGGGGGGGCGGTCAGAGTGCGTCGGCGCCCTGATTGCGCAGGGACTGGGCGTACTGCTGCAGCACCCAGACCTCGTTCTGCGCGGCAGCCAGGTGATCCGGGGCGACATTGCTGCCCAGGCGGGTGAGGCTGCCCTGGACGTCGTTGATCCGGCGGTCCACGGCGCGCAGCCGGACCTTGACCAGATGCTCGCCCGCGTACGCCTCGTCGATGGACTTGCCGTGGAAGACCTCGACGGCGAGCTCGGTGACCAGCTTGCGCACGGTGTCGTTGGGGGCGGCGTCGAGGACGCCGACCAGATACTCACGGTTGTCGGCGAGGCCCTGTTCGGCGCCGCCCGCCTCCGCGATGCACTGGCGCACCGCGGCGTACGGCGGGGCGGTGAACTCGTCGATCCCGTAGGCGTCGAAGGCCGGGGAGACCAGGGCGGGCTTCTGCAGGGCGAGCTTGAGGAGCTCCCGCTCGGTGCGGTGGGCGGGGCTGCGGAGGTTGAGCGCGGGGCCCGAGGGGCCGACGGGGGCCTGGACCTGCTGGTGCGGGGGGCCGCCGCGGGAGGGTGCGGGTGCGGGACCCCGGTCGCCGCGGTCACGGGCCCAGCGGGCGAGCTGGGCGACGCGCTTGACGACGAACTGGGTGTCGAGAATGCCGAGCATCCCGGCCAGCTGGACGGCGACCTCGTGCTGGGAGGAGCTGTTCTTGATCCGGGCGACGACGGGCGCGGCCTCGTCGAGCGCGGCGCCGCGGCCCGCCGGGGTCTCCAGGTCGTACCGCCCGACGATCTGGCGGAGCGCGAACTCGAAGAGCGGGGTGCGGGGTTCGACCAGGTCGCGGACGGCCTCGTCGCCTTTGACGAGGCGCAGATCGCACGGGTCCATGTTGTCCGGGGCGATCGCGATATACGTCTCCGCGGCAAATTTCTGGTCGTCCTCGAAGGCGCGCAGGGCGGCCTTCTGACCTGCCGCGTCACCGTCGAACGTGAAGATCACGCGGGCGCTGCCGTTGTCCATCAGGAGCCGGCGGAGGATCTTGATGTGGTCGCCGCCGAACGCCGTGCCGCAGGTGGCGATGGCGGTGGTGATCCCTGCGAGGTGGCAGGCCATGACGTCGGTGTAGCCCTCGACGACGACGGCCCGGCTGGACTTCGCGATGTCCTTCTTCGCGAGGTCGATCCCGTACAGCACCTGCGACTTCTTGTAGATCGCGGTCTCGGGGGTGTTGAGGTACTTGGGGCCGTTGTCGTCGTCGCGGAGCTTGCGGGCGCCGAAGCCGACGACCTCGCCCGACGTGTCGCTGATCGGCCACATCAGCCGGCCGCGGAAACGGTCGATGGGGCCGCGGCGGCCGTCCTGGGAGAGGCCGGAGGTGATCAGCTCCCGGTCGCTGAACCCCTTGCCACGAAGGTAGCGGGTGAGGTGGTCCCAGCCGGCCGGGCTGTAGCCGACGCCGAAGTGGGCGGCGGCCACCTGGTCGAAGCCGCGCTCGGCGAGGAACTTCCGGCCGATCTCCGCCTCGGGGCTGTTCAGCTGCTCGACGTAGAACTGGGCGGCGATCTTGTGCGCCTCGACCAGCCGGATGCGCTCGCCACGCTGGTGGGAGGGGTTGTAGCCACCCTCCTCGTACCGCAGGGTGATGCCCGCCTTGGCGGCGAGGCGCTCGACCGTCTCTGAGAAGGAGAGATGGTCGATCTTCATCACGAAGGCGATCGTGTCGCCGCCCTCCTGGCAGCCGAAGCAGTGGAAGAGACCCTTGCTCGGGCTGACCTGGAAGGAGGGGGACTTCTCGTCGTGGAACGGGCAGAGCCCCTTGAGGTTGCCTCCGCCCGCGTTCCTCAGCTGCAGGTACTCGGAAACGACGGCGTCGATCGGGACCGCGTCCCGGACCGCCTTCACATCGTCGTCATTGATCCTGCCTGCCACGGGTGAAGTCTACGGGTGGGCTCGGACAGGACGGGTCCGTGTCGGTGTCGCGGGCGCCGGGTGGGACCGTGAACACACCCGGCCGACACGGAACAGAAGCTTCCGCAAAGGGCTCAGACCAGGGATTCCAGCGGTACCGACGGGTCCGCGAGCGCGTCCGCGTCGACCGGCCGGCCGGCCTTGATCAGCTCCTGCACACTCTCGGTGACGTCCCACACATTGACGTTCATCCCGGCCAGCACCCTGCGGTCCTTCAGCCAGAACGCGATGAACTCCCGCTTGCCCGCGTCCCCGCGGATCACGACCTGGTCGTACGAGCCCGGCGGCGCCCAGCCCGAGTACTCGAGCCCGAGGTCGTACTGGTCGGAGAAGAAATACGGCACCCGGTCGTAGCTGACGTCCTGGCCGAGCATGGCGCGGGCCGCGGCCGGACCACTGTTCAGCGCGTTCGCCCAGTGCTCCACGCGCAGCCGGGTACCGAGCAGCGGGTGCAGCGCGTTGGCGACGTCCCCGGCCGCGTAGATATGCGGGTCGGAGGTGCGCAGCGAGGCGTCGACGGCGATGCCGCCGCCGTCGCTGCGGGCCGCGATGTCGAGACCGGCGGCCTCGGCGAGGGCGGCGCGCGGGGCTGCGCCGATCGCGGCGAGCACGTCGTGGGCGGGGTGTTCCTCACCGTCGTCGGTGCGGGCGGCGAGAACCATCCCGTCCTGGCCGATGATCTCGGTGAGCTTGCGGCCGAAGTGGAAGCGGACGCCGTGGTCGCTGTGGAGCTCGGTGAAGATCTGGCCGAGTTCCGGGCCGATGACCCGGAACAGCGGGGTCGCCTCCGGTTCGACGATGGTGACCTCCGCGCCGTATCCGCGGGCCGCCGCCGCGACCTCGAGGCCGATCCAGCCGGCTCCGGCGATCACCAGATGGCCGTTGTCGCGGCCGAGCGCGGACAGCACGTTCTTCAGCCGGTCGGCGTGCGCGAGGCGGCGCAGATGGTGGACGCCCGCCAGGTCCGTACCGGGAATGTCGAGGCGGCGCGGTTCGGCGCCGGTGGCGAGCAGCAGCTTGTCGTAGTGGATGACCGTGCCGTCCCCGAGCTCCACGGAGCGGGCGTCGCGGTCGAGGGCGGTGACGGGCGTGCCGAGGTGCAGCTCCACATCGGCGCCCGCGTACCAGGCGGTCTCGTGGACGAATACGCTCTCGCGTGCCTCCTTGCCGGCCAGATAGCCCTTGGAGAGGGGAGGCCGTTCGTACGGATGGTCACGCTCATCGCCGACCAGGATCACCCGGCCGCTGAACCCCTCCGACCGGAGTGTCTCTGCCGCCTTCGCTCCTGCCAGTCCTCCGCCGACGATGACGAACGTGCGATGTGCGTCGACCACTTGATGCCTCCTCGGTGCTTGCTGCGCGGCGCCGCCAACTGCGAGCGTCCCGCACACAGCGTGATGGCGAAAGAGGGTGTACCCCGATCAGGTCACACCCAGTGGTCACAGGCCAGTCTGCCAACCGGGACCGGCACCACGCGGAGCAGGGTCCCCCGGACGGAGCCGGCGACACCTGGTACAGGGGGCCGGAGTGGGCGGGTGGCATGGGGGTGCGACAGCTGCTGTCACGGCGGCCCCGCTCCCCTGCGCAGTGCGGTACGTGTTCCCAGCACATCACCTGCGGCATCGCTGTGCGTCATCGCCGCGCCCCACTGCCGCAGGACATGCCCGAGGGAGCCGCCTGCGAGGGACCCCGGTGCGTGCCGGCGAAGACGCCCGGTGCGGATGGCCCCGCCTGCCGCCCTCGTCGGACACGCGGCGACCACCGCCCGCCACGGAGTCGCCCGGACGGCGGCACGCGGTGTCGCAGCTGATCGGTCGCTCCCGCGCGGCGGTGGGGCGTGCGTGCCCCGGGACAGGGAACCGTCAGGACGGGCTCTCAGCCCTCCCGCGACCACCGCCCCCGCGGGGTGAGCGAGACGTTCAGGGAACGGGCCGAGGCATCGGTGAGGGCGGCGATCTGGTCGACCAGGACCCGCTTGCGCGCGCCGTCGTCGGGCGCGTGCTCGTACAGTGCGCGGAACTGCGGTTCCAGGCCCTCCGGGGCGCGCGCGGTCAGCGCCGCCGCCAGTTCGGCGATGATGATCCGCTGCTCGGCACGGATCGCCTCCTGTTCGGAACGCTGCATTACATAGCGGTCGGCCACGGCCTTCAGGACCGCGCATTCGCTGCGCGCCTCGCGGGGGACGACGAGTTCGGCGGCGTACCGTCCGAGGCGGCCGTGCCCGTACGCCTGCCGGGTGGCGGTCTCGGCCGCGAGGCAGAACCTGCCGATCAGCTGGCTCGTCGCGTCCTTCAGCCGGGCCTGGGCGACGGCCGATCCGTCGTAGCCGTGCGGCCACCACTCCTGGGCCATGAGCCGGTCGAGGGCGTCGGCCAGCTCCTGCGGGTCGGTGTCGGCCGGGACGTACCGTCCGATCGCGACGTCCCAGATCTCGCGGCACTCCGGCTCGGCGAAGAGGCAGTTGGGGTCGATGTGACCGGCGTGCAGTCCGTCCTCGAAGTCGTGCACGGAGTACGCGACGTCGTCGGACCAGTCCATCACCTGGGCCTCGAAACACTTGCGGCGCCGCGGGGCACCCTCGCGGGCCCAGCGGAAGACCGGCAGGTCGTCCTCGTAGACCCCGAATTTCGGCGAGCCGGGGTCGGTGGGGTGGGCGCCGCGCGGCCACGGGTACTTGGTGGCGGCGTCGAGCGCGGCCCGGGTCAGATTGAGGCCGACACTGACCAGCTCGCCGGTCCGCACATCGCGCACGAACCGCTTCGGTTCGAGGCGGGTCAGCAGCCGCAGCGACTGGGCGTTGCCCTCGAAGCCCCCGCAGTCCGAGGCGAAGTCGTTGAGCGCCTGCTCGCCGTTGTGCCCGAACGGCGGGTGCCCCAGGTCGTGCGCCAGGCACGCCGTCTCGACCAGGTCGGGGTCGCAGCCGAGTGCGGCCCCGAGTTCCCGGCCGACCTGGGCGCACTCCAGGGAGTGGGTGAGTCTGGTCCGGGGGCTGGCGTCCCAGGCGAGGCTGCGGGTGCCGGGCGTGACGACCTGAGTCTTCCCGGCGAGTCTGCGCAGCGCGGCGGAGTGCAGCACGCGGGCGCGGTCCCGCTGGAAGGCGGTGCGACCGGGCCGTTTGTCGGGCTCGGTGTCCCAGCGCTCGGCGTCGGCAGCACCATAGGGCGCGGTGCCGTGGTCCTGTGTGCCCTGCGTACCGTCCATGGTCCCGACAGTAATCGGCCGGACCGACAAGACGGCTCAGGCGGACGCCGGAAGAGGCCCGTTCGCTGCGGATTCATGCGCCTCATGTGCGCCGGAACGTGCCTGGCCGGGCGGCGCCCGGTCGTACCGGTGCCGTGCCCAGCGCCTGCCGGTCCCGGTTGCCGTGGGCGACGGCGACGAGTGCGGGGGCGGTGGTGCCCGGTGCGGGCCGGACGGTGCGCTGCACGGGCGGCCTGCGCGTTCCGTTCAGGGAGACGTGGCTGAGCTGGATGCCGAGCTGGGCGGTGATGCGGGTCAACAGTTGCGCTGTGCTGTCGAGAGGCAGGGACTCACGGGGTTGTGCCGATGCCGACTCCGTCATGGACCGATGGTGCAGGGCTTAGGTTGCCGGGTCGTTGCGCAGGGGTGACGGGTCTTTGCCGCGGGCTCACGGAGCGGCCGGCGGCCCGAAGAGGCCCTCCAGGATGTGCGCGACCCCGTCCTCCTCGTTGGATACCGTGTGCGTGGGTACGGCGGCGAGCACGGCCGGGTGGGCGTTGCCCATGGCGTAGCCGATGCCCGCCCAGTCGAGGACGGTCAGGTCGTTGGGCATGTCACCGAAGGCGATGACCTCCGTGGCGTCGATCCCGCGCCCGGCGCAGAGCTCGGCGAGGGTGCCCGCCTTGGTGACTCCGGACGCGCTGATCTCCAGGAGTCCGCGTCCGCCGGAGTGGGTGAACTGCACCTCGCGGCCCGCCGCGCCCGCCCCTTCGCGGGCGGCGGCCAGCAGGGTGTCCGCGTCGAGCCGGGCGGACCAGGCGAGGAGTTTGGTGACGGGCACATCGGTGAGCCACAGGTCGGCGAGGGACGGTACGGGCAGTTCGGCGTCGACGTCCTCGGAGAGCCGCAGCCGGTACGCCGGTTCGTACAGCACCTGGCTGCCGGTCTCCAGGGCGAATCCCACCTCCGGCACGGCGGCGGCGACCGCCGTGGCCACGCGCCGGGCGACGGCGACGGACAGGGCGCGGGAGGAGACGACCGTACGCGTCCCGATGTCGTAGACGAGCGCGCCGTTGCTGCACACCGCCGTCCCCGCCAGCCCGGTCGCGTCGGCGAGCCGGTCGACGAACCTGGGCGGCCTGGCGGTGACGAGGACGACCTCCGCACCGGCGCTCTCGGCCGTGCGCAGGGCGCGGAGGGTGCGGGGCGAGAGAGTTCCGTCGCCCCGCAGGAGAGTGCCGTCGAGGTCGGAGGCGATCATCCGGGGAAGCAGCATCGGACGATGCTACTGGCGTGACCGGCCATGTTTGCCGCGGCGGGACAAAGCTTGCCGGGAGGGGCACCACTGGGCGGAATCCGGGTGTGGCGGGCGTACGGCACGCTCCGCCGCCGCATGCCACCAGCGCGGCGGCGAGGGCGAGTTGGGCCGCGACCAGGGCTGATCAGGGTGAAGGCCGAGCGGGAGGAGGGCTGTTGCGCGGATGCGGACGGTGATCCAGCCGTGCCAGTGCCCGTCGGGGCCGGGGCCGCAGGCCAGGCCGCATCGCACGTCGTCGAGCGGGAACGGCATCCAGTCGATGCCTCGGTCACGCAGTCAGGCGCGGACGGCGGCCGCCGGGTGCGGGCGGCCCTTCACGTTCTCGTACGCGGCGATGGTCACCCAGTCGTCGGAGTGTGTGCGGGCACTCGGGAGGTTCATGACTGCCATGATGCCCGGCGTGTCGACGGCTCGTCAGTGGTTCACCAGGATCGCGTCGAAGGCTCGCCGGCGAAGAAGTCCGCAGGGCGGAGAACCCTTGCGCCCGGATACTCGTCCAACCAGACAACGCACCGACACGGACAAGGGGCCCCATGCGAGGGAAGCGGCTGCAATGGCCGGGGCGGCTGTGGCCGCACACGCGGCGTGGGCAGCGCCGGGCCGTGCAAGGGGTCATGATCGCCTGTGTGCTGGGGCTGGCACCCTCGACGTGGACGCACTCCGTGGCCGACGCCCGTGTCCGGACGACCGCGGACGCGCCCGCGCAGCAGGTCGCCGTGGTGTTCGGGGCCGGGCTGTGGGACGGGAAGCCGTCGCCGTATCTCGCGAACCGCCTGCGGGCCGCCGCCGAGCTGTACCGGGACGGCAGGGTGAAGGTCGTGCTCGTCACCGGGGACAACAGCCGGAAGGAGTACGACGAGCCGGACGCCATGCGGACGTTTCTCGTCGCGCACGGGGTGCCGGACCAGCGGATCGTCAGCGACTTCGCCGGCTTCGACACCTGGGACTCCTGCGTGCGGGCCAAGAAGATCTTCGGTGTCGACCGGGCTGTGCTGGTGAGCCAGGGGTTCCATATCCGACGGGCGATCGCGCTGTGCCGCGCCGCGGGGATCGATGCCTACGGTGTCGGGGTCGACGCCAAGCACGATGCGACCTGGTACTACGGCGGGACGCGGGAGGTGTTCGCGGCGGGGAAGGCGGCGCTGGACGCGATGTTCAAGCCGGACCCGCGCTTCCTGGGGCCGAAGGAGCCCGGGGTCGGGGAGGCGCTGAGGGCCCGGACACCCCCTCAGGGGTAACGGCCTCCCCCACGTCGGGAGCTCACTCCCTGCCGCGGGGGAGGCCGTAAGGCACCGGCCGATCTCACGGTCCCGGTGGAGGCCTCGCGGCGCGGGCGGGCGGTGGCGCCTGCCCGGATCACTGGGGCCATCCGGCAGGACGCCGTCTTCATGCCGTTCCACTGGGTGGGTGAGGGCCGGGCCGACACGTTGAAGAACCCGGCGCTGGACCCGGTGTCGCGGATGCCGGAGTTCAAGGTGTGCGCGGTGCGGGTGGAGGCTGCCGGCGGGTGAGCCAGCTGCCTCCGGGGATGAGGGTGCCGTTGGAACGGAGGGAGCGGGCGACCGGAGCGGCGGCGAGGTAGACCCAGGCGCGGGCGGCTCCGGTGCCGGGCGGCTTCCCGGCCGGGAGGCGGACTTCTCGGGCGACCCTCTCGTACAGGTTGCCCGGGTGTCCGGGACCGAGATACTCCTCCAGCCGGTCGAGCTGTACGAGCAGTTCGGCGTAGCTCGCGGGCGCGGCGGTCACCATCGTGCCGTGCACGGTGCCGTGGCCCTCGATCGCGTACGGGTAGCCGGGGCCGTCGTAGAGGAGCGCGCCCGGCAGCAGGGCGGGCTGTTCCGCGATCGCCCGGCCGCGGAGGAACGGGTCGTGGTTGGGTTCGCCGGGGAGCAGCGTTCCGTAGACGAAGAAGGGCAGTTCGGGGGCGGTCTGCGGCATGGTCAGAGGGCCGTGACCGGGCCGGTCTGGGATGTCAGCCAGTTGAGGTAGCCGGCGCTTCCGCGTACCACGGGCACGGCGATGATCTCCGGGGTCTCGTAGTCGTGTGCCGCCCGGAGGTGTTCCTCCAGTTCGTCGTAGCGCTCGGCCGTCGTCTTGAACAGCACCTGCCATTCCTCGGTGGTCTCGATGGCGTTCTGCCACCGGTAGACGGAGGTGACGGGCGCGGAGATCTGCGCGCACGCGGCGAGCCGTGCCTCCACCGCGCCCTGGGCCAGGGCGTGGGCCTTCTCCTCGCTGTCCGTGGTGGTCAGTACGGTCAGCCATGCCGGCGATGTCACCGTCGTTCTCCTCGGTTCTTCTCGGCTCTTCTGCCTGTCGGGCTTCCTTCTTCGTCGATTGTCCGGGTGCTCCGGCCCGCTGTCCTCCCCTCGACCCTCCGAGACGGTATGGACATGACATGTCATGAACCCTTAAATCTGATGCGAGCTCAGATCCATCGTCATCGCCCCCGCGCACACCGAGGAGTCCGATGAGAACGATCCGGCACGCATCGCACCTCACCCCGGTCGCCATGGCCGCGGCCGCCGTGACCCTGCTGGCCTCCACCCTCACCGCCACCGCGGACGCAGCCGCGGCCGACCACCCCACCCCGAGCCGCGCCGCAGCCGTCCGCCACGCCGAGGCGGCCCTCATCGGGCACGCCGCCGGGCTGGGTCTCACCGGCGCCCAGGAGGCGACCGTGCGCGATGTGATCGTCGACAACGACGGCAGTCAGCATGTGCGCTACGACCGCACCTACCACCAACTTCCTGTACTGGGTGGCGACTTCATCGTCCACTTGGCACCCGACGGCACCTATCGGAGCGCCGACCGGGCCGCACGCGGGGATCTCGCGGTGCCGACCGTGAACCCGTCCCTCTCCGCGCCGACGGCCGCGGAACTGGGTGCGGCCGCCCTGCGCTCCGCCCACCGCGGCGAGAAGCTCCGCAAGGTCGCCGCCAAGCCGAAGCTCGTCGTGGACGCCCTGCACGGCACGCCCAGACTGGCCTGGCGCACCGAGGCCGCGGGCAAGGACTCACTGGGCAACCCCGTCGCCCGGGTCGTGCTCACCGATGCGCGCACGGGCCGGCAGATCGACGCCTGGGGCAGCCTGGAGACGGCCGGCGGGGACGGCCAGTCCCTCTACGGCGGTACGGTCCCGCTGGAGACGACCCAGTCCGGGTCGGCGTACCAGCTCAAGGACGCGACGCGCGGCAACACGTACACCGGGGACGCGCAGAACAAGACCGACGGCTGCATCTTCTCCCTCTGCTGGAGCCGGGCCCCCGCGGTGCTGTTCACCGACGCCGACAACCACTGGGGCAACGGCACCACCTCCGACCGCGCATCGGCGGCGGTCGATGCCCAGTACGGCACGGACACGACCTGGGACTACTACAAGAACGTGCACGGCCGGAACGGCATTGCCGGGGACGGCAAGGGCTCGTACAACCGCGTCCACTACGGGAACAACTACAACAACGCTTTCTGGGACGACAGTTGCTTCTGCATGACGTACGGCGACGGCGACGGCTCGACCTTCGGGCCACTGGTCGCGCTGGACGTGGCGGGGCACGAGATGTCGCACGGCGTGACGTCCAAGACCGCGAACCTCACCTACTCCGGTGAGCCGGGCGGTCTCAACGAAGCGACCTCCGACATCTTCGGCACGCTGGTCGAGTTCCACGCGAACAACGCGCAGGACCCGGGCGACTACCTGATCGGCGAGAAGATCGTGAAGCCCGGCTTCGGGAAGGCCGCCCTGCGGTTCATGGACCAGCCCTCCAAGGACGGCAAATCGGCGGACTGCTGGAGCTCCTCGGTCGGCAATCTGGATGTGCACTATTCGTCCGGTGTCGCCAACCACTTCGCCTATCTGCTGGCCGAGGGCAGCGGCCCGAAGACGATCGGCGGCGTCCAGCACAACGGCACCACGTGCGACGGGGCGACGCTGAGCGGCATCGGCAAGGACAAGCTCGGCAAGATCTGGTACCGGGCGCTGACGGTCTACATGACGTCCTCGGCCAACTACGCCGCCGCCCGCACGGCGACGCTCAACGCGGCGAAGGACCTGTACGGGGCGGGCAGTGCGGAGCAGAACGCGGTGGCCGCGACCTGGTCCGCGGTCTCGGTCGGCTGACAGGGAGCAGGTCCCGGAAGCACACGCTCCGGGACCTGCGTCCAGCCGAGAAGGGATCAGCCTCCGTACGGGCGGGCCGCCTTGGCGTCCCGCAGCGCACTCCCCCACCAGGTCAGCTGGTCGAGCAGAGTCTTCGCCGCCGCGTCGACGGCCACGGGGTCCTTGTGCCGGCCCTCGTCGTCGAAGAGGGCGCCCGCGTTGTGGAACGACACGGTGTCGCGGAGGGAGACGGCGTGCAGCTCGGCGAAGACCTGGCGAAGATGTTCGACGGCCCGCAGGCCGCCCGACACTCCCCCGTACGAGACGAAGGCGACGGGCTTGGCCTGCCATTCGGCGTGATGCCAGTCGATGAGGTTCTTCAGCGGGGCGGGGTACGAGTGGTTGTACTCGGGCGTGACCACGACGAAGGCATCGGCGGCGGCCAGCCTGGACGACACTCTCGCCAGTCGGGCCTGCACGTCCGGTCCCGGGCGGTAGGTGAGCGCGAACGGGAGATCGAGTTCGGCGACATCGATCAGGTCGGTCTCGATGCCCGGGTGAGCGGCGGTACGGGAGAGGAACCAGTCGGCGACGACCGGGGCGAAGCGGCCCTCGCGGTTGCTGGCGAGGATGACCGCGACCTTCAGGGGCGATGTGGTGAGTTCCATGCGGCGAGACTCGTATGTCAACCATGGTTGAGGTCAAGCGCCGCCGCTCACCTCTCCGGCGTACCGTGGAACACATGACGACCGCCGCGCCCCTGTACGTCGAGTTCAACGGACACACAGCAACGGAGGCGGATCTCCGAATCCCCGCCTTCTCCAACTACGGTCACTTCACCGCCATGCAGGTCAGGGACGGGAAGATACGCGGCCTCGCGCTCCACCTGGCCCGGCTGGACACCGCCAACCGGGAGCTCTTCGGTCATGGGCTCGACGGCGGCCGGGTGCGCGAGCTGATCCGGCACGCGCTGGACGGCGCCGGGGTACGGGACGCCTCGACCCGGGTGCACGCCTTCCTGCCGCCGGGCGACACCGGGACGACCGTCATGGTCACCGTGCGCGGACCGGCGCGGAAGTCCACCGAACCGCACTGCCTGATGTCCGTTCCGTATGTCCGCACCGTCCCGCACATCAAGCGCCCCGGCGAGTTCGGCCAGACCTATTACGGGCAGCTCGCCGCACGCTCCGGCTTCGACGAAGCGCTGCTGGTCGCACCGGACGGGACGGTGTCGGAAGGGGCGATCACCAACGTCGCCTTCTGGGACGGCACTTCGGTCGTCTGGCCCGACGCGCCCGCACTGCTCGGCATCACCATGGCCCTGCTGGAGCAGGAACTGCCGGGCGCCGGGCTGGAGTCCGTACGGCGCCCGGTGACGCTGGACGGGATCGGCGCCTACCGGTCGGCATTCCTCACCAACACGCAGGGCATCGCTCCGATCCGCCGGATCGACGACACGGAGTTCGTGGTCGACGAGGAACTCATGAAGCGGGTGGGGTCGGCGTACGAGGCTGCGCCCTGGGACACCGTCTGAGAGGGGAAGCCTGGGGCCCCTGCAGATCCACATCGAGGGCTCCGGCCTCCCCCGGCCGCACCCCTGCGGGCCCGGCAGCGACTCCCCCGGCACCGAGGGGCAGCCTCTCCGCGCCCGTGTCCGGCCCCCGGCTGCCACCTGGACCGCCTCGCCCCCCGAGTGACGGGACGGGACCGCCCCCATCGGGCCCAGGGGGGTGGGTCCGATGAGGGCGGCGGCCTGAGAGCCTGTCGGGTGACCTTCGATCGGAAAGCGGACGCGGTCTGGTGCGTGCGGTTCCAAGGCGCTGGAAGGTCCTCGTAGCGGAGCTACTAGGGCATTTCGGCAACGCGGGAAGCGTGCGTGCCAGGGCGTGGCCGCCCGATCAGAGGTCACCCGACAGGCTCTGAGAGCCTGTCGGGGGAAAAGCCGTCCCGTGGGGGGTGTCCTGCGTGTGCCCGAGGCCGGCGAGGTCATGCCTGTGACGTGCACCACTCGTTTCTCGTAGCTCGTCACCCGATCGGCACGGTGTGTCGCGGGGCCGGCCGCCTGCCCTCCCATCCCCGCTCTGACCTGCACGCTTACCTCTCGACAAGGCGCCCGGCCCGGACCGGTCGGGTGAAAGCTGACCCGGCTTCAGCATGCATGGGTGGCGCGCCGCCCGTTAGCTCTGCACCAGGAGATACTCGCCAGCGCCTCTGCTCGGAGGAACCCCATGCGCAGTCCTGCCCGCCTCGTGACCGGCACCGCCGCCGCAGCACTCACCGCTGCCACGCTCGGCCTGTCCACCGCCGCGCCGTCCGCGTATGCAGGGGACGTCGGTCAGCTGAAGATATCTCCGGCGGAGGCGGCTCCGGGCACCACGGTCACGTTGAGCACCACCGCTTGCGGGAACGATACGAAGGCCGCCGGGAATGCGAACCCCCTGGAAGCGGGCAACGTCACGCTGGCGTCCACCGCCCGCGAGGAGGAGGTGGTCGGCACGTTCACGGTGCCGAAGAAGGCCCATGCCGGTCCGTACCGCATCGACGTGACCTGTGAGAACGGCAACATGGCCACGGGCACGCTGCGGGTGAAGGCGGCGAATAGCGCGAAGTACGTCGCTGCGGGTCCCCCCGCCGGCACCGTGAAGGACAACGGCTACGGCAACAACACGGGCAGCGGCAACTCGGTGCCTTCCCTCGACAACCTGACAGCCAGGGGCGGGAGCCTCCTCGGGAACCAGAACCCCTTCGGCCTCGGCAACTCCACCGGGAACGGGACCGGGAGCAACACCGGTCGTGACACCGGAAACGGCCAAGGCAACGGCAACGACAACGGCCAAGGCAACGGCAACGGCAACGGCAACGGCAACGGCAACGGCAACGACCAAGGCAACGGCGGTGACACCGTGCCCATCTCTCCCTCCGGGCACGTCAGAACTGGTGTAGGCGGCAGCGTCCGCCCGGACACCTCCCAGATCGCGGCGGGTGTCGGCGTTCTCGCCGCGTCCGCCGTCGGCGGAGCCTGGCTCCTGCGTCGTCGGGCGAGCGGCACGCAGGCGGACAGCTGACGGGGACGTACCCACGTCCCCGTACCGCCACGATTCCGTCCCGGTGGCCCCGTGTCACCGGGACGGGACCCCCACTTCCTTCCTCACGTCCTTCCCGTCCCGAAGGACGACATCCCGGAGGACGACCGTGTTCCAGAAGGCCAAGGGCTGGCTGGTCGCCGTCGCAGCGCTGGTCGGCGTCTGGCTGATCCAGCACGGCGCCGGCACCGTGCTGGTACCGCCGCAGCCGACGACCGCCCAGGCCTTCACCGCCGGTCCCGGAGTGCAGCCCGGCTCGCCCGTCGCCGCCCCGTTGCGGCCCTCGACACCCGTCCGTCTCCGCATCCCGAGCATCAAGGTGGACACCCCGATGATCCGGCTCGGGCTCAGGTCCGACGGCAGCCTCGACGTGCCGCCGGCCGAGAACCGCAACGTCGTCGGCTGGTACAAGGACGGCACCCCGCCCGGCGCCAAGGGCACCGCGCTCGTCGCCGGCCATGTCGACAACGCAAAGGGACGGTCCGTCTTCTACGACCTGGGGACCCTGGCCAAGGGCAGCACCGTCGAGGTGGTCCGGCAGGACGGGAGCACCGCCGTCTTCTCGCTCGATGCCATCGAGGTGTACAAGAACAAGGACTTCCCCGACCGGCGGGTGTACGGCGCCTCGCCGTTCGCCGCGCTGCGGCTGATCACCTGCGGCGGCGGCTTCTCACGGGAGACCGGCTACCAGGGCAACGTGGTCGCGTACGCGCACCTCACCGGAGTGCGCTGACGTCGGCCGCCGATCCACTCCCTGTCGTGGGGGAGGCCGTCAGGCCCACTGGTCGAACGCCAGCTTCGCGACGAGTGAGAACACCACGACCAGCAGCACACCACGGACGAACTCGCTGCCCTTGCGCAGCGCCATCCGCGCACCGAGCAGCCCACCCGCCAGGTTGAACACCGCCATCAACGCGGCCAGTTGCCACAACACGCTGCCCTGGTAGGCGAACATCGCGAGGGCGCCGGCGTTGGTGCAGACGTTGACGATCTTGGCGGTGGCGGACGCCGTCACCAGGTCGAGGTGGAGCACGGCGGTCAGCGCGAGCACCAGGAACGTGCCGGTGCCGGGCCCGAACAGCCCGTCGTAGAGGCCGATGCCGCCGCCGACCAGCACGATCGCGGTGACGGTACGGGCCCGGGTGACCTTCCGGTCCGTGCCCTCGCCCGCCTCCTTGCCGAACTGCGGCCGCAGCATCACGAACGCCGCCACCGCCAGCAGCACCACCATGATCACCGGACGGAGCACGTCACTGCTGATCCCGGCGGCGAAGAAGGCACCGGTCATCGATCCGGCCAGCGCCATCAGCCCGATCCGTACCGCCGTCCCGACCTTCACCGGCGCCTTGCGCACGTAGGTCACAGCGGCGCCCGAGGTACCGACGATGGCCACCGCCTTGTTGGTGCCGAGGACATGCGCGGCCGGGACGTGCGGCAGACCGAGCAGCAGCGCGGGCAGCAGGAGCAGCCCGCCACCGCCCACCACGGCATCGATCCAGCCCGCGGCGGCAGCGGCGAGGCACAGGACAACGAGGGTGGTCAGAGTGATGTCGGGCATGTGCGCGACCCTACGGACGCGATACATGTCCCGTCCAACTGCTTCTGCGGGATCGCCGGAAAGTTGAGCCAACTCTGAGCTTCCGGTGCTCAGAGCGCGAGTTCGATTCTCGTCACCCGCTCCATGAAAGAGCCCCAGGCCGGCGGCCGGGGGCTTCTTTGTTGCCTGGACCAGTTCAAGCGTCCCGTATCACCTCCGCACCAGAAGGCTCCTCCTTGGCCTTCTCGCGGGCGGCCCGCACGAGGTCATCCAGTCCGCTCGCGACCTCCTGCTGTCGCTCAAGATCGGAATGTCAGTGCGGGCGAGCCTCACTCACCGCACGGGGAAGCCGAAGGAGTACCCCTGCTGCTTCAGCCAGGGCAGGATCTCGCGCAGAGCGGCCACGGTCTGGGAGCGATCTCCTCCCGCGTCGTGGAAGAGGACGGTCGGCCCGTTGGAGATCTCGCGCTCGACGGTGGCGACCATGGTGTCCACACCGGGACGCTCGAAGTCTTTGGAGTCGACGTTCCAGCCCAACGGTCGCATCCCCCGGGACGCGGCGAGCCGCCGGTGTACGGGGTGAAAGCGCCGCCCGGGGCCCGGTAATACTGCGGCCGGACGCCTCCGGACGCCTTGGTGATCATGCGTTCGGCATCCAGGATCTGCTGAGACTGGTATGCCTCGGACTTGGTGTCCATGGTGGTGTCGTGCGAGACCGCGTGGTTGCACAGCCGGTGCCCGGCCGCCACGACCTCCTTGACCAGGTCCGGGTGTGCCTGGGCCTGCGTGCCCACCATGCAGAACGTGGCCTTCACACCGCTGTCCTTCAGCAGTTGCAGCACCTGCGGCGTCCAGACCGGGTCCGGTCCGTCGTCGATGGTGATGTTGACGCCCCGGGCGCCGCGGTCCGAGGCGTGTGCGATGTCCGCCGCCACCTTGGTCACGGTCCGGTCCTGAGGCTGGGCGTCCGGCACTGAGACACGCGCTTGCGGCTGCCGCCCTCCGGCGGTGTCGGCCTGCGCGGTCCACACCGAGGTGGCAGCGGCCACCGCTGTCACCCCGAGCGCCGCCGCGAGAAGCCGGCCGTGCCATCCCCTTCCCTTGTGCCTTGCCATGCCCGCCCACCCCTTTGCTGTCTCCGCCGATGCCCTGCCCTCATCAAGACATACGAACGCCCGCACAAGATCCCTCTGTTACCGATCGCAGACGAATCCGCAGGGGACCGGCGACAAACGCAGGAGCCCCGCGACAGATGAGGGGCGCAACGACCTCGAAAAGGTGCCGGCGAGGGCGGCAGACGCAGATCCGCACGGATGCAGTCAGGGCCAGGCCGTCGGAGCGCTTCCCCGCAGGTCAGAGGCCGCGCACGAGACCAGGTGCCGGTTGATTCCCGAGCTCAGAGCGCGAGTTCGATTCTCGTCACCCGCTCCATGATGAAGGCCCTGGTCAGAGACCAGGGCCTTGTTCATTGTCCAGACCACTTTTGGGGCGCGTGGACAGGTAGCCGCCATCGGCCAGGAGTCGGCCGGGTGAGTCAAGCGAGCTCGCGGCCGTCTCCGGGCCCGGTTCCGGAGGTGAGTTGGAGTACCTCGTCGGTCGAAATGCTCCCTCCCGCTGATGGCCGCCCAGTGCTGTCTTTCACAGGTCCTTCGTTGAGGTGATTCGGCGTCGGGGCGGTGTCCGGGGATGCTCGGCACATGGCGGACGCGTCCTCCGTCGGCGCCATCGTGCCTGCGTGGAACGAACTGGAACGCGTGTGCTGGGAGCTGATCGGCCGTCATCCGGAACGGTCAACAAGGGGCTTGCCGAGGCGCCCACAATCCCTGAACCGCCCGCCCGCTGTAGCCCTGGATCAGGCCCTGGCGATATCCCTGCCCGGCATCGGCTCCGCGAGTGCTGTCCGCCATTCAGGCGCACCGAAGGCGTCCGCGAAGTACTGCGTCTCGTGCACCACATGCCCGTGGGCAAATTCCATCATGCTCACTGAGTAGGTGGGCACCCCGTCGTACGTGATGACACACTCGCTCACCCACAGATCCCCGCTGCCAACGATCCGGTGGACGGTGAAGTGCCGACTGGCAGGGTGCCCCCCACGTTGCGCCGAAATCGTCGCGCGGCCCCGGAATCGTTCGCCTGACTGGGGGTAGTCGAGGATCGCGTCCACAGCGTAGATGGCGTGCTCGGCTTCGGCATCCCCACGTTCCGATGCCCGCCAGTGTTCCGCGAGTGCGTCCCTGGTCCGGATATCAGGATCCATCGCATTGTCCCTTCTGCAGGCGGCCGGAGCGGTCCGGGGCCCCGGGGAACGCTTCGAGGCTTCCTCCCAGGAAGCTGGGCCGTTGAACGTCATGGGCAACGGTGACGGCGTAGACAGCCCAACGCAGCGACTCGGCTTCAGGAAAGCTGCGGATCAACACCGGATAACTCGTGATGCGTGAAAATGCCTGGTGCCCCGTCCGGCGACGGTTTCCCCCTCAGCATCACCTCATACGCCGAGCGGCGCGACTCGCACGGGCGGGAGGCGGCGGGGACGGCGCAGCAGAACCCCGTGGTCCAGCTCGCCGACGGGAACGACTGGCTTCACGGTCTGCGCGCGGTCGCGGCTGACCCCCGGGCGCGGCGTTGCCGCGCTCCTCCCGGACGGCCGCCAGGTCGCGCTCTTCGTGGACCGGGCAGAGCGTGCGTACGCGATCGACGACCGCGAGCCGTTCACGGGGCGTACGTCCTCTCGCACGGCCTGGTCGGGTCGGCCGAGGGGCGGCCGTTGGCCGGACTCGGCAACCGGATCCTCGCCCAGCCCGCGTCCTCCGGTGCGCTGCCGACGCTGTACGCGGCTACCGCGCCCGGGGTGCGCCCCGATTCGTTCACCGGCCCGAAGCTGCTGGGCTGGCGGGGTGCGCCCGCCCCGTCCTGGCGGACGGGCTGGACGCGCAACGATGTGGCGAGCGAACGCCTGTGGGTGGCGTCCGAGCAGCTCACCGGGGTGACCTGGCCGGGCCTCACCCGCTGAGGCCCGAGGTGCTCCGATGCGTCAGCCCTGCCCCTGGACGGCGGCCGGGTCCATCCACATGACCTCCCAGATGTGGTGGTCCGGGTCCTGGAAGGACCGGCCGTACATGTGCCCGTAGTCCATGGGCTCGTTGGCGGGCGAACCGCCGGAGGCGAGCGCCGTGTCGACCAGCTCGTCGACCTTCTCGCGGCTCTCGGCGCTCAGCGCGATGATCACCTCGGTGGACTTCGACGCGTCCGCGACGTCCTTCTTGGTGAACTCCTTGAAGCGGGGCTCGGTGAGGAGCATGGCGAAGATCGTGTCACTGATGACGAGACACGCGGTGTTCTCGTCAGTGAACTGCGGGTTGCAGGAGAAGCCGAGCTTGGCGAAGAAGCCCTTCGTCGTCTCAAGGTCCTTGACCGGCAGGTTCACGAAGATCATCTGGTTCATGTCCGCTCTTCTCTGCTCATCGGTGGCGCTCCCTTCGAGCGCTTCCAAGGGGTAGACGTCCGGCCGCCGCCGAACTCATCGCCGACGGCGAAGAAATCTTCCGGAGTTTCTTTGTCGTCGGAGCCACGAACGCGTCGAAGGACGGAGCAGGCGGCGGATCGACCGGCCGACGGACCACCGAGAAGCTGCCGGCCGACGCGCTCCGGGAACAGACCGGCCGGGACCGGGACGACTGGTTCTCGGGCGCCGAGGCCAGGGACACCCCGGCCCGGCGGGCGAGCGCGGGATCCGGGCATGACGAAGCGACGGCACCCCGCACAGGGTGCCGCCGCTTCAGGGCCGCCTGAAGCTGTCGTCGAGTCGTTGAGGGTGGAGGTGAGCCGAAGACAGCCCCGGAGTCCGGGTGATCAGGTCAGCGGCTGTCGCTGCCCTTCGCCTCTGCCGCTGCCCGGCCTGCCTCCAGGCGCGCGACAGGGATCCGGAACGGCGAGCAGGAGACGTAGTCGAGGCCCACCTCGTGGAAGAAGTGCACCGAATCCGGGTCGCCGCCGTGCTCGCCGCAGACACCGAGCTTCAGGTCCGGGCGAGTGGCCCGGCCGGCCGCGACGGCGCTGCGGACCAGCGACCCGACGCCGTCCTTGTCGATCGTCTCGAACGGCGACACCCCGAAGATGCCCTTCTCCAGGTACGCGGTGAAGAACGAGGCCTCCACGTCGTCACGGGAGAAGCCCCACACCGTCTGGGTCAGGTCGTTCGTGCCGAAGGAGAAGAACTGCGCGGCCTCGGCGATCTGACCGGCGGTCAGCGCGGCACGCGGAAGCTCGATCATCGTGCCGATCGTCAGCTTCAGCTCGGTGCCGGTGGCTGCCTCGACCTCGGCGATGACCTGGTCGGCCTCCTCGCGGACGATCTCCAGCTCCTGGACCGTGCCGACGAGCGGAATCATGATCTCGGCGCGCGGGTCGCCCTTGGCGTTCTTGCGGTGGGCGGCCGCCTCGGCGATCGCCCGCACCTGCATCGCGAACAGACCGGGGATGACCAGACCGAGCCGGACGCCACGCAGACCGAGCATCGGGTTCTGCTCGTGCAGCTTGTGCACGGCCTGGAGCAGCCGCAGGTCGTTCTCGTTCGCGTCCTTGCGGGACTCGGCGAGTGCGACCCGTACCGACAGCTCGGTGATGTCGGGCAGGAACTCGTGCAGCGGCGGGTCGAGCAGCCGCACGGTGACGGGCAGCCCGTCCATCGACTCGAACAGCTCGATGAAGTCGGCCTTCTGGAGCGGCAGCAGCGCGGCGAGCGCGGCCTCACGCTCGTCGTCGGTGTCCGCGAGGATCAGCTTCTCGACCATCTCGCGGCGCTCGCCGAGGAACATGTGCTCGGTGCGGCACAGGCCGATGCCCTGGGCTCCGAAGCGCCGCGCCCGCAGCGCGTCCTCGGCGTTGTCCGCGTTGGCCCGCACCCGCAGCCGGCGCACCCGGTCCGCGTACGCCATGATCCGGTGCACGGCGGCGACCAGCTCGTCGGCGTCGTCGGCGCCCGCGTGCATCCGGCCCTCGAAGTACTCGACGACCGGGGACGGCACGACGGGGACCTCACCGAGGTACACCTTGCCGGTGGAGCCGTCGACCGAGACGATGTCGCCCTCCTCGACGACGGTCCCGCCGACGGTCAGCCGACGCCGCTTGGTGTCGACCTCGATCTCCTCGGCGCCGCAGACACAGGTCTTGCCCATGCCACGGGCGACGACGGCGGCGTGCGAGGTCTTGCCGCCGCGCGAGGTCAGGATGCCCTCGGCGGCGATCATGCCGTCGAGGTCGTCGGGGTTGGTCTCGCGGCGGATCAGGATGACCTTCTCGCCCGACCGGGACCACTTGACCGCGGTGTACGAGTCGAAGACCGCCTTGCCGACCGCGGCGCCCGGCGACGCAGCGATGCCACGGCCGAGGAGCACCGTTTTCGCGTCCTCGTCGAAGCGCGGGAACATCAGCTGCGCCAGCTGCGCCCCGTTGACGCGCTGGAGCGCCTCCGCCTCGTCGATGAGCCCCTGGTCGACGAGCTGCGTCGCGATCCGGAACGCGGCACCGGCGGTGCGCTTGCCGACCCGGGTCTGGAGCATCCACAGCTGGCCGCGCTCGATGGTGAACTCGATGTCGCACAGGTCCTTGTAGTGCGTTTCGAGGGTCTGCATGATCTGCATCAGCTGGTCGTACGACTTCTTGTCGATCGACTCCAGATCGGCGAGCGGCACGGTGTTGCGGATGCCCGCGACGACGTCCTCGCCCTGCGCGTTCTGCAGGTAGTCGCCGTACACGCCCGCGTGGCCGCTGGCCGGGTCGCGGGTGAAGGCGACGCCCGTACCGGAGTCGGGACCGAGGTTGCCGAAGACCATCGAACAGATGTTGACGGCCGTGCCGAGGTCGCCGGGGATGCGCTCCTGGCGGCGGTAGAGCTTGGCGCGGTCGGTGTTCCACGAGTCGAAGACGGCCTTTATGGCCAGGTCCATCTGCTCGCGCGGGTCCTGCGGGAAGTCACGCCCGGCGTCGCGCGTGACGATCTTCTTGAACTGCTTGACCAGCTTCTTCAGGTCGGCCGCGTCGAGATCCACGTCGACGGTGACGCCCTTGGCCTCCTTCGCGGCCTCCAGCGCCTCCTCGAAGAGATCGCCGTCGACCCCGAGGACGGTCTTGCCGAACATCTGGATGAGGCGGCGGTACGAGTCCCACGCGAACCGCTCGTCGCCGGCCTGGGCGGCGAGACCGACGACGGACTCGTCGGAGAGGCCGATGTTGAGAACCGTGTCCATCATGCCGGGCATCGAGAACTTCGCGCCGGAGCGGACGGAGACCAGCAGCGGGTCATCAGCCTGGCCGAGCTTCTTGCCCATCTGCTTCTCCAGGGCGTCGAGGTGCGCACTCACCTCGTCGCGGAGCGCCGTCGGCTCCTCACCACTCCCGAGGTAGACCTTGCACGCCTCGGTGGTGATCGTGAAGCCCGGAGGGACGGGCAACCCGAGGTTTGTCATCTCGGCGAGGTTGGCACCCTTGCCGCCGAGAAGGTCCTTCAGATCCTTGTTGCCCTCGGTGAAGTCATAAACGAACTTCTGACCCTGGAGCTCCGGGGTGGATACGTGGAGATCTTTGTTTTCCGACACGGGTCTCGACTCCTCGAGGACGCGGGTGGCTGCCCTGACGGCGAGGAACATACCCAGATCGAAGGTGTCTGGGTACGTCCACTTGCGCGTCATGCGGCCTTAACCACTCGTCCGCCAGCAGATCGAAAGTTTCTTTCCAGACTCACGCATCGAAGCATTCATTCACTTCTTGAACGCATCGCTACCCAAAGCCCTCTTGATGGCGAGAATTACACACGGTGCGTAGTGGATGTGTTGATCGATCAAAGTGAAGGATAGGTGGCACCGAGTGCCATCATTTGAGAAGTGCAGTTCCCAAAAACCCGCTCATCTGAGCAATGCACCCCTCAGGGGTGGCGAGAATCACGCCCCAGCGCGTGCTCAGATGTCACTATCCGGACGCTTCCGAGGCCACGCACGGTCATGAGCCGACCGCGAAGCGCGAAGGAAATGCGGACGGGGCATCGCCCTCGCACGCCGCGGCGCCCCGCGCCATCCGGTCCGCCCCCGATTCACCCTCGATTCACTCCGGATTGACGCTCAGATGAGCGGGAGTGGATCAAGGGCACCCGGTGCCTCAGAGCCTGTCGGGTGACCTTCGATCGGAAAGCGGACGCGGTCTGGTGCGTGCGATTCCAAGGCGCTGGAAGGTCCTCGTAGCGGAGCTACTAGGGCATTTCGGCAACGCGGGAAGCGTGCGTGCCAGGGCGTGGCCGCCCGATCAGAGGGCGCCCGACAGGCTCTGAGAGCCTGTCGGGCGCCCTCTGGTCGGGCGGACGTCACCCGACAGGCTCTCAGCCGCCCGAGGTGTCGAGCTCGGCCTCCGCGCTCACGCCGGAGCAGTCGTAGGGGTCCTTCAGCCAGCCGTCCGGCAGCACCACACGGTTGTTGCCGGACGTGCGCCCGCGCGGCCCGTCCGCCCCGTCCGGCCAGGCCTGGTCCAGGTCGAGCTCGTGCAGCTGCGCACCCAGCTCGTCCAGCGACGAGGTGATCGCCAGCTTCTTGCGCATCTCCGAGCCGACCGAGAAGCCCTTGAGGTACCAGGCCACATGCTTACGGAAGTCGATCACGCCACGTGTCTCGTCGCCGATCCACTCCCCCAGCAGCGTCGCGTGCCGCAGCATCACCGTCGCGACCTCCCGGAGCGTCGGCGCCTGCCTCGCCTCCGTACCCTCGAAGGCACTCACCAGGTCACCGAAGAGCCACGGGCGCCCCAGGCAGCCGCGGCCCACGACCACGCCGTCGCAGCCGGTCTCGCGCATCATCCGGCGGGCGTCGTCCGCACACCAGATGTCGCCGTTGCCGAGGACCGGGATCTCCGGGACGTGCTCCTTGAGACGGGCGATCGCGTCCCAGTCGGCGGTGCCGCCGTAGTGCTGGGCGGCGGTCCTGCCGTGCAGGGCGACGGCCGTGACGCCCTCCTCCACCGCGATCCGGCCCGCGTCGAGGTAGGTGAGGTGGTCGTCGTTGATGCCCTTGCGCATCTTGATGGTGACCGGCAGGTCGCCCGCGTTGGACACGGCCTCGTGGAGGATCGCGCGCAGCAGCGGCCGCTTGAACGGGAGCGCGGAGCCGCCTCCCTTGCGGGTCACCTTGGGGACCGGACAGCCGAAGTTCAGGTCGATGTGGTCGGCGAGGTTCTCGTCGACGATCATGCGGACGGCCTTGCCGACCGTGACCGGGTCCACTCCGTACAGCTGGATCGAGCGCGGGGTCTCGCTCGCGTCGAAGTGGATGAGCTGCATGGTCTTCTCGTTGCGCTCGACCAGCGCCCGCGTCGTGATCATCTCGCTGACGAACAGCCCCTTGCCGCCGGAGAACTCCCGGCACAGGGTGCGGAACGGAGCGTTGGTGATACCTGCCATGGGCGCGAGCACCACCGGCGGCTGCACCGCGTGCGGGCCGATCCGGAGCTGCGGGAGCGAGGGGGCGAGCGTGGTCATTGCTCCATTGTCGCGTACGGCGGAAACTGCTTCGGCGGGCGCCGGGGCGAGAAGCGGGCAACCGCACAAGCCAGGGGTTGCCGGCTGTTCGCCGGGGAGTGCGCACGAGGGCGGTTTGACTCGACCGTGTGAGGGTCGGTTTCCGGGCGTGCGGGGGCCTGGGCTGTTCGGGCTACGGTGATCGTGCGATCCGGGGCGCCGGGTACGGCGCCGGTGTGCGGGGCCCCCGCACCACCAAAGTGATGGTTCGGGGCCTCCCCCGTCACTTTTGGCCGTACCCAGCGGGGCACGAGTGTGGGCCCGGATCGCCAGGCGTGATCCGGGCCCACAGTCGTACGGGCGCCGAGGAGGCGTCAGCTCTGCTTCGCGGAGTCGCCCTCGTGGGTCGACGTCGCGGCATCGGCGGACGCCGGGGCCTGCCCGGATCCGGCGCGCTCGCGCATCTTGCGCAGCAGCTCCTGCTTCCGGTCGTCCGCGGTCCTGCGGTCGGCGTTACGCGGGCTGCCCGCTCCCTGCTGATCGGCGCGGGACAGCTTCTTGCGCTGTCCGCCGACACCGAGAAGGTTGTTGCGGCTCTTGGCCACGGAGTTCTCCCATTCGTGGTGAGACGTCATGAGACATGAGGTCGTGAGCGACCTGGAATCGATCCGGTGGGCGGCGGGCGGTCGGGCCCACCGCGCTCTCACTCGTAGATCTGGAAGAACGAAGACATGCGGGAACCGTACCCCGGCCGGACCAGGTGCGGCACCCGAATTCCGGTCGGTGCCGTTTTCGGCCGGTGCCGTTTTCTTGCCCCGCCGCCCCGCGCCGGAGGCCTCAGGCCGTCGGGTCGATCGTCGGCCGGTGGGCCCGGGTCAGGTGTTCCTCGGCCTTGAGCCAGGGCAGGAACTGCACGCCCTCGCGCCAGTCGCACGTGTCGCGGCTCAGTTGCCGCTGCATCCCCGACTTCCGTACATGGACGACATGTCCACGGCCGTGCACTGATCCCATCGGGTGACCTTGCTCGTGGTCATGGACGGCATCCGAGCCTCCTGTTGACGCATGGTCGCGTGGTGCCCGGTGTGCGACGAAGCCCCCGGTTCCGTACGGGGAACCGGGGGCTTCGCGGTGGAACAGCGATGCGTCAGCAGCCGAGCAGACGGGCGCCGAGGTACGCCTGGATCTGGTCCAGCGAGACGCGCTCCTGCTTCATGGTGTCGCGCTCGCGCACCGTGACCGCGTTGTCGTCGAGGGTGTCGAAGTCGACGGTGACGCAGAACGGCGTACCGATCTCGTCCTGGCGGCGGTAGCGGCGGCCGATGGCGCCCGCGTCGTCGAACTCGATGTTCCAGTTCTTCCGCAGGTCGGTCGCGAGGCCCTTGGCCTTCGGCGACAGCTGCGGGTTGCGGGACAGCGGCAGCACCGCGACCTTGACCGGCGCGAGGCGCGGGTCGAGGCGCATCACGGTGCGCTTCTCCATGACGCCCTTGGCGTTGGGCGCCTCGTCCTCGATGTAGGCGTCGAGGAGGAAGGCGAGCATCGAACGTCCGACACCGGCCGCAGGCTCGATGACGTACGGGGTCCAGCGTTCGCCGGCCTCCTGGTCAAAGAACGACAGGTCCGTGCCGGAAGCGGCGGAGTGGGCCTTGAGGTCGTAGTCCGTGCGGTTGGCGACGCCCTCCAGCTCGCCCCACTCGCTGCCGCCGAAGCGGAAGCGGTACTCGATGTCAGCGGTGCGCTTGGAGTAGTGGGAGAGCTTCTCCCTCGGGTGCTCGAACCAGCGCATGTTCTCCTCGCGCAGGCCCAGGTCCGTGTACCAGTTCCAGCGCTGCTCCATCCAGTACTCGTGCCACTCCTCGTCCTCGCCCGGCTTGACGAAGAATTCCATCTCCATCTGCTCGAACTCGCGGGTCCGGAAGATGAAGTTGCCCGGAGTGATCTCGTTCCGGAAGGACTTGCCCATCTGCGCGATACCGAACGGCGGCTTCTTGCGCGAGGTCTGCTGGACCTGACCGAAGTTGGTGAAGATGCCCTGCGCGGTCTCGGGACGCAGGTAGGCGACCGAACCGGAGTCCTGGGTCGGGCCGAGGTGCGTGGAGAGCAGACCCGAGAACTGCTTGGGCTCGGTGAAGGTGCCCTTGTTGCCGCAGTTGGGGCAGTTGAGGTCGGCGAGCCCGTTGACCGGAGGCTTGCCGTGCTTCTCCTCGTACGCCTCTTCCAGGTGGTCCGCGCGGAAGCGCTTGTGACAGGAGGTGCACTCGGTCAGCGGGTCGGTGAACGTGGCGACGTGGCCGGAGGCGACCCACACCTCGGGGGCGAGGACGACCGACGAGTCGAGACCGACCACGTCTTCGCGCGAAGTAACCATGTAGCGCCACCACTGGCGCTTGAGGTTCTCCTTCATCTCCACGCCCAGCGGCCCGTAGTCCCAGGCGGCCTTCTGGCCACCGTAGATCTCACTGCAGGGGTAAACGAAGCCACGGCGCTTGCTCAGGCTGACGATGGAGTCGATCTTGTCGGCGGCCACGGTGCTCTCTTCATTACGACGACGAAATTGGACAGGGGTGGCGCGAAGCGCCTCGGTGGGGGGTGGTGGTCGGGAGACGGGCGGGCGAATGCTTCAGATTACCGGCGGGCACGCCCTCCGGATCAAATCGGTGCGCGGACGGCTCACCCAGTGGGCGTCCCATCAGGCTTGTTGACAATCGTTTCCAGTTTTGTTGAAAATGACTGTCATGAACATACGCCGCCTCATACCCACCGCTGCCGTCGCCGGAGCAGTCGTCCTCGGGCTCACGGCCCTCTCCGCCTGCTCCCCGTCGGACGCCGCCGCCCGCAAGGCCGGCGACAAGCTGAATGTGGTGGCGTCGTTCTATCCCATGCAGTTCCTTGCCGAGGAGATCGGCGGGACCCACGTCTCGGTCAGCACGCTGACCAAGCCGGGCGTCGAGCCGCATGACCTGGAACTCAGTCCGCGGCAGATCGGCGGACTCGGCGACGCCGACTACATCCTCTACCTCAAGGGTATCCAGCCCGCCGTCGACGACGCGATCAAGCTGTCCGGGTCGACCCACAGCGTCGACGCGGGGAAGCTGACCACGCTGGAGGACCACGGCACCGAGACCGGCGGCGACGAGCACGGCCACGAGCACGGTTCCGAGCACAAGGGCGAGGGTGCCGGGGCCGACCCGCACATCTGGCTGGACCCGCTGAAGTACGCCGAGGTCGCCAAGGGCGTCGGCGCGTCCCTGGAGAAGACCGACCCCGGCCACGCCGCGGACTACCGCAAGAACACGGACGCCCTGGTCAAGAGGCTCGATGCGCTGAACACGGCGTACGAGACGGGCCTGAAGAACACCGCCACCAAGACGTTCATCACCACCCACTCCGCCTTCGGCTACCTCGCCGAGCGCTACGGCCTGGTCCAGGAGGGCATCGCCGGCATCGACCCCGAGGCCGAGCCCAGCCCCGCCCGGATCCAGGAGATCCACACCATCGCGAAGAAGACCAAGGCCACC
The DNA here is from genome assembly GCF_044455345.1 of Streptomyces sp. NPDC051286. Classification (NCBI taxonomy): domain Bacteria; kingdom Bacillati; phylum Actinomycetota; class Actinomycetes; order Kitasatosporales; family Streptomycetaceae; genus Streptomyces; species Streptomyces sp. NPDC051286. The sequence continues at coordinate 68,018 of NZ_JBITER010000001.1, read as the reverse complement.
ACGGTCTTCTTCGAGACCCTCGCCAGCGACAAGACCGCGAAGACCGTCGCGGCGGACACCGGCCTGAGGACCGACGTCCTCGACCCGCTCGAGGGAATCACCGACAAGTCCAAGGGCGCTGACTACTTCGAGGTCATGCAGTCCAACCTCGCCGCCCTCCAGAAGGCGCTCGGCGCGAAGTGACCCGCGTAACACCCGCCACAGCAGCATCGGAGGCGCTCATGCCCGAGCCCGAGAGCACCCAGCCCGACCCCGTGATAGCCCTGCGCGGTGCCACCGCGACTCTCGGCGCGCGCCCCGTGCTGCGTGGCATCGATCTCACCGTGCACCGCGGCGAGGTCGCCGCGCTGCTCGGCGCCAACGGCTCCGGCAAGTCCACGGCCGTCCGGTCCGTCATCGGCCAGGTCCCGCTCACCGGCGGCTCGGTCGAGCTGTTCGGCACCCCCCTGCGCCGCTTCCGCAGCTGGGCACGGATCGGCTACGTACCGCAGCGCACCACGGCGGCCAGCGGGGTTCCCGCCACCATCCGCGAGGTCGTCTCCGCCGGGCGGCTGTCCCGCACGAAGCTGGGGCTGCTCCGCAAGGCGGACCGGGCCGCCGTCGACCGCGCCATCGCGCTCGTCGGCCTCGCCGACCGGGCCGGGGACTCGGTGAGCGCGCTCTCCGGCGGTCAGCACCAGCGGGTGCTGATCGCGCGGGCACTCGCCGCCGAGCCCGAGCTGCTGATCATGGACGAGCCCATGGCCGGCGTCGACCTGACCAGCCAGGAGATCCTCGCCGAGACACTGCGCGAGCAGGTGGCGGCCGGCACCACCGTGCTGCTCGTCCTGCACGAGCTGGGCCCGCTGGAACCCCTCATCGACCGCGCGATCGTCCTCCGCGACGGCTGTGTGATGCATGACGGGCCGCCCCCGAAGGCCGTCGGCCAGCACGCGCTGCCCGGCCACGACCATGTACACCCCCATGCGGCTTCCGAGCCCGTCCGGACGGGACTGCTGACCTGATCATGGAATTTCTCCAGCCCCCCTTCATGCAGCGGGCCCTGCTCGCCGCCGTACTGGTCGGCGTCATCGCCCCCGCCGTCGGCATCTACCTCGTGCAGCGCCGCCAGGCCCTGATGGGCGACGGCATCGGCCACATCGCGATGACCGGTGTCGGTCTCGGCTTCCTGCTCTCCACCAGCCCGGTCTGGATGGCCACGGCCGTCGCCGTCGTCGGCTCGATCGTCATGGAACTGGTCCGCTGGTACGGACGCACGCGCGGCGACATCGCGCTGGCCATGCTCTTCTACGGCGGTATGGCGGGCGGTGTGCTGCTGATCAATCTTTCCGACACCGGCTCCAACGCCAACCTCACCTCGTACCTCTTCGGCTCCCTCTCCACGGTCTCGTCCGAGGACATCACCGCGATCTGCCTGCTCGCCGCCTTCGTGCTGCTGGTGACGCTGGGGCTGCGGCGGCAGTTGTTCGCGGTCAGTCAGGACGAGGAGTTCGCGCGGGTCACCGGACTGCCGGTGCGCGCACTCAATCTGCTGATCGCGGTCACGGCGGCGGTGACCGTCACCGTGGCGATGCGGGTCGTCGGTCTGCTGCTGGTCAGCGCGCTGATGGTGGTCCCGGTCGCCGCGGCGCAGCAGATCTCGAAGTCCTTCAAGGTGACGTTCGTGCTGTCCGTCGTCATCGGTACGGCGGTGACCCTGGCCGGCACCGTGACCTCCTACTACCAGGACGTACCGCCCGGCGCGACCATCGTGCTGCTGGCCATCGGCGTCTTCGTCGTGCTGACCCTGCTCGCCACGCCGCTGGCCAGAAGGCGCGCCCGCAGCAGCGACGCGGTCTCGGCGGAGTGCACCCTGGAAGGGGAGACTCCGGAAGTACCGGCTGCCCGCCCCGCCACGAACGGCATCCGGGTCTGACCCCGGCGCACGGGCGGGCTGGCACAATGGCCCGACACATGTACGGGCGACATGAGGAGGCACCTGTGGCGACGGCGCCGATCAGTGGAACGAACGCAGCCCCGGTACGCGGCCGGTCGACCCGGCAGCGGGCCGCGGTGGCGGCGGCGCTCGACGAGGTGGACGAGTTCCGCAGCGCCCAGGAGCTGCACGACGTACTCAAGCACCGCGGTGACTCGGTCGGACTGACCACCGTCTACCGCACCCTGCAGTCCCTCGCCGATGCGGGCGAGGTGGACGTCCTGCGTACGACGGACGGTGAGTCCGTCTACCGGCGCTGCTCGACCGGCGAGCACCACCACCATCTGGTGTGCCGGGTCTGCGGTAAGGCGGTCGAGGTCGAGGGTCCCGCGGTGGAGCAGTGGGCGGAGACGATCGCTTCGCAGCACGGGTATGTGAACGTGGCCCACACGGTGGAAATCTTCGGGACGTGCGCGGAGTGCGCGGCACCGCCGGAGAGCTGAGCGGGCCTGCGGTACGCGGGACCGGCGGGCGGTGCTCGAAGGAGCGCCGCCCGCCCGTGCGTCGTGATGACGGGCGCCGGTGCGTCAGGCGGTGGCCGCCGGAGCGTCACACGGTACGGAACGCCAGCACCACGTTGTGGCCGCCGAAGCCGAAGGAGTTGTTGAGCGCAGCGATCCGTCCGTCGGGCAGGGGGCGGGGCTCGCCACGGACGATGTCGGCGTCCGCGTCGATCGCCGGGTCGGGGTCGTCGACGTTGATGGTCGGCGGGGCGAGCCTGTGGTGCAGGGCGAGCACGGTGGCGATCGTCTCCAGGCCGCCCGCACCGCCGATCAGGTGCCCGGTCATGGACTTGGTGGCCGATATCGCGAAGTGGTCGGTGTGGTCGCCGAAGACCTGGCGCAGTGCCCTGATCTCGGCGACGTCGCCGAGCGGGGTCGAGGTGGCGTGCGCGTTGATGTGCGCGATCTCGGCGGGCTCGAGGCCGGTGGAGTCCGTCAGGGACCGCAGCGCGGCGGATATGCCGCGGCCCGTCGGCTCCGGCTGGGTGATGTGGTGGCCGTCGAAGGAGACGCCTTCGCCGAGGGCCTCGGCGTAGACCCTGGCACCGCGCCGGGCGGCGTGCTCGGCGGACTCCAGGACGACGAGGCCCGCGCCCTCGCCCAGGACGAAACCGTCGCGCCCGGCGTCGAAGGGGCGCGAGGCGCCGGTCGGATCGTCGTTGTTCTTGGACATCGCCATCATGTTGCCGAAGGCGGCGAAGTTCAGCGGGTGCACCGCCGCCTCGGTGCCGCCGGCGACAACGACGTCGGCGCGGCCGCTGCGGATCATGGTGATGGCGTAGCCGATGGCCTCGGCGCCGGAGGCGCAGGCGCTCGCGAAGGTGTGGACCCCGGCGCGGGCACCGACTTCGAGGCTGATGTGGGCCGACGCGGTGTTGGGCATCATCATCGGGATCGTGTGCGGGGAGACCTTGCGGGCCCCCTGCGTCTTGAGGATGTCGTACTGCTCGAACATGGACGTCACCCCGCCCACCGCGGTGGCGACCACGACGCCGAGGCGGTCGGGGTCGACTGGCTCGTCGTCTCCCGCCCGGCCCTTGAACCCGGCGTCCTCCCACGCCTCGCGGGCCGCGACGAGGGCGAACTGGGCGGCGCGGTCGAGCCTGCGCGCCTGGGCGGGCGGGAAGATCTCCGCGGGCTCCACCGCGATCTCGGCGGCAATGCGCACCGGGAGTTCCTCGGCCCATTCGTGCGCGAGCCGTCGGACGCCGGAGCGCCCGGCGAGCAGGGCGTCCCAGGTCGCGGTGGTGTCGCCACCGAGCGGCGTGGTCGCGCCCATGCCGGTGACCACTACGGTGCGGTTCTTCTTCTCCACAGAAATCTGTCTCCAACGTCTGAACTGGAATTGCGCGGCCTCGGGTCCGCTCCGGCTCGCTCTGTTTCTCGCTGCGTCCTGGGGCGATCGAATAGTCAGGGATGGCGGATGAGCGTGGTTTCCAAGCCCCCTTCCACGACTGCTCCGACGGCAGATACCGCGGCGCCTTCCACGGCCGATTCCATGGCTGATTCCGTGGCCGATTCCGCGGCTCTGAACGTGCGGAGTGGAAGGGAACGTTCCCCCTGAGCGTGTGCCCGTTGGTGCGGAATTCCGCCGTCCCGGTCCTGAGCGGTGGCGATTTTCCGGGATATGCGTACGGCCGTCGCCAGCAAGGGGCTGACGCATTGCGGTCCGCCGGCCCCGGCGAGATCCGTCACCAGGGACAGGGACGCGACGACGGCCCCGGCGCGGTCCCGCAGCGGGGCGGCGGCCGCGAAGGTGCACCGCTCCGTCCGGAAGTCGCCTGCGGCGTAGCCCGAGCGCCTGACCTGGCTGACGATCCTGCGCAGGACCAGGGGGTCGGGCACTGCCCCTGCAGGGTGCCGGGTCAGCGTGCGGGCCAGGATGTCCTCCTGCGCGTCGGGGCTCGCGTAGGCGAACAGGACGTTTCCCGAGGCCGTGGTGTGCAGGGGGAACCGGTCGCCGACGGTCATCGGTGCCACACGCACCGGTCCGCCCGAGCCGAGACTCTCCAGCCAGATCCCCTCGGCGCCGTCGCGGACCGAGAGATTCACCGTTGCTTTCGTCTTCTCGTGGAGTCGCAGCATGTGCGGCAGCGCCGCGGCGCGCAGCGCGCGGTGCCGCGGCGCGTGCGCGGCCAGTTCCCACAGCCTCAGCCCGATGGTGTATTTACCCCCCTCCCCCCGCTCCAGCACTCCCAGGGAGACGAGCTTGGTCGCCATGCGGTGTGCCGTCGCCACGGGAAGGCCGGAGAGGCGGCTGATATCGCTCACCGACAGCGAGTGGTCCCGACCGCTGAAGACACCGAGAACACTGAAGGCGCGCTCGACAACCGAGCGGTTTTCCGTGGTGCTGCGGATTTCCATCCGTAGGCCTCGCTTTCGCCTGGTGCATCTTTGTGCACTGCGATCCCCCGATGAGACGAGCAAGATCCTCACAGGTATGGAGCAATTGTGAAGGTCGCTTCGATGACACGGAGGAAGCCAGTGCCCTAACAAGCACGTCACCCGCCCGTCGGCGGCGACGGCATGAGCGCCGTCGTGCGACGGGCGGGTGGTCGCCAGGGGCCGGCCGTCTCCGGACCGACCGTCACCCCGGTTGCCGCACAGGCCGCGTGACGGGGCGTCAAAGCCCGGCCACGCGGCCGTGCCGGGTCACTGCGGCGGCAGGTCGCGGCGCGGGTGCCGGGGGCGCAGGGAGGGGTCGACCGCGGGGATGCCCACTCTGAAGAAGACCAGCGGGCGTTCGCCGTCCTCGGCCCCGCACAGGGCGGCCAGGTCCCCGACCGTGTGCGGGCAGTCGATGACGTGGCTCTGGGGGTGGACGTAGATCCCCTGCCGGAAGAGGTCCAGCCAGAGGCGGGTGACCAGGCGTCCGGCCGTCACCTCCTGAGCCGGGTCCTCGCCCTTGCCCAGGATCACCAGGACGACGCCGTCACCGGCGGTCGCGCCGGAGGAGAGCGGGGTGAGGAGACGAGGCAGCCCCAGCGGGCGCAGCGCCCGGTAGACGGCCGGGGAGAAGAGCAGCCCCATGAGGAAGCGCTCCACCCGGTTCAGTACCAGCATGACGTCGTTCAGACCGTCGCGGTCGTACTTGGGGTGACGGGGGCTCAGCCGGGTCCATGCCATGAGTTCGGCGGCGATTCCGGGGTCGCCGAAGAACCAGTGGTAGGCGCGGACGAGCAGCGGCCTGGCCGCGGCCGTGCTGATCGCGGCCACCCGGAAGCCCGCCGTGCGGGCGGTTTCCCGCGCGGCCTCGATCACCTCCGGGTCGATCTGCTGCGGGGTCCAGGCGCCGCGCCAGACCCGGCGGCCGGCGATGTCGGACGCCCGGAAGCCGGTGTCGTAGGGACGCTCGGCCGGCCGCAGCCGGCCCACGCGGCGGGCCGTGATGTCGAGGTCGAGCTCGAAGCCGACGGAGATGCCCTTCTCGGCCGCGGCGATGAGCAGGCTCTCCACGTACGTGCCCAGCGACAGCCGCAGGTCGCGGTGGGCCGGGTCGCTCGGCCCCAGCGCGTCCTCGGCGCGCCAGCCGACCTCGACGTGGTCGGTGCCCTGGCGGAGCTCCCAGGGTTGGGTGTTGTGCGCGTTCGCCGCCCGGGAGGCCTGGGTGGCGACCTCGCTCAGCCGGTCCAGGAACGTGGTCGTCTTCTCGGGACTCGTCATGCTCTGGCTCCTTCCTTGTGACGCCGCTCCTCGGCCGCGGCGGTGTCCGCCCCGGTGGTCGGGCCTGTGGTGGCGGGGGCCGTTTCCCCGGCCGACTCCCGGATGCCGAAGCGCCCGTGGACGCTCCGCAGCCAGGAGGGGGCCCACCAGCTGATGCGGCCGGTGGCCCGCAGCGATGCCGGTACGAGCGCGCCGCGCACCAGGACGGCGTCGATGAGGATCGCCAGGCCCGTAGCGGCGCCGTACAGCTTGATCAGGGAGACGCCGGAGGTGAGCATCGCGAAGAAGGAGACCGCGAGGATGGCCGCGGCAGCGGTGATCACCGGCCCGCTCGCGCCGAGGCCGTCGCGGACGGCGGTGGCCAGGTCGCCGGTGCGCTCGTAGTGCTCCTTGATCCGGGAGATCAAGAAGACTTCGTAGTCCATCGACAGTCCGAAGGCGATGCAGAAGACCAGGACCGGCATGGAGACCGCCAGCGGCGAGGGGGTGAAGCCGAGGACGCCGGAGAGGTTGCCGTCCTGGAAGATCCAGACCGTCACGCCGAGGATCGAGCCCAGGCTGAGCAGGTTGAGCAGCAGTGCCCTGATCGGCTGGACCACGCTGCCGGTGAGCAGGAACAGGAACAGAAGGCTGAAGACCACGATCAGGACGAGGGCGATCGGCAGCTTGTCGGCGATGGACTCGTTGATGTCGGCGACCTGAGCCGCCTGACCGCCGACGAGCACGCGGTTGCCGGCCGGGGGGGCGATGTTCCTTACGTCGTGGGCGAGTTGGGATCCCTCGGAGGAGTACGGGGCCACGTCCGTCTGGACCTGGAGCCAGGTCGCGGTGCCGTTGTCGTAACGGGCCGCCTGGGCCTCCGGCATGGGGGCGGCCTTGGCCCCCTTCTCGAAGACGCCCGCGGCGCTGACGACCTTGGTCACCTGGTCCGTCCGGGACAGCGCGGTGGCGTACGTCGCGAGGTCCGCGTCGGTGCCCTTCCAGTTCTGGGCGACCACGTTGAGCGCGTGCTCGTCGCCGGTGCCGAAGTCCTTGCGCAGCGCCTCGGCCACGACCCGGCTCTCGCTGCCCTTCGGCAGCACCCGCTCGTCGGGGACGCCGAACTGCGAGTGCCCGAAGGGCAGTGCGATGCCGATCAGCAGAATGACGACGGGCATGGCGAGCAGCAGCGGCCGGCGGAACGCGAGACCGGCGATGCGGCCCCAGGTGGTGTTCGCGGCGGGGCGGGGCGCGGTCCGCCGGGCCCAGCCCAGGGCGTCGATCCTGTCGCCGAGCAGCGTGAGGGCCGGGGGCAGCAGCAGGAGGGCGCCACCGACGGACAGCAGGACCACCGAAATGCCGGCGAAGGCGAAGGAGCGCAGGAAGTACTGGTCGAAGACCAGCAGCGTGGCGAGGGCGGCACCGACGACGCCACCGCTGACGAACACGGTGCGGCCCGCGGTCGCGCGGGTGACGCGGAGGGCGTCGGCGTTGCTGCGGCCGGCGGCGCGTTCCTCGCGGTAGCGGGTGACGATCAGCAGGCTGTAGTCGACCGCGAGACCGAGGCCGAGCGCGGTGATGAGGTTCACCCCGAAGACCGAGACGTCGGTGAACCGGGAGAGGACGTTGAGAATGCCCATGGAACCGACCACGGTGAGCAGCGCGAGCACCAGCGGGAGCAGCGCCGCGATCACGCCGCGGAACACGAGAACGAGCAGCAGCAGCGTCAGCGGGATCGCGATGGACTCCGCGGCGACGATGTCCTTCTCGATCTGTGTGTTCATGTCGTTGTTGACGGCGTTGATGCCGCCGAAGGACACCGCCACGTCGCCGTCCGGGTCGGACAGGTCCTCGTGGAGCTTCTTGGTGGTCTTGAGGCTTTCGTTCTCGTCACCGTCGACCCGGACCAGGACCAGTCCCGCGTCGTCGGTGCGCAGAGACGGGTCGTGGGTGGCGAAGTACGAGGAGACGATCCGGGCTCCGGAGCCGTCGCCGATCGTCTTGGTGACCCGATTGGCGGCGGCGCGCGCTGCGGCGCTGTCGACCCCGCCCTCGGCGTCCTTGATCATGACCACCATGTTGGGCTGGCTCTCCGGGAAGGAGTGCTCCAGCGCCGAGGCGGCGGCCACGGAGTCGGAGTCGGGGTTGTCGAACCCGCCGGACTTGAGGTTTTCGAGTACGCCTGCGCCGGCCGCGCCGGTGATGATCAGGAACAGCAGCCCTGCGAGCAGGGTGAACCACGGGCCGCGTCGGCTCTGCCGACCGCTTTGGGGTGGCACCGAAGTGGTCACCATGGGAGGTCCTTTCGTTCTTCTCTGACGGTTCGTCCGATGCCTGTCCGGGCTCTGCTTGGCACTGTCGGGCTTCATCGGTACTGGGCGTTGCGTCGAGGAGCACGGCTCGTCCTCTGCAGGGCACGCCTGTCGATGGACCGACCCGAGTCGGAATGATGCTCCCATTCGAGAGCACCGATCTGGATGTGAATCAGTGTGACCATTCAGTGAACACTGATCCAAGAGCAATGCTCTGATCATGGACCAGCGATCCAATCAGTGACCACGAGGCAAACCTGAGGCCATGAGCGGGATCCGAGGAGCCGGAGAAAGGGCCCGCGGCGAGGTCGGCGCGGCCATCAGCAGGAGGCCGGGCGCCGGCTCGCCACGGAGCGAGCGGCGCGGCTGCCCCTACGGGCGGCGGCCCGCGAGCCGCGCATGGCATCGTCGGCCGCCCACTACTACTTCCCGAATCGCGACAGCCGGCCGGCCAGGGCGGCAGCGGGCCGGGCCGCCGGGCGGCGAAACCGTACGGACATCCGCGAGACACGCGTGACGGAAGATCGAAACCCGCCCCTTCAAGTCATGTTCATTCCGCTGAGTGAAAAGATGCGCCGCCTGCCCTCCTCGCTTGCAGAACTCTGGCGGAGCAGCGCGAAGTTGACGTACAGCCAGATCAAGACGCTCCATCACCACGGCCTGCCGGGCCGCCCGTTGCCCGGCCGGCTCGGCACGACCTGTCATTTCGTCCACTTCTGACGCCGCGTCATGCAATCCGTCACTATCGGATCGGGGTATCAGCAGCTGTGACTGGTATAGCCATCGTCGGCATGTCGTGCCGCTTTCCCGGCGCCGGGAACCTCAACGAGTTCTGGCAGATGACCATCAACGCCGAGCCTCAGTTCGCGGGGGTGCCCGAATCCCGCTGGGATCACTCCAAGTACCACAGACCAGGCGATTTCCGGGAGTCGCACAGTACGTACACCGACCGGGTGGCCTTCCTCCCCGCCATCGACCAGTTCGCCCCGTCCCACTACGGCGTGCCACCGCGCCGGGCGAGGGCCATGGACCCCCAGCAACGCCTCTTCGTCGACCTCGCCCGGGAGGCCCTGCAGGACGCCGGCTGGGAGCGGGGCTCCTTCGACCGCGCGACGACCGGCGTGTTCGCCGGGGTGTCCTCGATCGACTACCGCGACGCGACCTTCGCGCGGATCAACGCCAGGCTCCTCGCGGACGGTTCGTTTCACCTCGGCGAGGACGACCCCGAACTCCTGGCCGGCCTGGAAGAGGCCGCCGGGTCGGCGGTCATGCCCGTGGGGCCGTTCTCCATCGCCGGCGTCATCGGCAACATGGTGCCGGCCGCCGTGAGCGAGGTGTTCGACCTCGGCGGTCCCTCGTACGCCGTCGACGCGGCCTGCTCGTCGGCGCTTGTGGCACTGGACACGGCGGTACGGAGCCTGCGGTCGGGCGGGTGCTCGGTGGCACTCGTCGGCGGGGTCTTCGTCAACCTGACACCCAACGCGATGATCGGCTTCTCCCGGGCCGGCGCGCTCTCCCGGGACGGCGTGTGCCGGCCGTTCGACGAGCGGGCGGACGGCTTCGTGCTCGGCGAGGGCGGCGGTGTGCTGGTGCTCCGTCCGCTGGCGGACGCCCTGGCGGCCGGCGACCGCGTCTACGCCGTCGTGAGCGGCGTCGGCACTGCCAACGACGGGCGCGGCGGCGGCCCGATGACGCCGCAGGCCCAGGGGCAGCTGGCCGCGCTGCGCGCCGCCTACCGGGACGCCGGAGTGGCCCCCGGGGCGATCGACCTGCTGGAGGCCCACGGCACCGGCACGCCGGTCGGCGACCGCACCGAGATGGAGGCGATGCGCCTGCTGCGCGACGAGGCGGGCCAGACCCGGCCCTGCTACGTCTCCTCGTCCAAGGCCCTGATCGGCCACACCCTCTCCGCGGCCGGCGCGGCGGGCCTCGTACGGGCCGCCCTGGCCCTGCATCACGGTGTCGTACCGCCGCAGCCCGCCGAGCACCGCGCCAGCCCCGAGCTGCGGCTCGACGAGTCGGGGCTGCGCCTGGCCACCGCGCCGCAGGAGTGGCCGCGGGGCGAGCTGCGCCGGGCTGGGGTCAGCTCGTTCGGCTTCGGCGGCACGAACGTCCACGCCGTCCTCGAAGGCGCGCCGCTCCCGAAGTCCGGGGCCGATCCCGCCCCGGAGCGGCCCGAACGGGAGGACGAGCCGTGGCTGTTCCTCCTGTCCGCCGGTTCGATGCCTCAACTGGCCCAGCACGCCCGGAAGATCCGGGACGCCGTCATCGCGTCCGCCGCGCAGCCCGCCGCGGTGGCCCGCACCCTGGCCGGCCGCGAGCTGCTCACCGCCCGGCTGTCGTTCGCCGCCGCCACGCGCCAGGAGCTCCTCGACCGGCTCGACCTGGCCGCCCGGCGGCTGGACGAGGGCGCCATCGGCGAGCTGGCCCCCGGCATCCACGCCGCGGCCAAGCCGCTGCCCGAGGCGGAGCGAAAGATCGCCTTCGCCTTCCCCGGGCAGGGGGCGCAGCAGCCGGGGATGCTCGCCGACCTGGTCCGGCGTTTCCCGGCGTCGGCCCGGCGCGCCGAGGAACTGACCGCCCTGACCGCCGAGGAGTCGGCGGAGCTCCCCGCGCGACTGCCCGACCTGCTCTGGGGGCAGCACGGGCCCGACGACGCCGAGGCGATGGCGGCCCTCACGCTCACGGACCTGTGCCAGCCCGCGCTCGGCATCACCGCAGTCGCCACCACCGAGCTGCTGGCCGCCTGCGGCGTCGTCCCCTCCCTCACCGTCGGGCACAGCGTCGGCGAGTTCCCGGCGGCGGCCGCGGCCGGCGCGATCGCAGCGGACGAGACGGTCCGGTTCATGGCCCGGCGGGGCGCGGCACTCGCCGCCGCCGTACCGGCCGGAACCGGCGTGATGCTCGCCGTGCAGGCGACGCACGAGAAGGCGGAGAAGCTCGCCGCCGACGTGGACGGGGTCTGGCCCGCCTGCTACAACCACGAGCACCAGCTGGTGTTCAGCGGCGGCGAGGCGGCCGTGGAGCAGCTGCGCGAGCGCTGCGCGGAACGCGGCGTAGCCGCGGTGCGGCTGCGGGTGTCGCACGCCTTCCACTCGCCGCTGGTGGCCGCGGCCGACGAGGCGGTGACCCATCGCATCGCGGCCCTGCCGCTCGTGGCGCCCGCCCGTACCTTCGTCTCCGGTGTCGGCGGCCGGGTGTGCAACCAGCCGCAGGAGATCCGGGACCTGTGGAGCCGGCACAACAGCGTCCCCGTGCGCTTCAGTGAGGCCGTCACATCGGTGGCGGACGCCGGGGCGCGTTTCCTGGTTCAGATCTACGGCGGCGACTCGCTGCTTCGGATGGCTCGGCGTACCCCCGGTGCCAAGATGCTGGACGTCGTACCGCTCACCACGAGCCGGCCGGACGGCGCGCGGGCCTTCCTGACGGCGCTGGGCAGGCTCGCGGTGGCGGGTGTGCCGGTGGATCCCGCCCCGCTCTTCCCGGCCGACGCCCCGCCGCTGCTGTCGCTTCCGGCGTCGCCCCTGGAGACCTCGTCCTTCACGATCCTCAAGGGAACGGGCCGGAAACGGACCACCGACGCCCCGCGCCCCGACACTCCGGCCCCTGCCGCCCTGGCCTCCTCTGTCACCCCTGCCGCCTCCGTGGCCTCTGCGGCCGCCGTCACGGCCCCGGCTCCGGTCGTCGTCGCGCCCACGGCCGCCGTGCCGTACAGCTCCACGACCAACCACACGTCCGCCGCCTCCACCCACTCGAACGGTGAATCGAGCATGAGCAGCCTTATCTCGTTCCTCCACGCCCAGGTCGATCTGCTGCAGTCGGTCGGCGCCGTCGCGGTCGACGGCCCGGTACCGAACGGTGCGCCGGCGACTGTGACCGCAGCTGCGCGTCCGGTCCCCGTCCCGGTGCCACCGGCCGACGTCCTCACGGCCCACGCGCCCGCGACCGCCGACCCGGCGGACGTGGTGACATCCCGTGTACTCTCCGCGATAGCCAAGGTCAGCGCGTACTCCGAGGACTTCCTGCAGCCGGAGCACGTGTTCGCCACCGACCTCGGCTTCGACTCGATCATGCTCGCCGAGCTCGCCGCGGGCCTGCGCAGGCAGTGGCCGGACATCGAGGTGCGGGCCTCGGACGTGGTGAGGATCAGCACCGTCGGCGAGCTGATCACGACGGTCCAGGAGCTCCTCGGTACCGCCCCCACCACCACCCCCGCCCCGATGCCGGTACCCACCGAGGTCCCCGCCGTACCCTCCGTGCCCGCGCCCCGCACCGAGGCCGTCCCCGCACCGGACCGCACCGCGACCGGTGATGTCAGGGCCCTGCCCGAAGTCGTCGCCACGCTCGAACGCTCACGCATGTACGAGCGCTTCGGAGTCCGCAACCCCTACTACCTTCCGCACGAGGGCACGATCCGGGACGTCACCCGGGTCGAGGGCACCGAGCTGATCTCGTTCTCCAGCTACAACTACCTGGGCCTGTCCGGCCACCCGACCGTCGTCAAGGCCGTGACCAAGGCGGTCAAGCAGTACGGCAGCTCGGTCTCGGCCGCCCGCATCCTGTCCGGCAACCGTCCACTGCACGAGGAACTCGACCAGGGCCTCGCCCGCCTCGTCGGCGCCCAGGACGCGGTCACGCTGGTCAGCGGCCATGCCACCAACGTCACCGTCATCGGCCACCTGGTGGGCCCCGAGGACCTGATCCTCCACGACGCGCTCGCGCACGACAGCATCATCCAGGGCTGCCGTCTGTCGGGGGCGAGCCGCCAGCCCTTCCCGCACAACGACATCGCCGCTCTGGACCGGATCCTGCACCAGGTGCGCGACCGCTACCGCCGGGTGCTGATCGTGGTCGAGGGCGTGTACAGCATGGACGGCGACATCGCCGACCTGCCCGCCCTGATCGCCGTCAAGCAGCGGCACGCGGCGCTGTTGATGGTGGACGAGGCCCACAGCATCGGCGTGCTGGGCAAGACCGGTGGCGGCATCGGCCAGCACTGGGGCGTCGACGCCGACGACGTCGACGTGTGGATGGGCACCCTGTCCAAGTCACTGGCGAGCTGCGGCGGTTACGTGGCCGGCCGGCACGAGCTGATCGAGCACTTCCGCTACACCCTCCCCGGCTTCATCTACAGCGCCGGCCTCACCCCGCCGAACACCGCCGCCTCCTTGGCCGCGCTGCGGGTGATCCAGGAGGAGCCCGAGCGGCTCGACCGGCTCCACCAGCGCTCGGCCCTGTTCCTGCGGCTCTCCGCGGCGGCCGGGATCGACGTCGGTACCAGCGAGGGCACGCCGGTCGTGCCGTGCATCACCGGCGACTCGGAGAAGGCCCTCAAGCTCGCCGACCGGCTCTACCAGCGCGGCATCAGCGCCAACCCGATCCTGCACCCGGCGGTCGAGGAGCGGCTGGCCCGGCTCCGGTTCTTCATCACCTCCGAGCACACCGAGGAGCAGATCGAGTACACGGTGAAGGTCATGGCCGAGGAGCTGGCGAAGCTGGCCTGACCCGTCGGCATCCTGACCCCGCCGGCGTCCTGAACCGTCAGCGTCCTCGTCGGCGCACGGAGCAGGGGGGGGGGGGGGCCCCCCGGGGGGGGGGGGGGGCCCCCCCGGGGGGACCCCCCGGGGGGGGGGGGGGGGGGGGGGCCCCCCGGCGCGGCGGGCCCGGAGG
>NZ_JBITER010000001.1:0-53906 GCF_044455345.1 Streptomyces sp. NPDC051286 | reverse complement strand
GGGCGCCGCGCGCGCGGGCCGGCGTCGGCGCGGGCGGCCGCCCCCCGCGCCCCGCCGTCGGGGGTGGCTCGGGCGGGGGGGGCGCCCCCCCCCCGCGCCCCCGCCGCCCGCCCCCCCCCCCCCCCCCCCCCCCCCCCCCCCCCCCCCCCTCCCCGGGTCAGACCGCCGTGTCGGGGCCCGTGTCGGTGCCCCCTACGGCGAGGCGTTCCTCGTTCGGGACGGCGCCGCCGAAGCGGCGGTCCCGCTGGGCGTACTCCAGGCAGGCCCGCCACAGGTCACGGCGGTCGAAGTCGGGCCACAACACATCCTGGAAGACCATCTCGGCGTACGCGCTCTGCCAGATCAGGTAGTTGGAGGTGCGCTGCTCGCCGCTGGGGCGCAGGAAGAGGTCGACGTCCGGCATGTCCGGGTAGTAGATGTACTTCGCGAAGGTCTTCTCGTTGACCTTTGCGGGGTCCAGCTTTCCGGCCGCGACGTCTTCCGCGATGCGCTGCGCGGCGTCGGCGATCTCGGCCCGGCCGCCGTAGTTGACGCAGAAGTACAGCGTCATCCTGTCGTTGTCCTTGGTCTGCTCCTGGGCGACCTGGAGCTCCTGGACGACGGACTTCCACAGCTTCGGCATCCGGCCCACCCAGCGGATGCGGATGCCCAGTTCGTCCATCTCGTCGCGGCGGCGGCGGATGACATCCCGGTTGAAGTTCATCAGGAACTTCACTTCTTCCGGGGAGCGCTTCCAGTTCTCGGTGGAGAAGGCGTACAGAGAGAGGTTCTTGACCCCCATCTCGATGCAGCCCTTGAGGACGTCCATGACGACACCCTCGCCGACCTTGTGGCCCTCGGTGCGCGGGAGACCCCGTTCCTTGGCCCAGCGGCCGTTCCCGTCCATGACGACGGCGACGTGCTTGGGCACCAGCTCGCCGGGAATCTTCGGGGGCGTGGCCCCGGAGGGGTGCGGCTCGGGGGTCTTGTATGTACGCCTGTTACGGCCACCGAGGATCCCGCGTACTGCCATGAGCTGTCTCGTCTCCCTGTGCCTGCTGTGCCTGTGTTACTTCTCTACGTATCGCAGCGAGCGCAGTCCGCGCTCCAGATGCCAGTGCAGATAGGCGGACACCAGCCCGCTCCCCTCCCTGACATACCGCGCCTCGCACGCGTCGGCCGTCTCCCAGTCACCGGTGAGCAGCGCGCTCAGCAGGGCGACGGCCTCAGCTGAGGGTACGACGCTGCCGGGCACCCGGCAGTCGCCGCATATGACGCCGCCCGCCGCGACGGAGAAAAACCGGTTCGGACCGGGCATTCCGCACCTCGCGCAGTCCTCGAAGCTGGGTGCGTAGCCGTTGACCGCGAGGGAACGCAGCAGGAAGGCGTCGAGGATCAGGTTCGGGGCGTGCTCCCCGCGGGCGAGGGTGCGGAGCCCTCCGATGAGCAGCAGGTACTGCTGGACCGCGGGCTCACCCTCGTGGTCGGTGAAGCGCTCGGCGGTCTCCAGCATCGCGGTGCCCGCGGTGTACCGGGCGTAGTCGGTGACGATGCCGCCTCCGTACGGTGCGATGGTCTCACTCTGGGTGCAGAGCGGCAGTCCGCGGCCGATCAGCTCGCTGCCGCGGGCGAAGAACTGCACGTCCACATGGGAGAACGGTTCGAGGCGGGCGCCGAACTTGGACTTCGTACGCCGCACCCCGCGCGCGACGGCCCGCACCCGGCCGTGGCCGCGGGTCAGGATCGTGATGATCCGGTCGGCCTCGCCCAGTTTCTGCGTGCGCAGCACCACGCCGTCGTCCCGGAACAAGCTCATGCGCCCATTGTCCTGCACCCAGCCGGCGGAGCGGGCCCGCCCCGGAAGACCGCCCGCGACGGGCGCCCCGGTTCAGACCGACCGACGCATGGGAGGCGGCGCGGCGCGCAGCGGTGTATGTCACGAGGGGGTGCGCGCCGCCGCGGCGAGCAGCCGGGCCGTGTCCTGCGGGCAGAGCTGCAGCGCGGCGCCGACCGTGGTCAGCACCTCGCGCTCCGCCGGGCGGTACGGGCCGTCGGCGAGCGCGATCCTGGCGCCCTGCAGGAGGATCGACTCGCGCCCGCCGGGCGCGAGGTGCGGGGCGAGGGGTTCCAGCGCCTCGTGGAGCTCGATGGCGAGGGCGGCGCCGCACGCCTCGGCGGCGGCGTCGAACGCGGAGCCGTGTCCGATGTCGGCAGCGAGGACCTCGACCACGGTGGAGAGCTGGTCCTCGGTGCAGTCGTCGAGCCCGGCGCCGCGCACGGTGGCCGCCGCCGTCTCCAACGCGCTGCGGGAGGCGGTACCACCGGCGGCGAGGACGCCGAGCGCGACAATGTGGACAGCGTCCCGGAGCATCGCGGAAAACCGGGTGGTGGTGGGGTGGTCGAGCGCGTCGGTGCCGAAGTGGGTCCGGCAGGCGACGCATTCGACGACGGGGCCCACGGTGCCGCGGCGCAGCAGTGGCACGCCGAGCACGGCGAAGCGTCGACGACCGGCGAGACGGCGGTAGTTGCGGTCGCCGCCGCAGCCGGGGCAGAAGAACTCGCCGTCACCGACAGTGACCCAGATGGTGCGGATGCCGCAGATACGCAGCTTTATGGCGCGTTGTCCCAGGGCTGACCGCACGTCGCACACCTCCGTAAATCCCCCGTAGCCCCAAGGGCACGGGAGGTGCCCCCTCCGGCAACATTGCCGTGGTGACGTGATGTTAACCACAGTCGCGATGTGGCGTCAGCACCTCGCTCGTCACAACCGTCGGGAGATGGCCGAACCCCGCCCCCCTGGCGCGGGTGGGCGGGGTCCTTCGGCCGTGCGGTGCTACGCCCTTTCGGGCGCGGAGTCAGCGGGTCGCGCGGTTGACCGCGGAGACGACCGCCTTCAGCGAGGCCCGTGTGGTGTTGGCGTCGATGCCGATGCCCCACAGGACCTTTCCGTCGATCGCGCACTCGATGTACGAGGCGGCCTGGGCGCTCGCGCCCTCGCTCATGGTGTGCTCGGTGTAGTCCAGCAGACGGGCGTCGATGTCGATGGCCTGCAGCGCTTCGAAGAACGCGGAGATCGGACCGTTGCCGGTACCGGTCAGCACGGTGTCCGCGCCGTCCACGGTCGCGTCGACCGTGATCGTGTCCTGGCCGTCGGAACCGGTCGTGGTCTGACCGGAGCGGATCTGTACGCGCCCCCAGGCGTTCTCCGGGTTGGGCAGGTACTCGTCCTGGAACGTCGACCAGATCTGCGCCGGCGTGACCTCGCCGCCCTCGGCGTCGGTCTTGGCCTGAATGATCCGGGAGAACTCGATCTGCATCCGGCGCGGCAGGTCCAGCTTGTGGTCGTTCTTCAGGACGTAGGCGATTCCGCCCTTGCCCGACTGCGAGTTGACCCGGATGACCGCCTCGTACGAGCGGCCGACGTCCTTCGGGTCGATCGGCAGGTACGGCACCGCCCACTCGATGTCGTCGACGGTCTTGCCCTGGGCGGCCGCGTCGGCCTCCATGGCGTCGAAGCCCTTCTTGATGGCGTCCTGGTGGGAGCCGGAAAAGGCGGTGTAGACCAGGTCGCCCGCGTAGGGGTGGCGCGGGTGGACCTCCATCTGGTTGCAGTACTCGCTGGTGCGGCGGATCTCGTCGATCTGCGAGAAGTCGATCTGCGGGTCGACGCCCTGCGAGAACAGGTTCATGCCCAGCGTCACCAGGTCGACGTTGCCGGTGCGCTCGCCCTGGCCGAACAGGCAGCCTTCGATCCGGTCCGCACCGGCCATGATCGCCAGTTCGGCGGCGGCGACGGCGGTGCCGCGGTCGTTGTGGGGGTGGACCGACAGGCAGATGTGCTCGCGGCGCGACAGGTTGCGCGACATCCACTCGAACCGGTCCGCGTGCGTGGACGGCGTCGAACGCTCCACGGTGGCAGGCAGGTTGAGGATGATCTCGCGGCCCTCCTCGGGCTGCCAGACGTCACAGACGGCCTCGCAGACCTCCAGGGCGAAGTCCAGCTCGGTGTCGGTGAAGATCTCCGGGCTGTACTGGTAGCCGAAGATCGTCTCGTCGCCGAGGATCTTCTCCGCGTACTCCATGACCAGTCGGGTGCCGTCCACCGCGATCTGCTTGACCTGCTCCTTCGAACCGCGGAAGACCACGCGGCGGAAGGTGGGAGCGGTGGCGTTGTACAGGTGCACCGTGGCGCGCCGCGCACCGACCAGTGATTCAACAGTTCGCTCGATCAGCTCCTCGCGGGCCTGGGTCAGGACGGAGATCGTCACGTCCTCGGGGATCGCGCCCTCTTCGATGATGGAGCGCACGAACGCGAAGTCGGTCTCGCCGGAGGACGGGAAGCCGACCTCGATCTCCTTGTACCCCATGCGTACGAGCAGGTCGAACATCTCGCGCTTGCGGGCCGGCGACATCGGGTCGATCAGTGCCTGGTTGCCGTCACGCAGGTCGGTGGACAGCCAGCGGGGCGCCACGGTGATCCGGTTGTCCGGCCAGGTGCGGTCGGGAATCTCGACGGCCTCGTACCGGCCGTACTTGTGGAACGGCATCCCGGACGGCTTCTGCAGCTGAGTGGCGTTGGTGATCGGCGTGGGCCGGCCGACGGCGTTCTCGGCGGGGGTCTGAGCGGGATTCGCGACGGTCATGACGTACGGCTCCTCGGGGTCCAGCGGTGGGACGGCCGACTGTGTCGCTGCAACACCAGACTCCGCGGGGAGGGGGTCGGCCTACGACTACAGGCCCTCGCCGCGGCAGCTAAGAAGAAGCAGCCCGAAACGCATGATGCGATGAGACTAGCCGAGAGGCGCCCGGGACGTCGGTGGTGTATCAGTATGCGGGACCGGACCTCGGTAACGGGTAAACAGTGATCGATCACTCCATTTGTTCAATCCTTATGGCAAACAGTGACATCACGATGACGCAGTGCCACAGTCGAACCCATGCAGCCTCGACCTCAGCACGGGTTCCAGCCCGTCTTCTGCACGATCGTGCCGCCCCACGTACTCGACAAGCTGTCACAAGCCGACGACCCCGATCTGGCCGGTCCGGCCCGCCGCACCCTGGAGGCCGACGCCGCCCGGCGTACCCGCCGCCAGATGGCCACCCTCGTCACCCCCGCACCCGGCCCGGCGACGACGGACCAGCTGTCCGACAAGCCTGAGCGCACGCTCTACGACTGCCGCCACGGCACGCAGCTGCCGGGCTTCAAGGTCCGGGGCGAGGGCGAGGAGCCGACGAGGGACGCGAGCGTCAACCGCGCGTTCGCGGGACTCGGCGCCACCTTCGAACTGCTCCTCACGGCGTACGGCCGCCATTCGATCGACGGCAACGGGCTGCCGCTGATCGGCTCCGTCCACTACGACGAGAAGTACAACAACGCCTTCTTCGACGGCGAGCAGATGGTGTTCGGCGACGGGGACGGGGAGATCTTCCTCGACTTCACCGTCGCCATCGATGTGATCGCCCACGAGCTGACGCACGGGCTGACCCAGCACACGGCCAACCTGAGCTATTTCGGCCAGTCCGGCGCGCTCAACGAGTCCATGTCGGACGTCTTCGGTTCCCTGGTGAAGCAGTACTCACTGGGCCAGACCGCCGACCAGGCGGACTGGCTGATCGGCGCAGGTCTGCTGGCCCCACGGGTGCAGGGCGAGGCGCTGCGCTCGATGAAGGCGCCCGGTACGGCGTACGACGACGACGTGCTCGGCAGGGACCCGCAGCCCGCGTCGATGGAGGACTACATCCACACCACCGAGGACAATGGCGGTGTACACCTCAACTCCGGCATCCCGAACCGCGCCTTCTGTCTGCTGGCCATGGCACTCGGCGGCAACGCGTGGGAGCGGGCGGGACAGCTCTGGTTCGACGTCCTCACGGGCCGCCGCCTGGCCGCGGACGCGGAGTTCACGGACTTCGCCCGCCTGACGGTCGAGGCGGCGAGGGGCCGCTTCGGCGAGGGCGACGAGTTGGAAGCGGTACGGAAGGCATGGTCGGAGGTGGGCGTGCCGTCCGCGTAGGCCCGGTCGCGGTTCCCGTCCTCGATCGCCGGAGCTCGGCGAAAATCAAGCCCCTGCGGCGATTGAGGAACGGGGTCCGGGGCAGAGCCCCGGAAACAACCCGAGAGGAGTCGAACCATGCGGATCCAGGTCACCCGCACCGGCGGCTTCACCGGCATCGCCCGCCACCGCGAGATCGACACCTCGGATCGCGCCGACGCCGCGGAGTGGGAAGCCCTGGCCGAATCCGCTCTCGCGGCGGGCCGCGGCACCCCACCGCCCGGGGTGCCGGACGGCTTCCAGTACCGGATCACGGTCGACGACCGCACCGCGCACTGCGCGGATCCGCAGCTGACCGACGCCCAGCGCGCACTGATCTCACGCGTCCTCAAGGAGGGCGCGTGAGATCGACGCACAACTGACCCGCCTACGGACTCGGCCGGCGCTCAGAACCCCAGCTTGCGCAGCTGTTTCGGAACCCACCCCCATGGCCGCCCTCGCACCTCTCGGCCCCAGGGGGCCTCAACGGCTTCGGGCGACTGCGCCGGCCTCCGGCCGCCGGACACCGCCGGCGCTCAGAACCCCAGCTTGCGCAGCTGTTTCGGATCGCGCTGCCAGTCCTTGGCGACCTTCACATGCAGGTCCAGGAAGACCGGCGTGCCGAGCAGCGCCTCGATGTGCTTGCGCGACTTCGTGCCGACCTCTTTCAGCCGCTTGCCCTTCGGGCCGATGATGATGCCCTTCTGGCTGGGCCGCTCGATGTACACGTTCGCGTGGATGTCGAGCAGCGGCTTGTCCGCGGGCCGGCCCTCGCGCGGCAGCATCTCCTCGACGACGACCGCGATCGAGTGCGGCAGCTCGTCGCGTACGCCTTCGAGCGCGGCCTCGCGGATCAGCTCCGCGACCATCACCATCTCGGGCTCGTCGGTGAGGTCGCCCTCCGGGTAGAGCGGCGGGCTCTCGGGGAGCAGCGGCGCGATCAGGTCGGCGAGAAGCCCGACCTGGCTGTCCTTCACCGCGGAGACCGGAATGATCTCTGCCCATTCGAAGCCGAGCTCCTCGCCGAGACGGGAGACGGCGATCAGCTGTTCGGCGAGCTGCTTGGAGTCGACCAGGTCGGTCTTGGTGATGACCGCGATCTTCGGGGTCTTCTTGATGCCCGCGAGTTCCTTGACGATGAACTTGTCGCCGGGGCCGAGCTTCTGGTCGGCGGGCAGGCAGAAACCGATGACGTCGACCTCGGCCCAGGTGGTCCGCACGACGTCGTTCAGCCGCTCGCCGAGCAGCGTGCGCGGTTTGTGGAGGCCAGGGGTGTCGACCAGGATCAGCTGCGCGTCCTCGCGGTGCACGATGCCGCGCACCGTGTGGCGGGTCGTCTGGGGCCGGTTGGAGGTGATCGCCACCTTCTGGCCGACCAGAGCGTTCGTAAGGGTGGACTTGCCCGCGTTGGGGCGGCCCACGAAGCAGGCGAAGCCGGCCCGGTGGGGGGCGTTGTTCTCAGCCTGCTGCGCAGCAGCTTCTGGGTTCGGTCGAGCGCTCATGGCGCCCATTGTCCCCGATCCCGGCGGTCCCACCGCACAGCGGGCAGCCTGCTGTCGTCTCAGGCCCTGCGGATGCGGCTCCGCCGGGCCCGTATCCACATCCCCGTACCACCGCCGACGATCACCAGCAGGACCGCGGCCATCAGCCAGGGCAGTGCGATGTACCGGGCGGCGGCGGACTCGTGGGTGTCGCGGGCGCTCGCGGTCAGTTTGATCTCGCCCCATTCCAGCTGCGGCGCATCGGCCCACTGCTCGGTCAGCCGGACCTCCTGGCGGGGCAGCAGCTCGGACGGGATCTTCTTCAGGTCGCGGGCGAGCAGGGTACGGCCGAAGAGCCCCTGGGCCTTGAGGGCGACCTTGGGGTTGAGGGTGACGTTCCCACGGTTGTGAAGGGTGTACGAGATGACGGCCCGGCTCTCTCCGGTGCCCGGGACGAGCGGCTGGGTGTGCTTGACGGTGACGTCGTCGACGGACAGCGCGGGCATCGCCGGTCCGTTCACCCGGAGATAGATCCGGGCGCCGACCGCTTTCCGGATGCCGACGGCGACGGCTCCCCGGTCGGCGGGGTCGATGCGTTCGTCGAGGGCTACGAGGGCACCTGGGTGGTCGCCGGGCTCGGCGGTCTCCGGGAGGGTGACGGTGACCGGCACGGTGACGGAGCCGTGCGGTTTCACGGTGACCTTGTCACGGTCGGTCCTCGCCCAGGCGCCGAT
The DNA here is from genome assembly GCF_044455345.1 of Streptomyces sp. NPDC051286. Taxonomy (NCBI): domain Bacteria; kingdom Bacillati; phylum Actinomycetota; class Actinomycetes; order Kitasatosporales; family Streptomycetaceae; genus Streptomyces; species Streptomyces sp. NPDC051286. The sequence continues at coordinate 45,680 of NZ_JBITER010000001.1, read as the reverse complement.
GGAACGCTGCTTCTCGTCCGGGGAGCGGACGGCGAACCCGCCGTCGCGTTCGGTGTTGTAGGCGTCGGCGGCATACAGCCGGAAGGTCAGCGGCTCGGCGGTCTTGTTGGTGACGGTGACCTTGTCGGTGAGGGTGGTACCGGGGTCGGCGGAGAGATAGAAGTACGGGCGCTGCCCGTACTTCGTGGTGGCCGGATAGACGGACCAGCTGCCGTTGTCGGCGGCATGGCCCGCGGGTGCGCCGAACAGCAGCAGGACGGCGGCCAGGAGGAGTACGTACAGCTTGCGCACGGTGCGGAACCCCCAGGGTGCTCGGTACGGACGGGGTGGGCCGGCCGGGTTCGCCGCCCGGCCCACCGGTCGGTCGGGGACCGACGCTCAGGTGAGGGTGAGCGTCAGCACGCCGGAGTACGCGCCGGTCGCGGTGTACGCCGGTACGTCCAGGGCGAGCCGGGCGTCGACGGTGAACTCACCGCCGGTGAACGCCCCGTTCGGGGTGGACGCCAGGGTGGCGCCCGCACTGCCGACCGAACCCTCGGAACCTGCGGCGCAGCTACTCGGGCTCCCGGGCTTTGTCGCGCAGGCCGGGGTCCAGCTGAGCGCGGAGGCGCCGATCCTCGCACCACCGGGGCCGCTGAAGTCGGTGACCTTGCCGGTCAGGGACCAGCCCGCGGGACCACCGCGGAAGTCCTTGACCGTCACCGTCTGCAGCGAGCCGCGGGAGGCGCCGCCCGTACCGAAGTCGACCGCCGACATCTCGACGGTGTCGCCGGCCTGGGTCATGGACAGGGTGCCCGCCTTGACGGACGAGGTGAGTCGCTGGCTGTCGCCGGGGATCTCCCCGCCGCCACCGGTGACGGTGTACGCCTGCGGGCCCGCGCCCTTGTCGGCGTCCCAGCCGGAGCCCTCGTACGCGACGATGCCGGTGGTCGCCGGATCGTTGACGGTGAGCCGTCCGGTGAAACCGCCGTGGCTGTCGGCCTTCACCGTGACCGTGTCCGCGGTCTGGGTGCCACCGGCGCGGCCCGCCAGGGTGACGCTCGCGCCCGCGGTGAACTTCGATCCGGTCACGGTGACCGGTTCGCCCGCCTTGCCGGAGGCCGTACCGAGCTGGATAGCACGCTCGTTGACCTGGCCGCCGCCGTTCGTCGCGATGACCGTCTGGGAGACGGGGGCGGGCGGGTTCGTCACCGTGCAGGGGGTGTCCAGCTCCATGATGTAACTGGTGTGGATGTTGTAGTCGCCGGGCGAGAGCGTGATCTCACCGGGTGCGGTGACCGTGAAGGCGCCCGTCATGGAGAAGGACGGGAAGGTGCCCTTGCCGGGTACGGGGTCGTTCTTCTTGGGACCGGCGACGGTGACGCTGCCGCTCTGGGCGCCGCCGACGGTGACCTTGCCGGTCGGCGTCATGATGTCGGCGGGCAGGGCCAGATCGACCGGGTTGCTCGCGGCCGGCTTGACCACGGTGTACGTGATGTTGACCGTGTCGCCCACCTTCGGGGCGGCGTTGTCGACGCTGATCTGCGCCGTCGTCGTCCCGTCGATCGGCGGGATGCCCGCCATGGCCGGCGGGATGCAGTGCGTCGGGAAGTCCACCGCGACGGAGGCCGTCGCCAGGGCCTGCGCGGGGCCTGCGAGTCCTCCTCCCCCGGCGACGACGAGCGCGGTGACGCCGAGCGCGGCGGCCCAGCGGCGCCTGCGGTCCGGGTGTCTTCGGGTGGCGGATCTACGAATGGTCGGATGCGTGGTCGGACGCATGGAGCCCCCTCCTGCGGGACGCGGCGCAGAGGCTCTTCTGCGCCGGCAGGGGGCCATTCATGACTTCGGCCGAAAAGAAGTCAATGGCAGCGAAATGCCACGACTGATGGCCCATCAGATACTGTCAAGATCCCTGGGAACAGGGATCCTGACGACATCCGAGGTCAGCCGGCCGTCACACTGACCCGCACCGCGCCGTCCGGTCCGGCCAGCAGCACCGGGGTCTGCGGCCCTCCGAGGTCCCGTACCGCCGCGCGGTCCGCGTCCGACGGGGTCTCCGCCTCGGAAACGATCGCGGCCGCCTCCAGAGAAGTGGCACCGCTGGCCACCGCCATCGCGACGGCGGTCTGCAGGGCGCTCAGCTTCAGCGACTCCAGCTGTACGGTGCCCGCGACATACGTCCGTCCGGTCTCGTCCCGTACGGCCGCGCCCTCCGGCACACCGTTGCGGACGCGGGCGCTGCGCGCCAGCGTGACGATCTTGCGGTCCTCGGGGCCGAGGTCGGTGCTCTCAGTCATGTGCCGAGCATACGAAGCGGACGGCCGGGACCGGCACGCGGGCGGTCACCCGGGGCGGCAGGGGTGGGCAGTGGCGGCGGGCCTCCGCCACGCGTGACGGGCCGCGGCCGGCCCCTGCGGCGGTGGAGGGGCGGGTCCGGAGCGGCGCCCCGGACCCGGTCCCGCTCTACCCCCGGTCCAGCCGCAGCCGCTCCGCCCGCGGCAACCCCGCCACCACCAAGTCGTACGAGTCCTCGATCAGCTCCCGCAGCAGCCGCCCCGGCACCCCCGACACCGTCACCGTGTTCCAGTGCCGTTTGTTCATGTGCCACCCCGGGGCGATCGCCGCGTGCTCCTCCCGCAGCCGCACCGCGTCATCCGGATCGCACTTCAGATTGACCGTGAGTGGCCGTGCGTCCAGCGCGCTGAGCGCGAACATCTTGCCGAGCACCTTGAAGACCGACGTCTCCGGTCCGAACGGAAACTCCTCGACGCTCGCGTTGAACTCCAGGCAGAACGCCCTCAACTCCTGCGGGGTCATTCCGCTGCTGCCTCCTCCGGCTCCACCAGTACGGTGACGATCTTGTTCCGGCGTCCTGCCGGGGACTCCGCGGTCAGCCGCAGCCGACGCCCGTCGGGCAGATCGACGACCGAGGAAGCCCCGGCGATCGGCACCCGGCCGAGCGCCTTCGCCAGGAGTCCGCCGACCGTCTCCACGTCCTCGTCGTCGAAGGCGTCGACCCCGAACAGCTCGCCCAGGTCGCCGATGTCGAGCCGGGCGGTCACCCGGAAGCAGCCGTTCTCCAGCTCCTGGACGGGCGGGAGCTCACGGTCGTACTCGTCGGTGATCTCACCGACGATCTCCTCCAGAATGTCCTCGATCGTGACGATGCCCGCCGTGCCGCCGTACTCGTCGATGACGACGGCGACGTGGCTGCGCTCCTGCTGCATCTCGCGCAGCAGATCGCCGGCGTTCTTGGTGTCCGGCACGAACGCCGCGGGACGCATCGCCGTCGAGACCGGATCGGCCTCCGACTCCCGGTTGATGTGCGTCTTGCGGACCAGGTCCTTGAGGTAGACGACCCCGACGACGTCGTCCTCGTTCTCCCCGGTGACCGGGATCCGGGAGAACCCGGAGCGCAGGGCCAGGGTCAGCGCCTGCCGGATGGTCTTGTACCGCTCGATGCAGACCAGGTCCGTCCGCGGCACCATCACCTCGCGCACCAGCGTGTCGCCGAGCTCGAAGACGGAGTGCACCATGCGCCGCTCCTCGTCCTCGATCAGCGACTCCTGCTCGGCGAGGTCGACCATCGCCCGCAGTTCCGCCTCGCTGGCGAACGGGCCCTTGCGGAACCCCTTGCCGGGGGTGAGCGCGTTGCCGAGGAGGATCAGCAGCTGCGGGATCGGGCCCATGATCCTGGCGAGCGGCAGCAGCACGTACGCTGCGGCCGTCGCCGTGTTCAGCGGGTGCTGCCGCCCGATGGTGCGCGGCGAGACGCCGATGGCCACGTACGACACGAGGACCATCACACCCATCGCGACGGCCAGCGCCTCCCAGGTCTCCGGGAACTCCTTCAGGCAGACGTACGTGACGAGCACGCCGGCCGACATCTCGCAGGCGACCCGCACGAGCAGGGCGACATTGAGATAGCGGGTCGGGTCGGCCGCGACCTGTTCCAGCTTGCCGCTGCCACGCCGCCCGGAACGCACCGCCTCGGCCGCCCGGAAGCTCGACGTGCGGGCGATGCCCGCCTCGGCACAGGCCGCCAGCCAGCCGAACACGACCAGCAGAACGGCGCCGAGGACGAGGGGGACGCTCACGAGACGGTGGGGGCGGGCGACGGACCGGTCAGGCCGTGCTCGGCGCGCCAGCCGTCCACGATCGCCGCCTGGAGACCGAACATCTCGGCCTTCTCGTCCGGCTCCTCGTGGTCGTACCCCAGCAGATGCAGCACCCCGTGGACGGTGAGGAGCTGGAGCTCCTCGTCCATGGAGTGCCGGGTCTCCGCGTCCTCGCCCTGCTTCTTCGCGACCTCCGGGCAGAGCACGATGTCACCGAGGAGCCCCTGCGGGGGCTCCTCGTCGTCCTTCGACGGCGGACGCAGTTCGTCCATCGGGAAGGACATGACATCCGTCGGACCCGGCAGGTCCATCCACTGGATGTGGAGCTGCTCCATGGCGTCGGTGTCCACCACGATCACCGAGAGTTCGGAGAGCGGGTGGATCCGCATCCGTGCGAGCGCATAGCGGGCGATGTCGAGGATCGCCTGCTCGTCGACCTCGGTTCCGGACTCGTTGTTGACGTCGATCGACATGGTGCGCTGCGACTACTTCCCGTTGTGGCTGTCTCGGTTGTCGTACTTCTCGTACGCGTCGACGATACGGCCGACCAGCTTGTGCCTGACGACATCCTGGGAGGTGAGCCTGGAGAAGTGCACGTCCGGCACGCCTTCCAGGATGTCCTGGACCTGGCGCAGACCGCTCCTGGTGCCGTTCGGCAGGTCGACCTGGGTGATGTCACCGGTGACGACGATCTTCGAGTCGAAGCCGAGCCGGGTCAGGAACATCTTCATCTGCTCGGCGCTGGTGTTCTGCGCCTCGTCGAGAATGATGAACGCGTCATTGAGGGTGTTGTGCGTCAGCAGGTAGTCCTGGGTGACGTACAGCGAGTCCTCCGCCGCCACCTGGATGCACACGGCCTCCTCGCGGCCGGCGGGCTCGATGCTGTCGATGAAGCGCATGGGCCGACCGCCGCCCCCGGCCGCGTGGTACGTGTCGCGCTTGCGGGCGAGCCGGAAGGGCTCGATGCCCTCGGGGAGACGGATGTCGACAATGTGCGCGTCGTAGCGGTGCTGGACCTCGCGGCCCTTGGCGCGACCCGGTGTCCGGCCCTCTGCTGCCCGACGGCGGGTGTACGCGACACCGCCGAGCGACTGCACGAGAGAGATCACGTCATCACGGAGCACGATCGACGTCGTTGTGTACTGAACGCGGCACGTGCGGTCCGCCTGAACAACGGGTCCGCCGTCGGCGTCGAGGAGACCCTGGAGCACTCCCAGCCGCACCTCGGCGGAGTTGTACAGATAATCGTCCGGAACGAACTTGGAGTGCGAACGGGTGCCCAGGATGTCCAGCTCACGCAGGATTCGGGTGACCGGGTTCGCCAAGGTGACCACGTCGCCGGCCGACTTCACCCGGTTCAGGACGTAGTCGGGCCCGCCCTTGTGCCGCACGACAACGCCGGCGAGTGAGGCTTCCAGAGCCTGGGCCAGTTCCGGATCCTCCGTCGCGAAGGAGGGCGTGGTGGTGCCGGTGAGACAGCCGTCGCCGAGCAGAAGCCCAAGGGCGTATGGATCCATCGGAACTTCGCGCTCTGGGAAACACACCGGTGCCGTGAGCAGCGGCAGCTCGTAGCGGCGGGCGTGAGCCGCACGCAGGTTCCCGATCATCTCCTGGGTCTCCAGGACTCGCCACGGCTTGTTGCGGCGCTTGTCCGAGGCCGTCCTCACCGTCCACAGATGCTCGCCGCAGCACAGGGTCCAGGAACCGTCCTGGGCGGTGACCCGGTAGATGTCCTTCTCGCCCTGCGGATACACACCGAGGACCGGCGTCGGTTCGCCATTCGAACCGACGACCAGGTCACCGACCCGGAGGTCGCCAATTTGACGCCAGCCGTCCGGAGTCAGGACGTTCGTGAAAACAGGTTGTGCCCGTCCACGCATGTAAGCCAGCGGCGCCACCTCGATCGTGCCCGCCGCCATCAGCCGCGGGATCGAGTCGGGGTCGATCATGTCGTGCAGCGCGTCGTAGAGCGGGCGCAGATACGGGTCGATCTTGTCGAAGAGCGTGCCGGGCAGGAACCCGAGCCGCTCGCCCGCCTCGACGGCGGGCCTGGTCAGGATGATCCGGTTGACCTGCTTGGACTGCAGGGCCTGGACCGCCTTCGCCATGGCGAGATACGTCTTGCCGGTGCCGGCGGGTCCGATGCTGAAGACGATCGTGTGCTTGTCGATGGCATCCACGTAGCGCTTCTGATTGAGCGTCTTGGGGCGGATCGTGCGACCGCGGTTGGAGAGGATGTTCTGCGTGAGCACCTCGGCGGGCGTCTCGCCCTGCGGCTCCCCCTGCCCGTTGCCACTCGCCCGGAGCATGGCGATCGACCGTTCCACTGCGTCCTCCGTCATCGGCTGCCCGGTGCGGAGCACGAGCATCATCTCGTCGAACAAGCGCTGGATCAGGGCGACATCGGCTGCGTCACCCGTGGCTCTGATTTCGTTGCCCCGGACATGGATATCGACCGCCGGGAAAGCCGATTCGATCACGCGCAGCAGCGAATCGCCCGATCCGAGGAGCATCACCATGGGGTGTGCGGCCGGGATCATGATCTGGGCACGCGCCTGCGGCTGTGTGGGTGTCTGAGTCATGGGCCGGCCCTCGGGCCTGCACATACCTCCCGTTGCAGGGTTCTCGCCGCTCGACAACCTCTGGGACCAAGCCTACGACTCCGCACGGACAACACCGAGGGCTTTTTCGCACACGATGCGAACACCCGTGTCCGCGTCACGCGGGGTGGCGGAAGCCGATCGTCGGTACGGCCCGGCGCAGCGGCCACGGCCGGGCGGTGGCGGGAAGCAGATGCTCCAGGAACGCGTACCGCTGGAGGGCCGCCGGATCCTGCCCGTCGCAGGTGCGGACCCGCTGCCACCAGGCGGCGATCTCCGCCCAGCCCGGCGCCGACAGGGACCCGCCGAACTCCTGGACGGAGAGCGCCGCGGTCAGTCCGGCGAAGGCCAGCCGGTCGGCCAGCGGCCAGTCCGCCAGGGTGCCGGTGACGAATCCGGCGACGAAGACGTCACCCGCGCCGGTCGGATCGAGGGCCTCGACCTCGATCGCGGGCACCTCGGCGGTGACACCGGTCGCCGCGTCCACCGCGTAGGCGCCCTCCGCGCCCAGCGTGACGACGGCGATGGGCACCCGTTCGGCGAGGGCGCGGGCGGCGGCACGGGGGCAGTCGGTACGGGTGTAGCGCATCGCCTCCTCCGCGTTGGGCAGGAACGCCTGGCAGTGCTGCAGGTCGGGCAGCGCGTCCAGGTCCCAGCGGCCGGTCTCGTCCCAGCCGACGTCGGCAAAGATCCGGGCGCCGTGCCGGGCCGCGACGGCGACCCACGGCTCGCTGCGTCCGGGAGTCAGCGAGGCGACGGCGGCGCGGGCGCGCGGCGGGCAGCACGGGAAGGTCCGGTCCGCGTGCGAGGGGGCGGCGGGTGGCGGGGCCTCGTGTCCGTGCGAGACCATCGTCCGCTCGCCCTCGTACGCCATGGAGACGGTCACCGGCGAGTGCCAGCCGGGGACGGTGTGCGACATCGAGAGGTCGATGCCCTCGCCCTGTTCGAGGGCGTCCCAGCAGTACTCCCCGTAGTGGTCGTCGCCGAACGCGGCGGCGAGCGAGGTGTGCAGTCCGAGCCGGGCCAGTGCGGTGGCCATGTTGGCGACACCGCCGGGGCTGGAGCCCATGCCGCGCGCCCAGGACTCGGTGCCGCGGACCGGGGCGCTGTCCAGGCCGGTGAAGACGATGTCGAGGAAGACCGTGCCGGTGAGGAACACATCGCAGTCCGGGTCCTGCGGGGCACGCAGCCCGTCCAGTGGATCGATGCCCGGATTGTCTGTGCTCACCTTGTACTCCCCGCTCGTGGCAGATCCGGCCAGTGTGCCCGATTCACCCCTGCGTCCGGGATGGGTCCGCGCCGTCGCACCGGGCGGGCGTGAGCCGGGCCGGTACCTGAGAGCCTGTCGGGCGACCGCCCGATCAGACGTCGCCCGGCAGGCTCTCAGCCGCCCGGGTTCTGCGCATACCAACACTGACCTGCGTAAACATGAGCCGCTACCCGCTTCACAGGACAGCAAACACAAGTGTGGCCCAGATCACTCAAAGGTGGCTTTCGGTCGACTGTACGCACTTGATACAAATTGGCCCGCACGCACCGTCGCCGATCGACGCCGACGAGTGCCACGTCCCCCCGCTGTACCCCTCCCCGCCTTCCCTGCCTCCTCCGGCATGTCTTCAGGAACGCCCATGTCCCCGCGCCCTCGCGCCGCGTGGCCCCTGGTCGCCGTGTTCACCGCCGGTTACCTCGCCGCCTACCTGCTCCCCACCATCGTCGGCCGGCTCTCCACCCATCTGGGCCTCAGCGCGGCCCAGGCGGGCCTGGTCGGCAGCGCGCTCCTGCTGAGTTCGGCCACCGCCGGGTTCACACTGGCGGGCCGGGTCGAGCGGTACGGGTCGCGGAGACCGGCGCGGGCCGGACTGGCGCTGGCCGTGGTGGGCTACGGCTGCGCGGCGCTGGCCGGTTCCGTGCCCCTCGTGGTCATGGGCGCGGTGATCGGCGGGCTCGGCTCGGGTACGGCGACGGCAGTGGCTGCGGCCGGTATCGCCGCGCAGCGCGACCCGCACCGGACCTCGTCCCTGGGCCTGCTGAGCGTCTCCGCGACCGCGGGCGCCCTCTATCTGACGATCCCTCACCTGGGGGGCGGCCACCGGCTGCCGTTCGCCGCGATCGCCCTGGTCGCCCTGCTCGTCTGGCCCGCCACCTGGCGGCTCGGCGGCTCGGCGCCCACCGGTTCGACGGCACCGGTGGGCGGCCGGCTGCCGCACCGCCGCTCCGGTCTGGTGCTGGCGGGCGGCATGCTCGTCTGGTCGATGGCGCAGAACGCCCTGTGGGGGGTCAGCAGCCGGATCGGCGTGTCCCAGGCCGGGCTCTCCGAGGTCACCATCGGCGCGGTGTTCGCCGCCGCGCTCGGCGCCGGCCTGCTCGGCGTGATGGGCGCCGGAGTGCTGGGCGCCAGACTCGGCCGGGCCGTCCCGATCGGTCTCGGCACCGTGATCATCGCAGGCAGCATCGTGCTCAGCTCGTCGGCCGCCGGGCTCGGCTCGTTCGCCACCGGCGAGATCGCGTGGAACACCGTCTACCCGGTGGTCCTGTCGTATCTGATCGGCCTGGCCGCGTCACTGGATGCACGGGGCCGCTGGGCGGTCCTCGCGGGCTCCGCGTCGTCCGTCGGCGTGGCCTGCGGCCCGGTCCTCGGCAGTGTGCTGTCCGAGACGGCCGGCTACCCGGTGATGGGCCTGATCCTGGGCCTCGTGACCCTGCTGGTCGCCGCCCCGGTCACGGCCGTCGCGCTGCACACCGGCGGCCGTCCGCTGGTGCCCGGCTCCGTCCGCCGCCGGGGCGGCGCCCCCGCGGCGCTGCTCGCCGCGACCACCGGCACGTTGTCCGGCGCGGTGCCCAGGATGGGCGCCCCCGAACAGGCCGTCACGGAGATCAGCGTGCCCGCGCTGCGGCGCAGGCGCCTCGGCAGGAACGCGTTCCGGACGGCCGGTCCGTCGGGCGCGGACGGTCAGTCGAACGCGTACGCCTCGACCTCCGCCAGGTAGCGCGACCTGCGCTCCTCGTCGTGGTCGAGGAAGGCCGCCTCGAAGGAGTTCCGGGCCAGGGTGCGCAGCTGCTCACGCTCCAGTCCGAGCGCCTCGTGGACGGCATGGAAGGTGTCTCCGACGTATCCGCCGAAGTACGCGGGGTCGTCGGAGTTCACCGTGCAGAGCAGCCCGGCGTCCAGCATCGCCCGCAGCGGGTGCTGCTCCAGGGTGTCGACGGCGCGCAGCCGTACGTTGGACAACGGGCAGAGGGTGAGCGGCACCCGGTCGGCTGCGAGCCGCTTCACCAGGGCCGGGTCCTCCATGCAGCGCAGCCCGTGGTCGATGCGCTCGACCCCGAGGACGTCGAGCGCCTCCCGGATGTACTCCGGCGGACCCTCCTCTCCGGCGTGTGCGACCTTCCGCAGCCCGAGCGCCCCGGCCGCCTCGTAGACCTCACGGAACTTCGCGGGCGGATGCCCGACCTCCGCCGAGTCCAGGCCGACGGCGCTGATCCGGTGCAGGTACGGCTTCGCGGCGTCGAGGGTCTCCAGGGCCGATTCGGCGGACTGGTCGCGCAGGAAACACATGATCAGCTGGGTGGAGATGCCATGGGTCTCCTCGCTGCGGTCGAGCGCCCGGCCGAGTCCTTCGACGACGGTGCCGATCGGGACGCCTCGGGCGGTGTGCGCCTGCGGGTCGAAGAAGATCTCGGCGTGGCGGACGCCCTGGGCGGCCGCGCGGGTGAGGTAGGCGTCGGCGAGCTGCTCGAAGTCCTCCTCGGTGCGCAGGACGGCCATCAGCGCGTAATAGAGGTCCAGGAAGGACTGCAGGTCGTCGAAGAGGTAGGCGGTGCGCAGCTCTTCGGCGTTCGCGTAGGGCAGCTCCACGCCCCCCCGTTCGGCGAGGGCGAAGGCCAGCTCGGGTTCGAGGGTTCCTTCGATATGGACGTGGAGTTCTGCCTTGGGAAGATGCACGGGTTGCTCGCTCACTCTTGCTGCTGTTGATGTCGGCTCGGGACGGGAACATTGATCAGATCCTGGGCGATGGTCAGTTCGCCCTCGAACCCGGCGGCGCGAGCCTGGGCGGCGAAGACACCCGGATCTGCGTACCGCTGCGAGAAGTGCGTCAGCACGAGATGCCGTACGCCTGCCTCCCGGGCCACCCGGGCCGCCTGTCCGGCGGTGAGATGACCGTGGTCGACGGCGAGCCGTTCGTCCTCGTCGAGGAAGGTCGACTCGATGACCAGCAGGTCGCACCCCTCGGCAAGCGTGTACACGCCGTCGCAGAGCCGCGTGTCCATGATGAACGCGAAGCGCTGGCCGCGCCTGCGCTCGGAGACCTCGTCGAGGCCGACGCCGCCCAGGGAGCCCTCGCGCTGGATCCGTCCGACGTCCGGCCCGCTGATCCCGTGCTCGGCGAGCCGGTCGGGCAGCATGCGCTGCCGGTCGGGCTCGACGAGGCGGTAGCCGTACGACTCGACGGGGTGGGAGAGCCGGTGGGCGTGCAGGGTGTACGCGGCGGTCTCGGCGAGGACCCCGTCGGCCGTGACCGGCGCCTCGGTCAGCTCGACGGATTCGTGGTAGGCGGTCGCGTACCGCAGCCGCTCGAAGAAGCGCTGCCCGCTCGCCGGGTAGTGCGCGGTCACAGGGTGCGGGACCTGGTCGAGATTGATGCGCTGGATCACCCCGGCAAGGCCGAGGGAGTGGTCGCCGTGGAAGTGCGTGACGCAGATCCGGTTGATGTCGTGCGCGGCGACGCCGGCGCGCAGCATCTGGCGCTGGGTGCCCTCGCCGGGGTCGAAGAGGATGCCCTCGCCGTCCCAGCGCAGCAGATAGCCGTTGTGGTTGCGTTGCCGGGTGGGGACCTGGCTGGCGGTGCCGAGGACGACGAGTTCGCGTACGGACATGAGTGCGGCGGCCTGCGATTCGGGGGATTCGGCGTTATCCGGGCGGCCACTGCATTCCGCGGCCGCCCAGGACGTGGGCGTGCGCGTGGAAGACGGTCTGCCCGGCACCGGTGCCGGTGTTGAAGACGACCCGGTAACCGGTGTCGGTGATCTTCTCGTCGGCGGCGACGTTCGCGGCCTCGAGCAGTATGTCGGCGGCGATCTGCGGCTCGGCGGCGGCGAGGGTGGCGGCGTCGCGGTGGTGGACGCGGGGGATGACGAGGATGTGGGTGGGGGCCTGGGGGTTGATGTCGCGGAAGGCGACGGTCGTCTCGGTCTCGCGGACGATGGTTGCCGGGACGTCTCCCGAGACAATCTTGCAGAACAGGCAGTCGGGCTGCGGTTCTCCCGCCATGGCCGGGCTCCTCGGTCGCGTGGTTGATCCGTACACGGGCATGCTATCGGGCGCGGTTGGCCGGCTCCCGGGACCGGGGGCGGAGCCCCGGTCCCGGGAACGGGCGGGGAGGAGAACGAGAGCCTTTCTTCCGGATCAGGCCAGATCCGGAAGAAAGGCCCAGCGCCTATCCCGGGAGACCCGGTGCCGACTTCGCCGGGCTCTCCGCGAGCCTCTCCAGCGCGATCCGGATCGCGGCGTCCAGCTGCGGATCCCGCCCCGCCGCATGGTCCTGCGGCGCCATCACGACCTCCACATCCGGGTCCACCCCGTGGTTCTCCACACCCCAGCCGTACCCCTCCAGCCAGAACGCGTACTTGGGCTGCGTGACCAGCGTGCCGTCGACCAGCCGGTACCGGCTGTCGATGCCGACCACGCCGCCCCACGTCCGGGTACCGACCACCGGCCCGATCCCGAGCGCCTTGATCGCCGCGTTCACGATGTCGCCGTCCGAGCCGGAGAACTCGTTCGCCACGGCCACCACCGGACCGCGCGGCGCGTCCCCGGGGTAGCTGTACGGCTGCATACCGCGCGGCAGGTCCCAGCCGACGATGCGGCGGGCCAGCTTCTCCACGATCAGCTGCGACGTGTGACCGCCGCGGTTCTCCCGTACGTCCACCACCAGCCCCTCACGGGCCACTTCGACCCGCAGGTCCCGGTGGAGCTGCGCCCAGCCGGAGCCGACCATGTCGGGGACGTGGAGATAGCCGAGGCGTCCGCCGGACTGCTCGTGCACGTACGCCCGCCGGTCCGCCACCCACGCGTGGTACCGCAGCGCCTCCTCGTCCGCGGTCGGCACGACGACGACATGACGCAGATTGCCGCCGTCCGCCGGCGAGACGGTCAGCTCGACCGGCTTGCCCGCCGAACCGGTGAGCAGCGGCCCGGGCCCGGTCAGGGGGTCGATCTCCTGCCCGTCGACGGCGAGGATCGCGTCCCCGGCGCGGACCGCGACGCCGGGCGCGGCAAGCGGCGAACGGGCTGCCGGGTCGGACGTCTCGGACGGCAGGATCCGGTCGATACGCCAATGGCCTTCGTCCGTACGGGAGATGTCGGCCCCGAGCAGCCCCTGCCGGCTCGCGTCGTCGTTCCGGCCGCCCGGCGGCGTCACATACGCGTGCGAGGTGCCGAGCTCCCCCTGCACCTCCCAGAGCAGGTCGACGAGGTCGTCATGGGTGGCGACGCGCGCCAGCACCGGCCGGTAGCGGTCGAGGACGCCGTCCCAGTCGACGCCGCCCATGTCGGGCCGCCAGAAGTTGTCGCGCATGATGCGACCGGCCTCGTCGTACATCTGGCGCCATTCGGCGGCCGGTTCGACGGTCCGGCGGATCCGGGAGAGGTCGACGGTGATGCTGTTGTCGCTGCCGCCGTCGTGGTCGTCGTCGGAGTCCGCCGGGACACGACTGTCGGAGGGTACGACGCGCAGCTTGCCCCGGGTGTGCAGGACCAGCCGCTTGCCGTCGCCGCTGACGGCGAACCGGCTGACGTCGGAGGCGAGTTCGTCGCTGTGCAGCTTCTCCAGGTCGTACCGTTCCAGGACGGTCTCCGGTCCCCGGGAGTCCGGCGTCGCCCCCGCCGTACCGAGCACGCCCGTCACCGGGTGCCGCAGCCACAGCAGTCCGTCCTTCGCCGCGCGCAGCGAGGAGTAGCGGGCGGCCTCGACGGGCAGCGGCACGATCCGGTCGGCGAGCCCGTCGAGGTCGATCCGGGTGACGGGCAGCGCGGTGGGGTTGTCCTGGTCGCCGCCGCCGGAGCTCTTCTCCTTCTCGGTCGGGCGGCCGTGACGCTGCGGCCCGAACGGGGAGGGCGTGGTGGCGGCGAGCGTCAGCAGGTGCGGGCGGCAGGCGCCGACGAAGGCCAGGTCGAAGACGTGTGCGTCGTAGACCGGGTCGAAGGTCCGCTCGGAGAGGAAGGCGAGGTGCTTGCCGTCGACGGTGAACGCGGGGGCGTAGTCCCGGAAGCGGAGCGGCGTGGCCTCGGCGACGGACAGATCGGCGAGGTGCGCGAGCTTGAGCTGGCGCAGCGGTTCGGGTCCGGGGTGGGACCAGGCGAGCCATGCCGAGTCCGGCGAGAAGACGAGTCCGGAGGCGTCGCCGTGTTCGCTGCGGTCGACCTCGTGGACCTCGCCGCTCTCCCGCTCGACGATCAGGATCCGGCCGTCGTGCGAGGCGACGGCGAACCGGCTGCCGTCGGCGGCCGCCGCCAGGTCGAGCACCCTGCCGAGCCGGTTGGCGGCCAGTCGGCGCGGTGCGGTGCCCGGAGCGGTTCCGGTGGCGGGTACGCACTCCAGGGCGTCGTCGCCCTCCGCGTCGGTGACCCAGACGACGTGCTGATCGCCGTCGGCCTGGAAGGTACGGGGCAGTCTGGCCCGCACCCCGGGTTCGACGGCCAGTGCGCGGGCCGGGCCCTCGCGGTGGGTGACCCAGTGGACGGCGCCGCGCGTCCCGACGGCGCTGCCGCGGCCGGTACGGTCCGGGGACGCCGAGTCGAGGTGGCTCCCGGCGTGGACGGAGTGCGGCTGGAGGTCGGCGCGCTGGCCGCCGAGGCGGATGTCGAGACGCCGGGGTCCGGCGCCTTCCAGGTCGTCGAGCAGCCACAGCTCACCGGCCGAGGCGTAGCTGACGCGGGTGCCGTCGGTCGTCGCGTGGCGGGCGTAGAAGCCCTCGGCGTCGGTGTGCCGCCGCAGGTCGGAGCCGTCGGGGAGCGAGGAGTAGAGCGCGCCGACGCCTTCGTGGTCGGAGAGGAAGGCGAGACGGTCGCCGACCCACATCGGGCATTCGATGTTGCCGTCGAGGCCCTCGTGGATCCGTACGAAGTCCGCGACGCCGTCCGGCCCCTGGCCTTCGCCGGGTGCTTGTGCGAGCCACAACTTGCCTGCCGTGCCGCCCCGGTAGCGCTTCCAGGTGGCGGCCTCGCGCCCCATGGTGGCGGAGAGCAGCAGGACCCGTCCGCCGGGTCCGTACGCGAGGGAGCCGACCGGTCCGTACGGCAGGGTCCGCGCGGGCCCGCCGTCGACCGGGACGGCCCGGGCCCAGCTGCGGCGCAGCGACACCTGCCCCTGGGTGCTGGTGACGAGGACGTCGCCCTCGGGGGTCCAGCCGCGCACGGTGGTCCGCGCGTCGCCCCAGTAGGTCAGCCGCTTCGAAGGGCCTCCGTCGACGGGGGCGAGGTGCACCTCGGGGGCGCCGTCCCGGGTGGATGTCCAGGCGACGTGGGTGCCGTCGGGCGATATGTGTGGCTGGCGGACGGGCCGGTTGTCGGCGCTGACCCGCCAGGCCCGGCCGCCGTCGAGCGGCGCCAGCCAGACATCGTCCTCGGCGGTGAAGGCGATCAATTCGCCCTGGACATGGGGGTACCGGAGATAGGCAGGCTGTGTCACATCGATCACCCTAGGCTGCGGTCGTGTTCCGGGGAACAGGGTTGGCCGGAGTCCGCCCCCGCCGTCGCGTCGGACCCACTCACTTGCCCTGCGGATATCCGGTCACCGTGACCGTCACGGTGACGGTCGGCCGGACACGGCCGCCACCACCGTTTCCACCGCCTGCCGGCGGTGTCATGCCGCCGGTCGAGGGGGTGGCGTGACAGTTGCCGAGCACATCGGCCCGCAGGACGGTCCTGCCGCCGACCTTCCCGGTCAAGTCCCCCCGTACACAAAGCCCGCTGACCTCCTTCGTGACCTTGCCGGCGAGTGTGATGTCCTTGCCGCCCCTGTTCCGGCCGCGGCAGTCGACGTGCGCCACCTGCCGCACGGACGCGGAGCGCGAGGCCGAGGACGGCGTCCTACCGCCGCCCTCGACCTCGGCCGTGCAGTTCAGCCACTGCACATCGACCCCTTTGCGCTCCAGCGCCGCGGTTCCGGCCCGGTCGGTGGTCAGGGCGACGGACGCGGAGTTCAGCCCGTCGATCGGCTCGCAGGCGGCGGCCCCCGCAACCGCCGCACCGACGAGGCACAGTACGGCCGGAATGCGATGGGTCCGGCCGCGACCCCATGAACTCAATGCCCTCAATGTCCCCATACGAGGCAGGGTCCCACCACTCCCCCGCGGTGCGGTAGACCGCTTGCAGCCACACCGGACGTGTTGTATACGGCGGTTACGCCCAGCGGCCGGTGCGCCCCAGCAGCAGTGCCGTCGCCGCGGTGCCCGCCGTCGAGGTGCGCAGGACGCTCCGGCCGAGCCGGCAGGTCCGGGCGCCTGCCTCGGCGAAGGCAGCCAGTTCCTCGGGCGACACACCGCCCTCGGGGCCCACGACCAGGACGATCTCGCCCCCTGCGGGCAGTCCGACGGTGGCCAGCGGCTCGCTGTCGTACCCCCGGTCCTCGTGCAGGACGGCCGCGAAGTCGGCTGTGGCCAGAAGTGCGGCAACCTGTTTGGTCGTCAGTGCGTCCGTCACCTCCGGGAATCGCACCCGGCGCGACTGCTTTCCCGCCTCGCGGGCCGTGTTCCGCCACTTCGCGAGGGCCTTGAGACCGCGGTCGCCCTTCCACTGGGTGATGCAGCGCGAAGCCTGCCACGGCACGATCGCGTCGACGCCCGTCTCCGTCATCGTCTCGACGGCGACCTCGCCGCGGTCACCCTTGGGGAGCGCCTGGACCACGGTGATGCGGGGTGTGGGACGGGGCTCCTCGTGGACCGTGCAGAGGTCCGTCACCACCAGCCGGTCCTTGCCCTCGGCGGCCCGCACGACCCCTTCCGTCCACCGGCCGTGCCCGTCCGTCAGGACGACGTCCTCACCGGCCCGCAGCCGCTTGACCGAAACGGCGTGCCGCCCCTCGGGACCGTCCAGGACGAACTCGGGCCCGGCGGGGACCTGTTCGACGACGAAGACCGGTGCGGTCACTGCGTGCTCCTTGTGCTCGGTGCCGCGTGCGCGGCGTCCAGTTCTTCGGCGAGCAGCTCGACCAGCCGGCCGGCCGGCAACTCGCGTGCCATGCGGTGGCCCTGGCCCGCCCACAGGGCCATGCCCTGCGCGTCCCCGGCCCTGGCCGCGGCCTTGCGCAGCCCGCTGGTGACATGGTGCACCTGCGGGTAGGCGGCGGGGGCGTAAGGACCGTGCTCGCGCATGAAGCGGTTGACGAGGCCGCGGGCGGGGCGTCCGGAGAACGCCCGGGTCAGGGCCGTCCGTACGAACAGCGGGTTGGTCAGCGCCTGCTTGTGCAGCAGATGGGCGCCGGACTCGGGGCAGACCAGGAATGCCGTGCCGAGCTGCGCCGCCTCCGCGCCCGCCGCGACGACCGCCGCGATCTGGGAGCCGCGCATGATGCCGCCGGACGCGATGAGCGGCAGCTGCACGGCCTCACGGACCTGGGCCACCAGAGTGAGCAGCCCGATGCCGGCGTCGTCGGCCTGTGGGTCGTCGCGGTGGGTGGACCGATGGCCGCCCGCCTCGACGCCCTGGACACAGATCGCGTCGGCGCCCGCCCGCTGGGCGGCCTGGGCCTCCTCGGGCGAGGTGACCGTCACGACGGTGTACGTACCGACTCCGGCGAGCGCGTCGAGGGCGTCGCGGGTGGGGCAGCCGAACGTGAAGGAGACCACCGGAACGGGGTCCTCCAGGAGAATCGCGAGCTTGGCCTCGTAGCCGTCGTCACCACTGGAGTCCGGGTCACCGAGCGGGGTCTCGTACCAGGCGGCCTCACCGGCGAGCTGGTGCCGGTACACCTCGACGGCGCTCGGGTCGGCGAGGTTCGGCTGCGGCATGAAGAGGTTGACGCCGAACGGCTGACCGGTCATTCCGCGCAGCTGTTTGATCTCGTTGTACATGCCGTCGGCAGTCTTGTACCCGGCGGCCAGGAAGCCGAGCCCACCGGCTTCGGCAACGGCCGACACGAGCTGCGGACAGGACACACCGCCCGCCATGGGGGCCTGCACGATCGGATACCGGCAGAGATCAGTCAACGCGGATGACATGACCGCATCGTGTCACGTCCGGTGCACCCTGCCGAATCAGCCACGTCATGACCGGAGCGGTATACGCGGAACGCCGTAGCGCCCGCCGGTCCGGGGACGGGCGGGCGCTACGGCGCAAGGGAACAGCGGGTGCGGACGGTCCTCAGCGGCCGTTGAACGCATCCTTCAGGCGGGAGAAGAGTCCCTGTTGCCCTGGCTGGAACTGACCGGTGGGCCGCTCCTCGCCACGCAGCTTCGCGAGCTCCCGCAGCAGTCGCTCCTGCTCCGGGTCCAGCTTCGACGGGGTCGTCACCTCGACGTGCACGATCAGGTCGCCGCGCCCGCCGCCCCGCAGATGCGTGATGCCGCGGCCGTGCAGCGGAACCGACTGGCCGGACTGGGTGCCCGGCCGGATGTCGACCTCCTCCAGGCCGTCGAGCGTCTCCAGCGGCACCTTCGTGCCGAGCGCGCCCGCTGTCATGGGGATGGTGACCGTGCAGTGCATGTCGTCGCCGCGGCGCTGGAACACCGGGTGCGGCAGCTCATGGATCTCGACGTACAGGTCGCCGGCCGGGCCGCCGCCGGGGCCGACCTCGCCCTCGCCCGCGAGCTGGATGCGGGTGCCGTTGTCGACACCGGCGGGGATCTTCACGGTGAGCGTGCGCCGCGAACGGATGCGGCCGTCACCGGCGCACTCCGGGCACGGGGTCGGCACGACCGTACCGAAGCCCTGGCACTGCGGGCAGGGCCGCGAGGTCATGACCTGGCCGAGGAACGACCGGGTGACCTGGGAGACCTCGCCGCGGCCGCGGCACATGTCACAGGTCTGGGCGGAGGTGCCGGGTGCGGCGCCCTCGCCGCTGCAGGTCGTACAGACGACGGCCGTGTCGACCTGGATGTCCTTGGTGGTACCGAACGCCGCCTCGGCGAGATCGATCTCCAGCCGGATCATCGCGTCCTGGCCGCGCCGGGTGCGCGACCGTGGTCCACGCTGCGACGCCGTGCCGAAGAACGCGTCCATGATGTCGGAGAAGTTGCCGAAGCCACCCTGTCCGAATCCGCCCGCGCCACCGCCGCCGGAGGCGGACAGCGGGTCGCCGCCGAGGTCGTAGACCTGCTTCTTCTGCGGGTCCGACAACACCTCGTAGGCGGCGTTGATCTCCTTGAACCGCTCCTGGGTCTTCGGATCGGGGTTGACGTCCGGATGCAGCTCGCGTGCGAGCCGCCGGAAGGCCTTCTTGATCTCGTCCTGAGATGCGTCGCGGCGCACGCCGAGAACGGCGTAGTAGTCGGTGGCCACTTACGACTCCGCCAGGATCTGTCCGACGTAACGTGCCACTGCGCGTACCGCTCCCATCGTTCCGGGGTAGTCCATGCGGGTCGGTCCGACCACGCCGAGTTTGGCGACTGCCTCGTCGCCCGAACCGTAGCCGACCGCGACGACGGACGTGGAGTTGAGCCCCTCGTGGGCGTTCTCGTGCCCGATACGTACGGTCATGCCCGAGTCCTTGGCCTCGCCGAGCAGCTTCAGCAGCACGACCTGCTCCTCCAGCGCCTCCAGCACCGGCCGGATCATCAGAGGGAAGTCGTGCCCGAAGCGGGTGAGGTTGGAGGTGCCGCCGATCATCAGCCGCTCCTCCGTCTCCTCGACGAGGGTTTCGAGCAGGGTGGAGAGCACGGTGGACACGGTTCCCCGGTCCTCGCTCTCGAAGGATTCCGGCAGGTCCTGCACCAGCTGCGGGACGTCCGAGAACCGGCGCCCCACGACCCGGCTGTTGAGCCGGGCCCGCAGATCGGCGAGAGAGGTCTCACCGAACGGCGCGGGACAGTCGATCATGCGCTGTTCGACCCGGCCGGTGTCCGTGATCAGCACGAGCATCAGCCGGGCGGGCGCCAGCGACAGCAGTTCCACATGCCGCACCGTGGACCGGGTCAGCGAGGGGTACTGGACGACGGCGACCTGCCGGGTCAACTGCGCGAGCAGCCGCACGGTGCGGCCCACGACGTCGTCGAGGTCGACCGCACCGTCGAGGAAGTTCTGGATGGCCCTGCGCTCCGGCGACGACAGGGGCTTGACCCCCGCGAGCTTGTCGACGAAGAGACGGTAGCCCTTGTCCGTCGGGATGCGACCCGCGCTGGTGTGGGGCTGGGCGATGAAACCCTCGTCCTCGAGCACAGCCATGTCGTTGCGGACGGTGGCCGGGGAGACCCCCAGCTTGTGCCGCTCGGTGAGCGCCTTGGAGCCGACGGGCTCCTCGGTGCCGACATAGTCCTGGACGATGGCGCGCAGCACCTCGAGTCTGCGTTCGCTGAGCATGGCGCACACCTCCAGCTGTGTTTCCTCGGTGGTTCTGGTCGATCTCCGGTGATTCCTGGCACTCGATGCGTACGAGTGCCAGCGACCCCCGCCAGTGTACGGCGGTCGGGTGGGGCCCTAGCAAGGGCGACCGGCCACCCCACCCCGAGACTGCGCAGGTCGATGCCGATAGCGTCTCCGCATGGACGCGTCTTGGGAAGAGTTCGGCTGGGAGCGACTGGGCAACGGCGTGGGCCGCCGGAGGCTCCCCGGGTGGGACGCCACGGTCGCACTGGTGGTCGGAGCGGAGGCGGCCCTGCTCTTCGACACGGGATCGACGCTGCGCGAAGGTGTGGAGATACGGACCCAGGTGCAGGCCATGACCGGCCGGAGGGTGACGCATATCGCACTCAGCCACCCTCATTTCGACCATGTGCTCGGCACCGCGGCATTCGCCGGGGCGGAGGTGTACGGCGCCATCGGTACGGCCGCTCTTCTCACCGGCGGTGCGGACGAGCTGTACGCCGACGCGGTACGCCACGGGGTGTCCGAGGAGGACGCGGCGCAGGCGGCGGACGTCCTGGTGGCGCCGCATCACCAGGTCTGCGGCGAATGGACGCTCGACCTGGGCGGCGGCCGTCAGGTACTGCTGGCGAACCTGGGCCCTGCGCACAGCGGCCACGACCTCGTCGCCCTCGTGCCCGACTCCCCGGCCGTGGTCCTCTGCGGCGACCTGGTCGAGGAATCGGGCGAACCGCAGGCGGGCCCGGACGCGATCCCGTCGCGCTGGCCGGCCGCGCTGGACCGGCTGCTGGCGCTGGGCGGCGAGGACGCGGTGTATGTGCCGGGGCACGGGGCCGTCGTGGACGCGGCGTTCGTACGGGCCCAACGTGACCGGCTGTCCGACGCCTTCGGCGTGTCGTGACCGGTTTCCGTCCTATCGTCGTCCGATGCGCAGCTACCACCCGGACCTGACCCCGCCCTGGAAGAAGTCCGCTCCCGTGCCCGAGGTCCCCGCCGAGTCCGATCTGGTCGTGGAGGAGGTCTCCACCGGCTTCTGCGGTGCGGTGATCCGCTGCGAGAAGACGGCGCAGGGCCCGACGGTGACTCTGGAGGACCGTTTCGGCAAGCACCGGGTGTTCCCGATGGAACCGCGCGGCTTCCTCCTGGAGGGCCGCGTCATCACTCTCGTACGCCCCTCGGCGACCGGCCCGGCCCGCCCCGCCCGCACGGCCTCCGGTTCCGTGGCGGTCCCCGGCGCGCGGGCCCGGGTGGCGCGGGCGGGCCGGATCTACGTGGAAGGCCGGCACGACGCGGAGTTGGTCGAACGGGTCTGGGGCGACGACCTGCGCATCGAGGGTGTGGTGGTGGAGTACCTGGAAGGCGTCGACGACCTCCCGTCCATCGTCCGCTCCTTCGCCCCCGGCCCGGATGCGCGTCTGGGCGTCCTGGTCGACCACCTGGTCCCCGGCTCGAAGGAGTCGAGAATCGCGGCCGAGGTCACCGACGCGAACGTGCTGGTGGTGGGGCATCCGTACATCGACATCTGGGAGGCGGTGAAGCCGGCGTCGGTGGGCATCGGCTCCTGGCCGGTGGTGCCCCGCGGCCTGGACTGGAAGACGGGCGTGTGCCGGTCACTGGGCTGGCCGGAGAACACGGGCGCGGCGTGGCAGCGCATCCTGTCGACGGTCCGCTCGTACAAGGATCTGGAACCGGCGCTGCTGGGCTCGGTTGAACACCTGATCGACTTCGTGACAGCTCCGGCCTAGGAGGGTGCGCCGTCCGCCCGTAGCGCGGGGCTGGCGGCGTCTGGTGCGTGCGATCGCAAGGCGGAGGGGCGCCCCGATACCAGGCGTATCGGGGCGAGCCCGACAACGCAGCGAGCATGCCAGGCGTCGCCAGGCAGGCGGGACTTTCGACACACGCCCCAGGGTCTGGGCCCGGGGGCCCGAAGGTGGAGCCTCCGGTTCCGGGAAAGGGGGCGGGCAGCGGAACGGGGCCGGCCCCCGCGGCGCCCCCCCCCCCCGCGCCCCCCCCCGCCCCCCCGCGCGGCCCCCCCCCCCCCCCCGCCCCCCCCCCCCCCCCCGGCCCCCCCCCCCCCCCCCCCCCCGCCCGCCCCCCCCCCCCCCGGCCGGGGGGGGGGGGGGGGGGCCGCGTGGGGGGGGGCGGGGGGGGGCGGGGGGGGGGGGCGCCCCCCCCCCGCCCCCCCCCCCGACCCACCCCCGCCCGCGCGCCCCTCAGTCCACCAGGTCCCTGACCACCGCATCCGCGAGCAACCGCCCCCGCAGCGTCAGCACCGCCCGCCCAGCCGCATAAGGCGCCGCCTCCAGCAGCCCGTCCTCCACCGCGCGCCCCGCCGCTGCCAGTCCGGCGGGCGCCAGCAGCGACAGCGGGCATCCGTCGACCAGCCGCAGCTCCAGGAGAATCCGCTCGACCCGCCGGTCCTCCGCCGACAGGATCTCCCGTCCCGCGCCCGGTGACCGCCCCTCCGCGAGCGCCTGCGCGTATGCGCCGGGATGCTTCACGTTCCACCAGCGCACCCCGCCCACATGGCTGTGCGCCCCCGGCCCGGCGCCCCACCAGTCGGCGCCCCGCCAGTACAGCTCGTTGTGCAGGCACCGCCCGTCCACCGTCCGGGCCCAGTTCGACACCTCGTACCAGGAGAAGCCCGCCGCGGCCATGGCCTCGTCAGCGATCAGATACCGGTCGGCGTGGACGTCGTCGTCCGTCATCGGAACCTCGCCGCGCCGGATCCGCCGCGCCAGCTGCGTGCCCTCCTCGACGATCAGCGCGTACGCGGACACATGGTCCGGCCCCGCTCCGATCGCCGCGTCCAGCGAGGCCCGCCAGTCGTCGTCTGACTCCCCGGGCGTGCCGTAGATCAGGTCGAGATTGACGTGCTCGAAGCCCGCCTCCCGGGCCTCGGCGACACACGCCTCGGGCCGCCCCGGCGTATGCGTACGGTCGAGGATCTTCAGCACGTGCTGCCGGGCGCTCTGCATCCCGAACGAGATCCGGTTGAAGCCGCCTTCCCGCAGCTCCGCCAGATACGCCGGGTCGACCGACTCCGGATTGGCCTCGGTGGTGATCTCGGCGTCGTCGGCGAGCCCGAACTCGTCACGGATCGCCGCCAGCATCCGGACGAGATCCCCGGCGGGCAGCAGCGTGGGCGTACCGCCGCCGACGAACACCGTGCGGGCCGGTCGCGGGTCGTCGCCGAGCACCTTGCGGGCCTGGCGGACCTCGCCGATCAGATGGGCCGCGTAGTTGTCCCGGGATGCCAGCGCACCGCCCGACCCTCGCAGCTCGGTCGCCGTGTACGTGTTGAAGTCGCAGTACCCGCAGCGCGTGGCGCAGTACGGCACGTGCAGGTAGAAGCCGAGCGGCCGGTCGGCGGCACCTTCCAGGGCATGGCGGGGCAGCGCCCCGTCGTCGGGCACGGGCTCACCATCGGGCAGTACGGAAGGCATACCGTCCATTGTCACTCGTCGCCGGTCCTGTTCCGCCCGCGCTCACCGGGCCTGCAGGACCACCAGGGCCAGATCGTCGTCCGGCGGGCGCTCGGCGAACTCGTGAACGGCGCGTTTGATCCGGTCCGCGATCCCCTCCGCGGTCAGCCCGGCGCACCCGGCCAGTGCCCGGGCGAGACCGTCCCCGTCGTCGAACATCGCCGGCCCGGAGCGCCGCTCCGTGACCCCGTCCGTGACGCAGAGCAGGCTGTCCCCCGGCTCCAGGTCGAAGCTCTGGCTCTCGTACGCGACGTCCTCGACGACCCCGAGCAGCACCTGCGACTCGGCGGCGGCCCGCACGGTGCCGTCGGGCCGCAGCAGCAGCGGCAGCGGATGGCCCGCGCTGGCGAGCGTGCAGCGCACTCCACCACCGGGCAGCGGCACCATCTCCCCGTACAGCAGGGAGAGGAACCGGGGCTGCCCGCCGTCCGGCAGCTGCGGACCGTCCTCCCGCAGATGCCGGCCGCCCTCCGTCAGGTGCTGCCCGCCCGCGGCCGCGACCATGAGCGCGGCGGCCTCGGCGGTCTCCATCGCGTCGTCGAGGAGCAGCCGGTTGAGCCGGTCCAGCACCTCGCCGACGCGGAACCCCTCCCGGGCCAGCAGCCGCAGCCAGGGCCGGGCGAGGCCGGTCACGACGGCGGCCTCGGGGCCGCTGCCCTGCACATCGCCGAGGACGAAGCACCAGCGGTCGCCGGGGCACGGGAAAATGTCGTAGAAGTCACCGCCGACGACACCGTCGTCGGAGGGCTCGTACACCAGCGAGCTGGTGACGCCGGGTATCTCCGCGACCTTGCTGGGCAGCAGACCGCGCTGCAGGACACGGCTGATGGTGGCCTGCCGCGTGTACGCGCGAGCGGCGCCGACGGCGAGGCCGACGCGGCGTACGAAATCCTCGACCAGGGCGGTCACTTCGTGCGGCACCCGGGCGGCGCCCTCCCGGCCGAGCAGAACGGTGCCGAGCGTGCGGTCCCCCGACGTCATCCGAAACCCCAGAGCCGTCCCCTCGTCCTCCCCGTCGCTCAGGGGCCACGGAACCGGGACCGGCCCGGTGCCGGCCTCGTCGGACAGCAGGAGCGGCTCCTCCTCCAGGACCGTGCGCAGCTGCTCCGTGCCGTCCTCGTCGGCGTGCCAGACCCGCACCAGCCGTGGCGCGGCCGAGGGCCCGCCGCCTTCGCCCTGCAGCCAGATCGCGCACCAGTCGCCGAGCCGGGGCACCAGCAACTGCCCGGCGAGCGCCGCCACGATGTCCTCGTCGAGCTGCCCCGCGAGCAGATCCGATGCCTCGGCGAGGAACGAGAGCGCCCCGCGCCCGGCCCAGTCCGCGTCGTCGCGGACGGCGCGGCGGGCGCTGGGGGCGAGCAGCTCGGCGGCGTGCAGTTCGGGCTCGGCTGCCGGATCGGGCGCGTCGGTCCAGTCGTCGACGGGCAGCCGGGCCCAGACGGTCTTCAGGCCGGTGCGGTACGTGATGCCCCAGCGCTCGGCGAGCGTGGCCACGACCTGCAGCCCGCGCCCGCACTCGGCCGGTCCGTCCCGGTCCGCGGCCGATAACGGGCCGGGGCGTTCGCTGCGCACGGAACGGGCGGGGTGATGATCGGTGACCTCCAGCACCAGGGCGGCGGCCTCGTCCCCGGCCGCCTCCTCCAGCCGGAAGAGCAGATCGACGGTGGTCCCTGCGTGGACGACGGCATTGGTGACGAGCTCATCGACGACAACCACCGCATCGTCCGCCAACCGGTCGCTGAACCCCACGGCCGCGGGCAGCCCCAGTCCGGTCCACTCGGCCAGCGCGGCCCGGACGAACCGGCGGGCGGCGGCCGGCGCAAGGACATTCCCGGGCAGACTCGTCCGGGCGACCGGCTGCGCTTCCACCTGGCCGACGTATGTACCGGGACGCTGAACGGTGTCCCGCTGCAAGGGAATGGGCCCCATGGCGCAGCTCCTGACCTGTTCTCGCACGGCCTGTCTCGTGCCGTGTGCCGCTGACGACACCGACAGAGTGACAGACCGGACCTGTCCATAAGCACCGAGTTACCGAAGTGAACAGAGAACGACGCAGGACCGTTTGTCAGAAACGGCGACGCGAAACGACGGTGCGGACGGGGCAGCTCACCCCGTCCGCACCGCGCGCTTCGTGACGCCTCGCGTTACGCCTCGCGGGCCCCCACGTACATCTCGTCGATGAGGTTCTTGTACTCGCGCTCGACGACCGGCCGCTTGAGCTTGAGGCTCGGCGTGAGCTCGCCGTGCTCGACGTCGAGGTCGCGCGGCAGCAGCCGGAACTGCTTGATGGTCTGCCAGCGCTGCAGCCCCTCATTGAGCCGCTTCACATAACCGCCGATGAGCTCCACGGTCTGCGGGGACGCGACCACGTCGGCGTACGGCTTGCCCGCCAGGCCGTGCTCGGCGGCCCAGCCGAGGATGGTCGGCTCGTCGAGGGCGATCAGGGCGGTGCAGTAGTTACGGTCCGCGCCGTGCACCAGGATGTTGGAGACGAACGGGCACACCGCCTTGAACTGCCCCTCGACCTCCGCCGGGGCGACGTACTTGCCGCCCGACGTCTTGATCAGGTCCTTCTTGCGGTCGGTGATCCGCAGGTAGCCGTCCACCGAGAGCTCACCGATGTCACCGCTGTGCAGCCAGCCGTCGGGCTCCAGCACCTCGGCGGTCTTCTCCGGCTCGCGGTGGTAGCCCTGCATGATGCCGGGGCCGCGCAGCATGATCTCGCCGTCGTCCGCGATCCGTACCTCGGTGCCGGGGAGCGGCTTGCCGACCGTACCGGTGCGGTAGGCCTCGCCCGGGTTGACGAAGGAGGCGGCGCTGGACTCGGTGAGCCCGTAGCCCTCCAGGATGTGAATGCCGGCGCCGGCGAAGAAATAGCCGATCTCGGGGGCGAGAGCCGCGGAGCCGGAGACACAGGCGCGGAGCCGGCCGCCGAAGGCCTCGCGGATCTTGGCGAAGACGAGCGCGTCGGCGACCTTGTGCTTGGCGCCAAGTGCGAACGGTACGGAGGCCCTGCCGGTGCGCCGGAAGTTGTCCTGGGACACCTTGGCGTACTCGCGGGCGACCCCGGCCGCCCACTGGAAGATCTTGTACTTGGCGCCGCCACCGGCCCGCGCCTTGGACGCGACCCCGTTGTAGACCTTCTCGAAGATCCGGGGCACAGCAGCCATGTACGTCGGCTGGACGACCGGCAGGTTCTCGATGATCTTGTCGACCCGGCCGTCGACCGCGGTCACATGACCGACCTCGATCTGGCCGGAGGTGAGGACCTTGCCGAAGACGTGCGCGAGCGGCAGCCAGAGGTACTGGACGTCGTCCTCGGTGATCAGGCCGGTCGCCACGGTGGCCTTGGCCATGTACGACCAGTTGTCGTGCGGCAGTCGCACACCCTTGGGACGGCCGGTGGTGCCCGAGGTGTAGATCAGGGTGGCCAGCTGGTCGGGGGAGATCGCGCCGACCCGCTCCTGGACCACGGACGGGTTCTTCGTCAGGAGCTCGGCGCCGCGGGCCTCCAGGTCGGCCAGCGAGAGCACCCAGCCCTCGGGGTCGGCCGCGTCGGGCTCGACGCCCTGCGGGTCGATGACGACGACATAGGCGAGCTCCGGCAGGTCGGCGCGGCGCTCACGGGCCTTGGCCAGCTGGCCGGCGTCCTCAGCGATCAGTACCCGGCTCTCCGAGTCGGCGAGGATGAACGCCGACTCCTCGGCGTTCGTCGACGGGTAGATCGTGGTCGTCGCGGCGCCCGCACACATCACACCGAGGTCGGCGAAGATCCACTCGATGCGGGTGGCGGAGGACAGCGCGATCCGCTGCTCCGGCTCCACGCCCAGACCGATGAGCCCGGCGGCGATCGCGTAGACACGTTCCGCGGCCTGTGCCCAGCTCACCGACTTCCACTCATCGGGGCCCTGGCCGGTGGCCGACGGGACCGGGAAGCGGTAGGCCTCCCCGTCCGGAGTGGCCGCCACGCGCTCGATGAAGAGGCCCGCCACGGAGGGCGGTCGGTTATCGATCATGGTCTGTGTGTCGCTCACGACATCCTCCGGGCCTGCGGCAGTGCTTCACGACCGATTGGTGGTTGCTGCGTGCTGCTGCTTGTTCCTGCTTGGGTACGTCCGTCTGCGTGCTTGTCCTGCGTGCTTGTCCGCGCGGATGGTTCCGCTTGTTTAACTGGCGAGTAACCACGAAGCCGTGATCAGGGTAAAGCGCCCGCGTCCGCCGCGTAAGAGGCAATCGGACGCCGCTTCGTAACGAACGGGCCCCTGCGCCGCAGCATGCTGCGGCGCAGGGGCCCGTGGGGCTACCACCCAGTAGCGGGTACGGAAGCCGGAGCCTGCCCAAAAGCGGGAATCCGCCGGGAGCTACTTCTTGCCCTTGCCCTCGCCGCCCGACTCGTCCGTCGACAGCACGGCGATGAAGGCCTCCTGAGGCACCTCCACATTGCCGACCATCTTCATCCGCTTCTTGCCTTCCTTCTGCTTCTCCAGCAGCTTCCGCTTACGGGAGATGTCACCGCCATAGCACTTGGCGAGGACGTCCTTGCGGATGGCGCGGACGGTCTCACGGGCAATGACCCGGGAGCCGATGGCGGCCTGGATCGGCACCTCGAAGTTCTGCCGCGGGATGAGCTCGCGCAGCTTGGCGACGAGCCGCACGCCGTACGCGTACGCCTTGTCCTTGTGCGTGACCGCGGAGAACGCGTCGACCTTGTCGCCATGCAGCAGGATGTCGACCTTGACGAGCTGGGCGGTCTGCTCGCCGGTGGGCTCGTAGTCGAGCGAGGCGTACCCGCGGGTCTTGGACTTCAGCTGGTCGAAGAAGTCGAAGACGATCTCGGCGAGCGGCAGGGTGTACCGGATCTCGACCCGGTCCTCGGAGAGGTAGTCCATGCCGATCAGGGTGCCGCGCCGGTTCTGGCAGAGCTCCATGATCGCGCCGATGAACTCGCTGGGGGCGAGGACGGTGGCGCGCACGACCGGCTCGTGCACCTTGTCGATCTTGCCCTCGGGGAACTCGCTCGGGTTGGTGACGATGTGCTCGCTGCCGTCCTCCATGTCCACGCGGTAGACCACGTTGGGGGCGGTGGCGATGAGCTCCAGACCGAACTCGCGCTCCAGGCGCTCGCGGATCACGTCGAGGTGCAGCAGACCGAGGAAGCCGACACGGAAGCCGAAGCCGAGGGCCGCGGAGGTCTCCGGCTCGTACACCAGGGCGGCGTCGTTGAGCTGGAGCTTGTCGAGGGCCTCGCGCAGGTCGGGATAGTCCGAGCCGTCCAGCGGGTACAGCCCCGAGAACACCATCGGCTTGGGGTCCTTGTAGCCGCCCAGCGCCTCGGTCGCACCCTTGTTCAGGGAGGTGATCGTGTCACCGACCTTGGACTGCCGGACGTCCTTCACACCGGTGATGATGTAGCCCACTTCGCCCACACCGAGACCGTCGGCCGGGGTCATCTCCGGGGAGGAGACACCGATCTCCAGCAGCTCGTGGGTGGCGCCGGTGGACATCATCTTGATGCGCTCGCGCTTGTTGAGCTGGCCGTCGACGACACGGACGTACGTGACGACGCCGCGGTACGAGTCGTAGACCGAGTCGAAGATCATCGCGCGGGCCGGTGCGTCGGCCTTGCCGACGGGCGCCGGGACGTCCCTGACCACCCGGTCAAGCAGGGCGTCCACACCGATGCCGGTCTTCGCGGAGACCTTGAGGACGTCCTCGGGCTGGCAGCCGATGAGGTTGGCCAGCTCCTCGGAGAACTTCTCCGGCTGCGCGGCCGGCAGGTCGATCTTGTTGAGCACCGGAACGATGGTGAGGTCGTTCTCCATCGCCAGGTACAGGTTGGCCAGCGTCTGGGCCTCGATGCCCTGCGCGGCGTCGACCAGCAGGATCGTGCCCTCGCAGGCGGCGAGCGAGCGGGAGACCTCGTACGTGAAGTCCACGTGGCCGGGAGTGTCGATCATGTTGAGGACATGGGTGCTGCCCTGTCCCTCGCCCGTGGTGGGCGCCCAGGGCAGACGTACCGCCTGGGACTTGATGGTGATGCCGCGCTCGCGCTCGATGTCCATCCGGTCGAGGTACTGAGCGCGCATCTGCCGCTGGTCGACCACACCCGTCAGCTGAAGCATCCGGTCGGCAAGGGTCGACTTGCCGTGGTCGATGTGCGCGATGATGCAGAAGTTGCGGATCAGCGCCGGGTCGGTACGGCTCGGCTCGGGCACGTGGATAGGAGTCGCGGGCACGCAGGGTCCTGATTCTTGAGACGCCGAACGCCGTGTCTCGGGTCGATGTCGGGTCGGTCGGATCGATACGTAGCTTCCATCGTCCCACGCCCGCGGGGCTGAGACCGGTTTGGGCCGGTCGGAGCGCGACTGGTACCGTTGACAGCTGTGCTTCGTGGCCCCTTCGGACGGCGCGGCACACATCGAAGATCCAACGAACCTGAAAAGGCTCTTTCGTGGCGAACATCAAGTCCCAGATCAAGCGGAACAAGACGAACGAGAAGGCGCGCCTGCGCAACAAGGCCGTCAAGTCCTCGCTCAAGACCGCGATCCGCAAGGCCCGCGAGGCTGCCGCTGCGGGCGACGTCGAGAAGGCCACCACGGCCGTTCGCGACGCTTCGCGCGCGCTCGACAAGGCTGTCTCGAAGGGCGTCATCCACAAGAACGCCGCCGCCAACAAGAAGTCGGCGCTGGCCTCCAAGGTTGCCGCCCTCCAGGCCTGAGCTTTCTGATGTAAACCGCCGGAACGGACCAGCGGGCCCTCTCTCCCGCCCCTGCCCGGCCCCCGCGCCGCACACCGAACCTGCGTTCGCCACGCGGGTGCGGCGCACCAAGCGTGAAACCGAGGCCCCGGCCATCGCCCTCCCCAGAGCGACAGCCGGGGCCTTCGGCATGCCCGGACACACCGGTCCCGGCCGGCCCGCCCGTCGATCGAGGGCAACACGTCAACCGCCCGGCACCCACACGGGGTAAAGCTTGCCGGTCACAGCACTAGGGCGTGTTTCGAAAGTAGCGTCGTCCGCCCGTAGGACGGGCCTGGCGGCGTCTGGTGCGTGCGATCGCAAGGCGGAGGGTCGCCCCGATACTGGGCCGTATCGGGGCGAGCCCGACAACGCAGCGAGCGTGCGTGCCAGACGCCGCCAGGCAGGCGGGACTTTCGAAACACGCCCTAGCGCCGCCCGGCCCGCGCCGCCCGCGCAACAGCGACCACGGCCTTCTCCAGGGCGTACTCGGGGTCGTCCCCACCGCCCTTCACGCCCGCATCCGCATCCGCGACCGCCCGCAGAGCCGCCGCCACCCCGTCCGGCGTCCAGCCCCGCATCTGCTGCCGCACCCGGTCGATCTTCCACGGCGGCATGCCCAGTTCGCGCGCAAGATCCGCAGGCCGGCCCCCGCGCGCCGAGGACAGCTTGCCGATCGCCCGCACACCCTGCGCCAGCGCACTGGTGATCAGCACCGGCGCCACCCCGGTCGACAGCGACCAGCGCAATGCCTCCAGCGCCTCCGCCGCCCGCCCCTCCACCGCCCGGTCGGCGACCGCGAAGCTGGACGCCTCCGCACGACCGGTGTAGTAGCGCCCGACGACCGCCTCGTCGATCGTGCCCTCGACATCCGCGACCAGCTGGGACACCGCGCTCGCCAGCTCCCGCAGATCGCTGCCGATGGAGTCGACGAGCGCCTGGCACGCCTCGGGGCTCGCGGAACGCCCCAGCGCCCGGAACTCCGACCGGACGAACGAGAGCCGCTCGGCAGGCTTCGTGGTCTTCGGGCAGGCGACCTCCCGCGCACCCGCCTTACGGGCAGCGTCCAGCAGCCCTTTGCCTTTGGCGCCGCCCGCGTGCAGCAGGACGAGCGTGATCTCCTCGGCCGGGGCGTCGAGATACGCCTTGACGTCCTTGATCGTGTCGGCGGAGAGATCGTGCGCATTGCGCACGATCACGACCTTGCGCTCGGCGAAGAGCGACGGGCTCGTGAGCTCGGCGAGGGTGCCCGGCTGAAGCTGGTCGGAGGTGAGGTCGCGAACGTCCGTGTCGGCGTCGGACGCGCGGGCCGCCGCCACCACCTGCTGCACCGCACGGTCGAGGAGGAGGTCCTCCTGGCCCACGGCGAGCGTGAGGGGGGCGAGCGGATCGTCGGTGGAATTCCTTCTGGTGGCCATCGCCGTCCAGCATCCCACGCCCCTCTGACAGCCCGGCTTCGACGCCTCTCCGCGCACCCGTCGCCGTACCGGAGAATGGGCAGGTGAGCGATGTGAGACATGTACTGGTGCTACCCGACCGCGATAGCGCGGAGGAGGTGGCCGGGGAGCTCGCCGACCGTTTCGGGGTCGCCGAGGAACCTCAACTCGTACGCGACGCACTGGCCGGCGAGGACGACGCGGAGGACGCCCAGTGGCTGGTGGTCGTGGAGGACGCGGACGACCGGCTCGACCCATCGGCACTCGACGCGCTGGCGACGGAGTACGAGGGCTGGCTGGAGGCGCCCTAGGGCGTGTTTCGAAAGGAGCGTCGTCCGCCCGTAGGGCGGGCCTGGCGGCGTCTGGTGCGTGCGATCGCAAGGCGGAGGGTCGCCCCGATACTGGGCGTATCGGGGCGAGCCCGACAACGCAGTGAGCGTGCGTGCCAGACGCCGCCAGGCAGGCGGGACTTTCGAAACACGCCCTAGGACTGTCCGCCCCTGATCCGCCGGACACCACCCAGCGGCGGCGGGCCCGGCGGCAGCACCCCCGGGGCTCAGCCCTTGGGGACGATCTGGATGTCCATGTCGATGGCGATGCTGGAGCCGACGGCGGCGATACCGCGGGCCAGCATCGTCTGCCAGGTGAGGGTGAAGTCCTCACGGTGCAGCTCGGTGGTGGCCCGGCATGCGGCCCTGGTCTCCCCTTCCACACCGTTGCCGACGCCGAGGTACTGGGTGTCCAGCATCACGGTACGGCTGACTCCGTGAAGAGTGAGCGCGCCGCTCACGCCCCAGCGGCTGCCGCCCCGGTGAACGAAACGGTCGCTGTAGAACTCCATCGTCGGATAGCGCCCGACGTCGAAGAAGTCGCTGGACCGCAGATGGTCGTCGCGCATCTGCACGTTGGTATCGATCGACGAGGCATCGATGATCACGTGCATGGCGGAGTCCTCCATGCGGTCGGCGATCCGTATCGCACCTGCGAATGTGTTGAATCGGCCATGGATACGGGCCAGCCCGATGTGGCGGGCCGTGAAGCCGATCTGCGAGTGGTTGGGCTCGATCTCCCACTCGCCGGGGTCGGGCAGCTGTGGGGGCACGGCCACCTGGAGCATGACGTCCCCGAGCCCCGAGTGGCCGCTCTCGGAGACCGTGGCCGAACCGTGGAACGGGGTGAAGCCCTCGGCCGTGACAGCCAGCCGGTAGTCACCTGCCGGTACGGCGGCGAGGACGTTCCCGAAGGGGTCCGTCTCACCGCCGACGACCTTGCGGCCCGCGCTGTCCGTGACGACGAACTCAGCCTGCTGAACAGCCTCGTTGACCGGATCGAGGACGCGGCAGCTCAGGACTCCCGCAGTGCGCGGCACCGCGAGCCCCGCGAGCGGGTTGCCCTGCGCCGCACCCGTTGCGTTTTTTCTTCCCAGCCAACGGCCGAACATCTTCACGTACCCCCGGGGGAGATTCACCTTGGGGCCGTACGGCTGGACGTCATTGTCGGAGCAGCGGCCCGCCGACGAGCATGCATTCGATCACTCTTGGGGTGTTCGAGGCAAACGGAGCGACTGGAAGGGGCTTGGGAGGAGGTGTTACCGAAGGTCCGAATTGAACGCTCCGCTTATGTGCATCAGCTGTTGCGTCCGAAAATCTCAACCTGATGGACCGTGGGCAGCCGGTGGAGACGCAGCCCGAAGTTCCGGCAGCGCTCGCGGCGCTTGCCGCGGCGCCGTCGCGCGTACGGCCGAGCGGGGCGCGGTCGGCCACGACGCGGATGCACGGGGCGCGGTCGGCCGGACGGTGGTCATGAGCGCCCGACCGCCCGCAGCCGCGACCCGGCACCCGTCACCGCGATCGCGCCGTCCAGGTCCGTACGCAGCACTACCGCTCCACCGGCCCTCAGCGCCTCGACGGTCCGGGCCGCCGGGTGCCCGTACGGGTTGTCCCTGCCCGCACTCACCAGGGCGAGCCGGGGACGCGCGCTGCGCAGCAACGCCGGATACTGGTGGGCGGATCCGTGATGGGCGACCTTGAGGACGTCCACCCGTGGAAGCGCCGGGTACTGGCGCAACAGCCTTTGCTGGGCTGC
Organism: Streptomyces sp. NPDC051286; assembly: GCF_044455345.1. Classification (NCBI taxonomy): domain Bacteria; kingdom Bacillati; phylum Actinomycetota; class Actinomycetes; order Kitasatosporales; family Streptomycetaceae; genus Streptomyces; species Streptomyces sp. NPDC051286. The sequence goes on along the minus strand of NZ_JBITER010000001.1, from coordinate 11,725 downwards.
GGGTTCGAGGTCGCCGAGGAGCAACAGGCTCAGTCCGCCGGTCCGGACGAACAGCGCGACACTTGCGTCGTTGGGCTCCTCCGGTAAGGGGCCTGCCGTCGTGCCTCCCGCCGGCCACAGGACTCGCCAGTCGAGCGTGCCGATGCGGCGGTGCTCTCCCACTGTTGCCCGTACCAGGGGGACCCGCGCCGCAGTGGCTGTTCTGCGTACGAACGCCGCCTGGTCCGGTGGTTCGTCCAGACTCGTCGTCTGGATCGCGCCGACCGCCCTGCCCCGCAACACGCCTGGCAGACCCCGGACATGATCGGCATGAAAGTGTGTGAGCAGCAGGAGCGGCACCCGAGTGATGCCCAGGTCACGCAGGCAGCGGTCGGCCAGACGTGGATCGGGTCCGGTGTCGATCACCACGCCCTCGCCGTCCCCCGCCGCAAGCACCATGGCGTCGCCCTGACCCACATCGCACATCACGAACGCCCAGCCCGGCGGCGGCCATCCCGTCAGCACCCGGGTGAGCGGCACCGGGCGCAGCACCGCGAGGACCAGCAGCAGCGCGGCAGCCGAACAGACCCATGGGTGACGGGCGATACGGCGGGCGGAGAGCGCCGCCAGGGCCGTGAGGGCGGCCAGCAGGAGCGCTCCCCGCCAGCCGTCGGGCCAGTCGATCTCCGCCCCGGGAAGAGCCGCCCCGGTGCGGGCCACCGAGGCGATCCACCCGGCCGGCCAGCCCGCGATCCGGGCGAGCAGCTCGGCCACGGGCATGGCCACCGGTGCCGCGGCGAGCGCGGCGAACCCGAGGACGGTGGCGGGTGCCACGGCGAACTCGGCCAGCAGGTTGCACGGAATCGCCACCAGACTGACCCGCGAGGCGAGCACCACGACGACGGGCGCGCACACCGCCTGCGCCGCGGCGGCCGCACCCAGCGCCTCCGCGAGCCGGGGCGGCACCCGCCTCCGTTGCAGCGCGGCACTCCATCGCGGGGCGACCGTGAGCAGGGCGCCTGTCGCCAGCACGGAGAGGACAAAGCCATAACTGCGCGTCAGCCACGGGTCGTACAGCACGAGCAGCAGAACGGCGGCGGCGAGTGCGGGAATCAGCGAGCGGCGGTGGCCCGTACCGATCGCGAGCAGTGTGATCAGTCCGCAGACCGCGGCGCGCAGCACGCTCGGCTCCGGTCGGCACACCAGGACGAAGGCGAGCGTGAGTCCGCCGCCGAGCAGCGCGGTCATCCGCAGCGGGATGCCCAACCGGGCTGCCAGACCACGGCGTTCGACCCGGAGCGCAGCACCGGGCGGTCCGATGAGCAACACGAGCAGGATCGCCAGGTTGGCACCGGAGACCGCCATCAGGTGTGTGAGGTCGGCTGCTTGGAAGGCCTCGTGGAGTTCGGGGGTGACCCTGGAGGTGTCGCCGACGACCAGCCCCGGGAGCAGCGCCCGCGCATCGGGATCCAGCCCGTCCGTCGCGCGTCGCAGGCCCGCGCGCAGTTCGCCCGCCGTGCGCTGGAGAGGAGTCGGCGGCCCGGTGACACGAGGCGGCCCCTTGCCGTCCGGACGCAGGACCGCGGCGTTGCGTTGCCCGCTGTGCAGCGGTGGCGCGAGTCGGCCGCTCACGTGCAGCCTCGTGGACGGCAGCAGCCGCTCCCATCGCGCCGTCGAACCGGAGGGCGACACGATCAGCAGCACCGGGGTGCGGAGACGGGTGGTGGCGCCGTCGAGTGCCGTGAGCCCGGTGATCTCGGCGTCCAGGAGGAGAGCGGCCGGGGTGCTGTGGTCGCCTTGGACCCTGGGGCGGGTCCGGCGTGCGTCGGACGTGACCGTCACCTCCGCCTCGACCCTCTCGAAACGGTCGGCCAGACCGGGAACGGGCCCCTGCCGTGCGTCCGCGCCGTGCAGGCCCGCCGCCGTCGCTCCGGCCGCCGCGCAGAGCAGCACCGCGGCCGCCGCGGTGGCATGGAGCCTGTGCCGGTTCCGTCCAGTGCTGCCCTCACTGTCCTCGCACTTCTGGTGGTCGGCGGGCCGGGCGCGCGCTGCACGTGTCGTCGAGGCCCGTGAGACGCCGAGGAGCACCAGGGCGGCGACGAGGCAGAGCGCCGTCCCCACGGCCGTCCAGCGCCACGGCGCACCCACGGCGAGCGCCGCGGCGGCCCAGGCAGCGAGGGCCGGCGGAACCAGTCGCAGATCGACCGGGCCCTCCTGTCGCGGGTCGGAGGCGCCGAGCCGTCGGCCCGACGCCGTATGCACGTCCGGTGGGATGTGCGGGCGGGTCATGGCCGTACCAGCGGTTGGAGATCGGCGAACCGGCGGTCGCCGATCCCGTTGACCTCACGGAGTTCGTCGACGGAACGAAAGCCGCCGTGCTGCGTGCGGTAGTCGAGGATGTGCTGGGCAAGGACCGGACCGACGCCGGGCAGGGTGTCCAGCTGTTCCACGGTCGCGCTGTTGAGGCTGACCGGACCGGCCGCCGGGCCACCAGGGCCGCCCGTGCCGGCGCCGCCCGTGGCACCGGAGACGAGTGCGCCGGGTGGCGCGCCGACCACGACCTGTTCCCCGTCCAGCAGCACCCGTGCCCGGTTGAGCCCGGTGATGTCCACGCCCGGCCGGACCCCGCCCGCCGCCCGTAGCGCGTCGGCAACCCGCGCTCCGGACGGCAAGGGGTAGATGCCCGGCCGCCGCACCTTGCCGCTGACGTCGACGACGATCCGCCCGTCCGGTCCCGGGGTGGCCGGTGGTCCGGGTGACGGTTCGGGGGTCTGGACGGGGTGCGTCATCGGGTCCGATGTCGGGGCGTGCGCACGCTCGTTGACCGGGTCGGGCGCGCGTACGGACTGGGGCCGTACGGACCAGAAGTGGACCGCCGCGACGACTGCGGCCGCGACCAGCACGACGGTGAGCGCGGCAAGGGTTCTCGGCTCCAGACCGCACCTGAGCCGCAACCACATCGGGAGCCGCTCCCGCACCGCGGGCACCATCCGCTCCCACCACCCTGGCGCAGCCGGAGCCGCGTCGGCCACCCGCGCCGGCTGGTCGGACGGCGCGGCACTCGCCGGACGAGAAAACGCCTGGGCCCGTGCGGGGGCCGTGTCCGGGGTAGGGGCTGCCCCCGTCACCGACCGGTCCGCAGATCCTCCGTACGCCCCCGCCATGAGCGCGTCCGCACGCCGCCGCGAAGCGGCAGCGACCACGGCGGCGCGCCCGCGCGAAGGCCGTCGTCGCCCGGGTCCAGGGCCGGGCCCGGGATCAACGCCTTGGCCCGCACCGGGCCTGCGTCGGTCCCGCACGTCCGAGGCCGCAGCGCGGCCGGGTCCACTTCCGCTGCTTGCACGATGTGATCGGGGAGCCATGCGTCACGACGCTAGGCACATCTGCGCGAACCCGCTGAGCAGGCCCGTATCCGGTGGACAACCGACCTGTTGTGGATATCTCGCTCACTCTCAGGAGCGAGATCAACGCGGCGAAACCACCGCTCCCAGCAGACCCGGGCCGGTGTGCGCACCGATCACAGCACCCACCTCGCTGACATGCAGTTCAGCAAGTCCCGGGACCCGCACGCGCAGCCTCTCGGCCAGTCGCTCGGCGCGCTCGGGCGCTGCCAAGTGGTGCACGGCGATGTCCACCTGGCCCGTGCCCGCCCGCTCGACGACGATCTCCTCCAGCCGTGCGATCGCCTTCGAGGCCGTCCGTACCTTCTCCAGCAGCTCGATGCGGCCGCCGTCCAGTTGCAGCAGCGGCTTCACCGCGAGCGCCGACCCCAGCAGGGCCTGGGCCGTGCCGATGCGTCCACCGCGGCGGAGATAGTCCAGCGTGTCGACGTAGAAGTACGCGGAGGTGCCCGCGGCCCGCTTCTCGGCGGCCGCGACCGCCTCGTCCAGGCTGCCGCCCCCCTCCGCCGTCTCCGCCGCTGCCAGGGCACAGAATCCCAGGGCCATGGCCACCATCCCGGTGTCCACGACCCGCACCGGCACCGGAGCGTCCTTCGCGGCAAGCAGCGCGGCATCGTACGTACCCGAGAGTTCGGCCGAGAGGTGCAGCGAGACAATGCCGGTTGCGCCCGCCTCGGCCGCCGCCCGGTACGCCGCGGCGAAGACCTCGGGGCTCGGCCGGGATGTCGTCACGGGCCGGCGCTTCTGGAGCGCCAGCGCGAGGGAGCGGGCCGAGATCTCGGTGCCCTCCTCCAGCGCCTGATCGCCGAGGACGACGGTCAGGGGCACCGCGGTGATGCCATGCCGCTCCATCGTCTCGGGCGGCAGGTGGGCCGTGGAATCGGTGACGATCGCGACATGGCGGGACATGAGCGGGAGGTTACCTGCCGGGGCGGTGGCTCGGCAGTCCGCCCCCGAGCGAGTGATCACATCCGGTCGCTTCAGGGCGCATCCTGCCACCACCAGTCACGTCGGTTCGAGCCCGACCCGACGGCCACGCGCCTGTACACACCCGGAACCGCCCTCAGCCGCCCCTGCGCGCGACCGAAGTCCCCCGGTCGGGTCCGCCCCGCCGCCTCAGTTCGTCGTCTCGGGCCGCGCGGCCTTCTGCCACGGATAGCCCGCCTGCCCCCGAGGATCCCGAGCCGTGAGCGCCTCCGGCCCCTCCTCGCCGACCGCCGCACTCCGCGCCCGTCCGTCCCCACCCGGGCGTGCCCCCGCGCCGGTGTCGGCCCGCCCTTCGGCACGGGCGTCCACCCCCGCCGAAGGCTCCACAGGCTCCTCCACCGTCCAGTGCCGCAGCGCCCCCGCCTCCACGTCGATCTGCGTGTTCAGCGCCGCCAGATCTTCGTCGGCGAACTGCCGTGCCCGGTCGCGCGCGGCCCACCGCAGCGACTCCGCGGAGTGCGTGATCCGCTGCGTGCGCTGCTTCAGCCCGGGCAGCAGCGAGGCGACCGTCGCCCGGTCGGGCTCGCGCTCCAGCCTCTTCAGCTCCTCGTCGAGCTCCCGCCCGTGGACGCTCAGCCGCTGGAACAGCCCCAGCGACTCCGACAGTGAGGCATCCTCGGCCACCCCTGTCTGCAACGCCTCCTGCGTGGCCCGCATCGACGTACGCAGCGCGAGCCGGAGCTGCGCCAGCTCACCGGCCACGCCCGGCTGGCCATAGCTCTTCGCCCGCAGCGCGGTGTCCTCGACGGTGCGGCGCGCCTGCGTGATCGTGCGGTCGACGCCGCGCTTCGCCGCGCCGATGACCTTGACGCCCACATAGACGCCCAGGGCCATGAGCGCGACAAAGAGCAGCCCCAGGATCAGGATCACGGCTTCCATGACGCCCCTTGATGTCGGTTCGGCTGCCGAGTACCGGCCCCTCAACCGTAAACGGAACAGGCAGGTTGGGGGTTCCGTCGGAACCCCCAACCTGCCCGTAGGGGAAAGCCCTCACACCGCCGTACGACAACCGGCGGTCAGCCCTGGACCCGGACCGTCACGCGGGGACGATGTTGACCAGCTTCGGCGCCCGCACGATCACCTTGCGGATCCCGGCCCCGTCCAGGGCCGCGACCACCGCCGGGTCGGCCAGGGCCAGCGCCTCCAGATCCTCGTCCGAGATCGACGGGGAGATCTCCAGCCGCGCCTTGACCTTGCCCTTGACCTGAACCACGCAGGTCACGGTCTCGTCCACGACGTACGCCGGGTCGGCGACCGGGAAGTCCTGGTGCACGACCGACTCGGTGTGGCCCAGCCGGCGCCACAGCTCCTCGGCGATGTGCGGCGCCAGCGGTGCGACCAGCAGCACCAGCCGCTCCGCGACGGACCGCGACAGCGGGCCGCCCACCTTGGTCAGGTGGTTGTTCAGCTCGGTGACCTTGGCGATGGCGGTGTTGAAGCGCATCCCCGCCATGTCCTGGCCGACGCCGTCGATGGCCTTGTGCAGCGCGCGCAGCGTGTCCTCGCCGGGCTCGGTGTCCACGACGGTGACCTCACCGGTCTCCTCGTCGACGATGTTGCGCCACAGCCGCTGCAGCAGCCGGTACTGGCCGACCACGGCGCGCGTGTCCCACGGACGCGACACGTCCAGCGGGCCCATCGCCATCTCGTACAGACGCAGCGTGTCCGCCCCGTACTCGGCGCAGATCTCGTCGGGCGTGACGGCGTTCTTCAGGGACTTCCCCATCTTGCCCAGGACGCGGCTGACCTTCTCGCCCTGGTGGTAGAACGTGCCGTCGCGCTCCTCGACCTCGGCCGCCGGGACCGCGATGCCGCGGCTGTCCCGGTAGACAAAGGCCTGGATCATGCCCTGGTTGTACAGCTTGTGGAACGGCTCCGCCGACGAGATGTGCCCCAGGTCGTGCAGGACCTTGGACCAGAAGCGGGCGTACAGCAGGTGCAGTACGGCGTGCTCGGCGCCGCCCACGTACAGGTCGACACCACCGGTCGGCTGGCCCTCGCGCGGCCCCATCCAGTACTGCTCGATCGCCGGGTCGACCAGTTTCCCGTCGTTGTTCGGGTCCAGGTAGCGCAGCTCGTACCAGCAGGAACCGGCCCAGTTGGGCATGGTGTTGGTCTCGCGGCGGTACTTCTTCGGGCCCTTGCCGTCGCCCAGGTCCAGCGTGACGTTGACCCAGTCGGCGTTCCGGGACAGCGGAGTCTCGGGCTGGGTGTCGGCGTCCTCCGGGTCGAAGGTGCGCGGCGAGTAGTCGTCGACCTCCGGCAGCTCCAGCGGCAGCATCGACTCGGGCAGCGGGTGGGCGATGCCGTCCTCGTCGTAGACGATCGGGAAGGGCTCGCCCCAGTAGCGCTGGCGGCTGAACAGCCAGTCGCGCAGCCGGAAGTTGACGGTCCCCTCGCCCAGGCCCTTCGCCTTCAGCCACTCGGTGATCTTCGCCTTGGCGTCGACGACACCCAGGCCGTCCAGCGAGATCTCGTCGTTGGCGGAGTTGACCAGCTTCGCGTCGTACGAGGCGAACGCGTCGTCCCACGTGGAGGGGTCCGTACCGCGGTCGTCCGACGGCTCGACAACGCAGCGCATCGGCAGCTCAAAGGCGCGCGCGAACGCGAAGTCGCGCGCGTCGTGCGCCGGCACGGCCATGATCGCGCCGGTGCCGTAGCCCATCAGGACGTAGTCGGCGATGAAGACGGGCACCTTCTCGCCGCTGACCGGGTTGGTCGCGTACGCACCGGTGAAGACACCGGTCTTGTCCTTGGCCTCGGCCTGGCGCTCCACATCGGACTTGGCGGCGGCCTGCTTGCGGTACGCGGTGACGGCCTCGGCCGGGGACGCGTGTCCGCCGGTCCACACCGGGTGGGTGCCCTCGGGCCAGGCGGCCGGAATGATCCGCTCCACCAGCTCGTGCTCGGGCGCCAGCACCATGTACGTGGCGCCGAACAGGGTGTCCTGGCGGGTGGTGAAAACGGTGATGTCACCGGCGCCGTCGACGGGGAAGTCGACGCGCGCGCCTTCGGAACGCCCGATCCAGTTGCGCTGCTGCAGCTTGATCGCCTCGGGCCAGTCCAGCCCGTCCAGGTCGTTCAGCAGCCGGTCGGCGTAGGCGGTGATGCGCATGTTCCACTGGCGCAGCTTGGCCTTGAAGACGGGGAAGTTTCCGCGCTCGGAACGGCCGTCCGCCGTCACCTCTTCATTGGCCAGCACGGTGCCCAGCCCCGGCGACCAGTTGACGGGAGCGTCGGAGGCGTACGCCAGGCGGTACTCGCCCAGGACATCGGCTCGCTCGACGGCGCTCAGCGCGCTCCAGTCGCGGCCGTCCGGGGTCGGGCGCTCACCGTTCTCGAACTGCGCGACCAGGTCGGCGATCGGCCGGGCCCGGTCCGCCTCCGTGTCGTACCAGGAGTTGAAGATCTGCAGGAAGATCCACTGGGTCCACTTGTAGTACTCCGCCTCGATCGTCGCGAACGAGCGGCGCTTGTCGTGGCCCAGGCCCAGCCGGCGCAGCTGGGACTTCATGTTGACCATGTTGGCCTCGGTGGAGGCGCGCGGGTGCGTACCGGTCTGTACGGCGTACTGCTCCGCCGGCAGGCCGAAGGCGTCGAAACCCAGGGTGTGCAGCACGTTGTGCCCGGTCATGCGCTGGTGGCGGGCGTAGACATCGGTGGCGATGTAGCCCAGCGGGTGACCGACGTGCAGGCCCGCACCCGAGGGGTACGGGAACATGTCCATGATGAACTTCTTCGGCCTGGCTGCCAGTTCCGCGTCGCCCGCCAGATCGCCCGTCGGGTTCGGCGCCTCGTACGTGCCGTGGGCGTCCCAGAAGTCCTGCCAGCGTGCCTCGATGTCGGCGGCCATCGCCGCCGTATAGCGGTGCGGCGCAGCCACGTCGACTGCGGAATTCGTCTCGCTCATGATCCTCAAAGCTCCATCGATCGTCATCTGCCAGCGCTTACGGAAACGAAAAAGCCCCTCGCACAGGAGGGGACGCCGCGCCGATTCCAACCAGGCATTCACACCGGTCGGGACTGATCAGCGCGGCTCGCTAAGCAGAAGGCGTACGGCACGCATGGCGTCAGGGTACCGCACGGGCCCGGAGCGCAGCCGGGCGATTCCGCTCCGTGGACGACGCCGGACGGCCGGAGCACCGGCGAGGCGGCGGCAGAGCACGCGCCGGGTCACGGCGGAACATCCGGGAAGCGGGGGTTACTCCGCGTAATGCCCTCTATCGGGGCAACCGCTCAAACCCCCTACTGGCCGGTATGGAGCGACCTAGCATGCGGCAACGGGACCGCTTTGCCGAACCATTCGGAGTCGCCCCCATGAACCCTCATCGCAGGATCCGCTCATCCGCCACCTTGAGCACCGGACCGGGCCGCACGGTACAGGGCGGGCTGACCGTCGCCGCGCTGGTTCTGATCCCGCTGCTCGCCGTCGCAGGGAGCGACGACTTGCGCGCCGCACTCGACTTCACGACCGGTGCCCTGTCGCTGGTCTCGCTCACCGCGGCCGTGGCCTGGGGCCTGATCGCCACCGACCGGCTGTTCCTGTCCTCGCGGCAGCGACTGCTCGGCCAGGGCATCCACCGGGCCGCCGCCACCGCCTCGCTGGGCTTCCTGCTCCTCCATGTCACCGTGAAGGTCACGCTCGGGCATGTGGCGCTGCTCGGCGCCCTCATCCCCTTCGGCCTCGGCGTGAGCGGGACGGCCGGGCTGATCGGCTTCGGCTCACTGGCCGGGCTGCTCATGGTGGCCGCCGCCGCGACCGGCGCGCTGCGCAGCGCCTTTGCCACCCCGGGCCGGATGGCGGGGCGCTGGCGCGCCCTGCACGCACTGTCCTACCCGGCGTGGTGCGCCGCACTGATCCACGGGCTGTACGCGGGCCGGCCGCCCGCGACCTGGGTCGTCGCGATGTACAGCCTCTCGCTGCTCGCGGTGGCAACCGCCCTGTGCCTGCGGCAGCTGCCGCCCCCGATGAAGCGCCGGATCACCGAGCTGATCACCGCTCTGATCAAGGCGGACGCCCTCGCCTCCGAACCGGACCCGGTGCTCCGCGAGTCCCCGCCGCCCGGCGCCGAGCGCGTCACCCCGCCCGGGTGGGGGACGCTCAGCCGGGAGGATCTCGGCCAGGAGCAGCTGATCCGGGACGAGAGCGCCTACGGCAGCACGGGCCGCGACGGGCTCGGACGGGACCTGTTCGGCACCCCGCTGCCGTCATCCTTCGAGCGCCCGCGCGCACCCCTCTCCTCGTCCGCCCCGCCGCTGCACGAGACGCCACCCCGCAGTTCCGAAGGTCTCGACCTGGACCCGGCCGGCGGACCTGCCCGTACGGGCCCCGGTCCCGGGATATCCGCTGCCTACCGGGCGGTCTCACGGGCCGCCGAGACCGCGGTCCCGGTGCCGGGGCCGAGCCCCCGGCAACCCTCCGCACGCCGGCCCGCCCCGTCGCCCGCACCGCCGGCCCGGGCACAGACCCAGCCGTTCCGTCACCTGCACGAGCCCGCCCAGGAGCACTCGTACGACCCGTACGCGGCTGATGTGCCCACCGGCCCGGTGCCCGCCGCCGACGAGACCGCGCCGCTGCCCGGGCCCCTCTATCCGCCCCCTGCCGGAGAACCCTGGCAGGCACCCGCAGGAGACCGACCGTGAACCTCCCCCTCCCCGACGTGCCCGAAGTCCGTGTCGTCGGCCTCCCCCAGCTGACCACCGGGTTCGATCTGGTGGAGCGGCTCGACCTCGCCATGCACCTGAAGGTGCACGGACCGCTGGAACCGATGCCCGGAGAGCGACTGGCCGAGCTGGCCGAGACCATCTCGCTGCGCGGCCGCGGCGGTGCGGGCTTTCCCTTCGGAAAGAAGCTGCGGGCCGTCGCCAAGGCGTCCATCCGGCGCGGGGTGCGCCCCGTCGTCGTGATCAACGGCAGTGAGGGTGAACCCGCCTGCCGCAAGGACACCGTCCTGCTGAACCGCGCCCCGCACCTCATCCTGGACGGCGCCCTCCTGGCGGCCGAGGCGCTCGGCGCCCGCACGCTGATCGTCGCCGTCACGCGCAACTCCACGGAGATATCCATACGCTCCGCCCTCGCCGAGCGTGGCTTGTCCGACCGGCGCGGACAGCAGCTGCGGGCACGCGTGGTGCGCACGCCCGAGCGGATGGTCTCCGGCGAGGCATCGGCCGTCATCAGAGCGGCGGGCGGAGGACCCGCCCTGCCGCCCGGCCGTCGCGAGCGGGCCGCGGAGTCGGGAATCGCCGGCGCCCCGACGCTGCTGTCCAACGCGGAGACGTACGCGCAGCTCGCCGTCGCGGCCCGGACAGGTGCCCGCCGCTACGGGCACACCGGCCTGCCCGACGAGCCCGGCACGGTGCTGCTCACCGTCTCCGGCGCCGTCTCGCGCCCGATGGTCATCGAGGTGCCCACAGGTGTCCCCCTGCGGTACGTGCTGCAGCTGGCCGACGCACCACCACTGCCCCAGGGCGTGCTGACCGGCGGTTACCACGGCACCTGGATCGACGCGATGGCCTCGCACGACGCCGTCGTCTCCCGGGCGTCCCTGGCGGCGGCGGGCGGCGCGCTGGGCGCGGGCGCGATCCTGCCGATCGGGCCCGAGACCTGCCCGATCGGGGAATCACTGCGGATCGCGAACTGGCTGGCCGCCGAGACAGCGGGCCAGTGCGGCCCCTGCAAGCTGGGGCTGCCGGCCGCTGCGGGCGGACTCTCCGACGTGCTGAACGGCGGCGGTCCCGCGGCCCTGGAGGCGCTGCGCGAGGTGACCCAGGCGGTCAAGGGCCGGGGGGCCTGCAAGCATCCGGACGGCTCGGCCCGCTTCCTCACGTCGACCCTGTCCGCGTTCACGGACGATCTGGCCGCCCATGTCCTCGGCGGCGGCTGCGGCCGGGAGACGCTCGGAGTGCTCCCGCTGCCCACGCCCGGCTACCAGGACGTGGAGGAGTCCATCCCGAGCGGCGAGAGGCTGGCGGTGGACTGGACGCTCTGCAAGGGCCACGGGCTCTGTGCGGACATCGTCCCGGAGTTGATCAGACTGGGCCCCGACGGCTATCCCGCGCTCGCGGACGCCGCGGTTCCGATGCATCTGCGGGGGCGCGCACAGCGTGCCGTGCGGCGGTGTCCGGCGCTGGCACTCCGCATCGAACAGCCGCCCGCGGAGCGACCCGCGCTGCCGCCGGGCGTCGGCCGGAAGGCTCTCGGCAGCGGCCGTAGTTGGCCTGCCGGCCGTAATTGACCTGCACAGACAGGAAGCGGGGGGGGGCCGTACGGGGTTCCGCGCGGGGGGTGTTAGGACTGGTGGGAAAGTGGGAGTGAAAAAAGACAGCAGACCAACCAAGCAATCCGCCACCCCAAACAC